>NZ_MCHF01000044.1:0-28738 GCF_001707455.1 Dehalobacter sp. TeCB1 | reverse complement strand
GTACGCCTTTTTTCGAGAATTACTCGGAAAAGGCAGCTGAAATCGGCGGCGATAGGGCCGCTAACTTGGGATTATCCCACTTTATTATTTATTGGGATGATAAAAAACGTTATTAATCAGTGGTTCCCTAGTATTCCCATTACCAGATCTGCCGGAATCGGAGTCTTTGAAGACAAAGAAGTTTTTTGAATCTTAAACGTACGATGCAGGATATCTGCAGCTATCTGGTTTATAATAGAAACATTAAAGTATTGCGGTCATTTATATCGGAAAGCTTCTTGACAAGCAATTGTTGCGATCATGGACCATGGAGCGATCATTCAAACAAACATTGAGGAGTGAACATCATGCGTACATTTTCTGTTCCGGTTGGAATATCCAATCGTCATCTTCATCTTTCGGAGGAACATATCAACCAGCTTTTTGGTGAAAACAGTACACTTACTAAAAAGAAAGACTTAAGTCAGCCCGGACAGTTTGCGGCTGAAGAGACTGTAACACTGATCGGTCCCAAAGGGAAACTTGAGGGAGTCCGTGTCCTGGGGCCTGCCCGTGATGAAACCCAGATTGAACTTGCTGTGACAGACGCGATTAAACTGGGATTAAACATTTCGGCAAGAGATTCCGGTAATACCGAAGGGACACCCGGTATTAATATTTCAGCCGGAGATAAAAAAGTAAGTCTGGAACGCGGAGTCATTGCTGCGATGCGTCATATCCATGCCAGTGAAGACGATGCGCTGCAGTATGGTATCAAGGATAAGGATATGGTAAAAGTGCTTTTTGAAGGACCTCGTGGCGGCATTCTTCATAACGTTCTGGTCAGAGTAAAATCAACTTATGCACTTGATCTGCACATCGATACCGATGAAGCGAATGCGCTGGGGCTTAAAAACGGAGACACCGGAACGGTGATCATTGAGGATTAATGATTCATTAGATGGAGGGTAACCTTTTGCCATTCTTATATACCTGGGTAACACTGATCGTTGTCTTAGTCTTAGACCGTCTCAGTAAATGGGTCGTTCAAAGCAATATGACGTTGGGAGAAAGCCGGGTCGTTATCCCGGGCTTTTTCCATCTGACATATATATTGAATCCCGGTGCGGCCTTTGGCATGCTGCAGGGCCAAAAGTGGGTGCTGGTCACTGTTTCTGTAATTGTTCTTGCCGCCCTGTTCTATTTTCAAAGAAAAGTGCCGCACGGACAAAGGCTTATGCGGGTAAGCATGGGTCTGATCGGGGGCGGAGCGCTCGGTAATCTCTGGGACCGATTGCTTACCGGAAAAGTGATTGATTTTCTAGATTTCAAGGTCTGGTCCTATATTTTTAATATCGCCGACAGCATGATTGTCATCGGCGGTATCTTGTTGATTATACTTTTGATGCGAATGAAAGAGGATACAAATGACGAATCATTATTTTGAAGATGAAACGCAGGATCATTTTATTGAGGAGCCGGACAGCGAGGAATGGCAGTTTGTTCAGGTAGCTCCCGGCCAGCGGCTGGATACGGCGCTGGCGGAATGCACCTCACTGAGCAGAAGCTATATACAAAACCTTATCCAGCAGGAACGCGTGCTTGTCAATAGCCAGCCTAAGAAGGCCAATTACCGGGTTCAGGAAGAAGACCGTATTGAGATCAGTATTCCTCCTGCGCAGAAGCTGGATGTTCTGCCTGAAGAATTACCGCTGGATATTGTGTATGAAGATGATGATCTTCTTGTGGTCAATAAACCTCAGGGCATGGTGGTGCATCCTGCTCCTGGTGCGTGGAGCGGAACGCTGGTCAACGCACTGCTGTATCACTGCCAAAACCTTTCCGGGATTAATGGTGTCATCCGCCCGGGAATTATTCACCGGATCGACAAAGATACTTCCGGGCTGTTGGTCGTTGCTAAAACGGATGACGCGCATCATCATCTTGCCCATCAGATTAAAGAGCACAGTGTTGGACGAAGCTACAGGGCTGTCGTTCACGGGCTGATGTCTGAACCGTCGGGAACTGTGGATGCACCCATTGGCAGAGATCCAAAGGATCGTAAGAAAATGGCGGTTGTTTTTAAGAATTCCCGCAATGCGGTGACGCACTATTATGTACTGGAACGATTTATGCAATTTACCGAGATCAAAGCGGTGTTGGATACAGGAAGGACCCACCAGATCAGAGTACATATGGCCTATTTGAAACATCCTGTGCTGGGAGACCCGCTTTACGGGCCAAAAAAAAATCCTTTTGGCATGACTGGGCAGGTTCTTCATGCCGAGACACTGAGTTTTATTCATCCGAGGACCGGAGAAAAGATGACATTTACGGCAGATCCACCCGAATCATTTCGGGACGTTCTGGAAAAGCTAAAGAATAGCGATTGACATTTGGTGCATAGTACACTAAACTAAATTATAATAAAATTGAATCAGTTGCCTTTAAAATTGTCCCGTGAGGCAGGTAAGGCAGATAAAATGTTGTACGTGAAGTATGGCTGTCTGCTCCTGCAGGCAGCTTTATTATTTTTGAAAGAAGGCGAACTCAAATGGAAGGTACGCCAAAAAACAGGATCATGGATGCGGACGGGATCCGCAGAGCGATTAGCAGGATATCCCATGAAATCCTGGAGAAGAATCAGGGAACGAAAGATCTTGTCCTGATCGGGATAAGGACGAGGGGAGTCCCTTTAGCGGAACGCATTAAGGAAAGGATTGCAGAATTTGAGGGTGTATCGATTCCTCTCGGGCTGCTTGATATCACACTTTATAGAGACGACCTGAGTACGATTGATATTCAACCTGTGTTGCATGAGACCAAAGTGCCATTCAGCTTAGATGGGAAAATCGTTATTTTGGTCGATGACGTTTTATTTACCGGCCGTACAGTCAGAGCAGCGCTCGATGCGCTGCTGGATCTCGGAAGACCATCGAAAATCCAACTGGCCGTTTTGGTAGACCGGGGGCACCGGGAACTGCCGATCAGGGCCGATTATGTCGGCAAAAATGTTCCGACTTCCAGCAGGGAAATTGTTTCTGTGTGCCTGGAAGAAACGGATGGAAGTGAAGAAGTATTCCTACAGGAAAAAAAGTAACGAACATTTTGAGTCCAACCCTTTAAATGTTATCCTGAGAGATAGCCAAGGGAAAGCGAGAAAGTTGATTATTCAATTCCTCCTGCCCTTTGGCTGGAGGAATTTTTAATGATTGATGGGAGGCGTACGCATGAATTGGAAGCACAAGGACCTGCTTGATCTGGACATACTGACAGCGGAAGAAATCAAACATATCTTGAAGACTGCGGCTCCGATGAAAGAGATTCTGGCAAGACCCAATAAGAAATTACCGACACTCAGAGGAAAATCTGTGGTCATGCTTTTTTATGAGAACAGCACCCGGACCAGGACTTCCTTCGAGACTGCGGCCAAAATCCTTGGAGCAGATACGTCAAATATTGCAGTTGCCCAAAGCAGTGTAAGTAAGGGGGAAACCCTTCTGGATACAGCGAAGACCCTTCAGGCCATGAAAGTCGATTTGGTAGTCATCAGGCATGGCAGCTCAGGGGTGGCAGGGTTCCTCGCCGATGAGCTTTCAGCCGGCGTGATCAATGGTGGTGACGGCCAGCATGCCCATCCGACTCAGGCCTTGCTGGACTTTTTTACGATGCAGGAAAGACTGGGCGAACTTCAAGGCAAGAAAATTGTGATTGTCGGCGATGTGCTGCACTCTAGAGTTGTGCGGAGCAATGTCCTCGGACTGAAAAAACTTGGTGCGGAAGTCGTTTTGGTTGGCCCGCCGACGCTGCTGCCATCGGAAATGAATTACCTTGGTGTGAAGACCTCTTACGATTTGGATAAAGAACTGCCCGGGGCCGATGCGGTGATGGCTCTCCGTCTTCAGTTGGAAAGGCAGCAAAGCGGCCTCTTTCCGTCAATCCGGGAATACAGCAGGTTATACGGTCTTAGCCTGGAAAGGTTAAAACAAACCGGCAAAGATACTATTATCATGCACCCCGGTCCGATGAACAGAGGTGTCGAGATTACGAGTGATTTGGCTGACAGTGTGCAGTCTGTGATTGAAGAGCAGGTCACCAACGGTGTTGCCGTTCGGATGGCTTTGATTTACTTGTTGATAGGAGGGACAGGCAGTGTTGTGGATTAAGAATGCGTATGTGATTGACCCGGCCCAAAGATTGTCCGGGATCAATGATGTCTTGGTTAAAGATGGCGTTATTGTGAAATCAGCCGGGAGCCTGCAGCCTGCAGACGTTCTGGAAGCGCTGGAAGCCCAGAGGCTTGACGATGTGCTACAGGTTGAGGGGGAAGGAAAATATTTGTTCCCCGGTCTAATTGATGTGCACGTGCATCTCCGCGAACCCGGTCAAGAGGAGAAGGAAGATATCCGTAGCGGTTCCAGAGCTGCGATAAAAGGAGGATTTACCTCGATACTCGCCATGGCCAATACAACGCCGATTGTTGACAACCGTGCGCTAACGGAATTTGTGCGGCTGCAGGGAGAACGCGCCGCTATGGCCAGAGTCTATCCGATCGCGGCGGTAACGAAAGGTTTTCTTGGCAAAGAGCTGGTCGAGATGATGGATATCCTCGACGGCGGAGCAGTGGCGTTTTCCGATGACGGTAAAGGAATCCAGAACGCTGAGATGATGCGTCTGGCACTGGAATATGCCAAACTAACTGGCTGCCCGATCATCAGTCATTGTGAAGATGACAGCCTGGCCGGACACGGTGTGATGCGCAAAGGTGAAATGAGTGCGAGACTCGGCTTAAGAGGAATCCCAGCAAGCGCCGAGAGCGTAATGGTGGCCAGGGATGTGCTGCTGGCAGCTGAAACAGGGGGGAAACTCCATATTGCGCATGTATCGACCAAAGAAAGTGTGCAGATTATCAGAGAAGCAAAAAAAATGGGTGTGGATGTAACGGCCGAAGTGAATCCGCACCATCTGATCTTTATGGATAAGGATGTTAGCCTGACCGATGCCTCTTATAAAGTCAATCCACCGCTTCCTTCTGCAGAAGACCAGATTGCGCTGTTGGAAGGCTTGCTGGACGGGACGATCGATATGCTGGCGACAGACCACGCCCCGCATACCTGGGAAGAGAAGACCCGGCCTTTCGCCGAAGCACCGTTTGGGATCAACGCGCTGGAAACAGTCCTAGCCGCAGTCTGGCAGAACCTGGTGTTAAAAGGGAAAATAACCCCAGATCAGGTCATCGCTTTATGGTCGGTGAACCCGGCTCGCCGTTTCGGCCTGCCGGGCGGAACGCTTCGACCCGGGAGTCAGGCCGACTTGGTTCTGTTTGACCCGGAATACCGGGAAATGATTTCTGCGGAGACAATGGAGACAAAGTCGCAGAATACCCCTTTCCTGGGACAGGAGATGCAGGGATTTCCAGTAATGACCATTGTCGGCGGAAAAATACGAATGGCTGGAAGAAAGCTTTTAGACAATAAGGAGGAAGCATAATGGCCTGGCTGGTTTTAAGTGACGGAAAAGCTTTCGAAGGAGAAAAATTTGGCCCCTGGATTGGTGGAGACCACGTGATCAAAGGGGAAGTCGTATTCAATACTTCAATGTGCGGATATCAGGAGATGATCACCGATTTGTCCTATGCCGGACAAATCCTGACATTTACTCACCCGCAGATCGGGAACTACGGCTGGCATAATGAAGAGAGCGAAGCGGACAAGGTACTGCTTAAGGGTATCATCGTGCGGGAGCTCTCGGCTGGCGAAGGCAGCCTGCATGCCGATGGAAGCCTGGAGGATTTCTGTATGAAACAGAATATCCCTGGCTTAAAAGGCGTTGATACCCGGGCATTAACCCGCTATATCCGGAACAACGGGACGATGCCCGGCATAATGGTCGAGGAATTGGAACAGGCCGCAGCGTTCTGGCAGAAAAGCACGCCGCAGGATTTTGACCCTGAAAAACATTGGGTGTACCAGGCGACATCCGACGAAGAATATGTCATTCCCGGTAACGGTCCGGAGTTGGCCGTACTTGATCTTGGCGCCAAAAAGAATATTTTGCGCTGCCTGCAAAAAAGAGGTTACCGGCTGCATGTTTTCCCTGCAGGGACTCCCTCTCAGAAAATAATGGAGTTGAGGCCCCAGGGACTTGTGCTGAGCAATGGACCTGGAGATCCAGCCCGTTTGCCGGAGATCGCTGAGAATATGGGGAAACTGATTGCAGAATTACCGATTATGGGAATTTGTATGGGTCATCAGATTATGGCAATGGCCGCGGGCGCTTCAACCTACAAGCTGCCGTTTGGGCATCGCGGAGGGAACCATCCTGTTCAGAACAAAGAAACGGGCAAAGTAACCATGACTTCTCAGAACCATGGTTATGCTGTCAGTGAAGAATCGCTTCGAGGAACTGGGTTTAACATCATGTATGCGAATTTGAATGATGGCACAGTTGAAGGCCTGAAGCACGAAAAATATCCGGTTTTAACTGTGCAATATCATCCTGAAGCTGCACCGGGCCCTGAGGAAAATGATGAAATATTTGACCGCTTTGCAGAGATACTGAACGCTAAATGGGGGGAAATGTAAATGCCAAAACAAAATTGGCAGAAGGTCATGGTGATTGGTTCAGGACCCATCGTGATTGGACAGGCGGCTGAATTTGACTATGCCGGAACGCAGGCCTGCCGGGCTTTAAGGGAAGAAGGCGTGGAAATTATTCTGGTCAATTCCAATCCGGCTACTATTATGACGGATAAGGAAATTGCCGATAAAGTATATATCGAGCCTCTGACACTGGAGTTTTTGGAGAGAATTATTGAGAAGGAAAGACCCGACGGACTCATTCCGACTATGGGCGGCCAAACCGGACTGAACCTGGCTTTTCAGCTGGCCAAAGCCGGTATTCTGGACCGCTGTGGCGTTACGCTTTTGGGAACGCCGCTGGAGAGCATCAGCAAGGCGGAGGACAGGGAGCTTTTCCGGAACTTGATGAACGAAATCGGGGAACCGATCCCGGCAAGCTCGATTGTTTCGGATGTACAGGAAGCGTTAAAATTTGCTGAAGAAATTGGCTATCCGGTGATTGTTCGGCCGGCATTCACGCTGGGCGGTACCGGCGGCGGGATCGCCAAAGATGCGGATGAATTGACAACGATTGCCGCCAGCGGAATCAAAGCCAGTATGATTGGGCAGATTCTGATCGAAAAAAGCGTAGCCGGCTGGAAAGAAATTGAGTATGAGGTGCTGCGGGACAGCTGCGGCAACAGTATTACGGTTTGCCATATGGAGAATATGGATCCTGTCGGCGTCCATACCGGTGACAGCATCGTCATGGCGCCTTGTCAGACGCTTACGGATAAGGAAGTTCAGACACTTCGGACTTCGGCCCTGAAAATCGTGGCGGCCCTCGGTATTGAGGGAGGTTGCAATGTTCAATATGCGCTGCATCCGGAAAGACTTGAATACTGTGTCATTGAGGTCAATCCGCGTTTGAGCCGTTCGAGCGCGCTGGCTTCCAAAGCGACCGGCTACCCGATTGCGAAAGTGGCTGCCAAAATAGCGATTGGCTATACGCTGGCCGAACTGCCGAATGCGGTAACCGGGAAGACTTCGGCCTGTTTTGAGCCTGCCCTCGACTATGTGGTCGTGAAGATCCCGCGCTGGCCCTTCGATAAATTTTCTGATGCCGACCGTAGGATTGGTACACAAATGAAGGCGACCGGAGAGGTTATGGGTTTGGGCCGCAATTTGGAGACGGCCCTCTTAAAGGCGGTGCGCTCCCTTGAAACGAAAGCCTACGGCATCCTGCTCGAAGAGATGGCGTACATCGACGATGAACTTCTTCGGAAAAGATGCAGCCTGCCGGAAGATAATCTGCTCTTCGTGATCGCGGAAGCTTTCCGCAGGGGATGGACTGTAGATGAAATTAATCAGTTAAATGCGTGGAATCCTTACTTTTTGAAGAAAATAGAAGGGATTGTCAGGACATCCACAGAAATAAAGCAGCAGGTCTGGGATTTAACAGCCTTAACAAAGGCCAAGCGGCTGGGCTATTCCGACCGCGAGATTGCCCGTCTTTGGCATGCAAATGAGCAGCAGGTCTATGATTTCAGGATCCAAAACAGCCTGAAGCCTGTTTTTAAAATGGTCGATACCTGCGCCGGGGAGTTTGAAGCGACGACCCCATACTTCTACTCGAGCTATGATGTCGAGGATGAGGTCCAGCCGACAGATCGACGGAAAGTTGTCGTTCTGGGATCGGGGCCGATCAGGATTGGTCAGGGCATCGAGTTTGACTATTGCTCGGTTCATGCTGTGAAGGCGCTGCGCAAGGCAGGTATTGAGAGTATCATTATCAACAATAATCCGGAGACAGTGTCTACTGACTTTGATACGGCCGATAGGCTTTACTTTGAACCGCTCACGATTGAGGATGTCACGGCAGTCCTCGAGAAAGAAAAACCTGAGGGTATCGTCGTCCAATTTGGCGGACAGACTGCGATTGGGTTATGCAAAGGACTGGCGGAACGCGGTTACCGGATTCTTGGTACGACGGTCGAAGACACGGACAGAGCAGAAGAGAGAGGAATCTTTGATGAAGTTCTGCAGCAGCTGGGCGCTCGCCGGCCCCGCGGCGGATGCGTTTCCAACATGGAAGAAGCTGAAAAGCTTGCAGAGGATATCGGTTATCCGCTGATTGTACGTCCTTCCTATGTGCTTGGAGGAAGGGCTATGCAAATTGTTTATGAGCCTCAGGAACTCCAGGGCGTATTTGCAAGGGCTTTGGCGGATTTTCCGGGACAAAGCATCTGGATCGACCAGTATCTTCTCGGCAAAGAGGTCGAAGTCGATGCGATTTCCGACGGGGAAACCGTCTGCATTCCCGGAATCATGGAACATCTGGAACGGGCCGGCATTCATTCCGGCGATTCGATTGCGGTCTATCCGCCGCAAACGGTTGCAGACAACATCAAAGAAATCATCGAGGACTTAACCATTTCGCTGGCCCGGAGCCTGCGGATCAAAGGCTTATTGAATATCCAGTATGTCATCTATAAAGACCAGGTCTATGTTTTAGAAGTCAATCCCCGCTCCAGCCGTACGGTCCCTTTCTTAAGCAAGATTACCGGCGTGCCGATTGTGGAATTGGCCACCCGGGTTATTCTTGGAGAGAAGCTGGGGAGCATGGGTATTAAATCTGGTTTGTGGCCAGTTGGAGAGAAGGTTGCGGTAAAAGCACCGGTATTCTCTTTCTCAAAGCTGCTGCTCGTTGAACCTTCTCTCGGTCCTGAAATGAAATCAACCGGAGAAGTCATGGGGATTGATTATGATTATGAAAAAGCGCTCCAGAAAGCATTGATGGCCGCCGGCATGCAGATATCGGTTTACGGCACGCTGCTTGCAACCCTAGCCGACCGCGATAAGGAAGACGGGATACGGCTGGTCAAACGTTTTGCCAAACTTGGCTTTAGAATCATCGCCACGGAAGGGACGGCTAAGGCGATTTGCCAGTCCGGTATTGAAGTTGACACGGTTGGTAAACTTCATTCCGGATCAGACGATATCATTGAGAAAATCCGCAAAGGACGTGTCCAGTGTGTCTTAAATACAACCACACACGGCAGAATCATTGCCAGCGACGGTTTTGCGATCCGAAGAAGTGCAGTTGAACACGGCGTACCGTGCTTTACCAGTATGGATACGGCCGAAGCCTGGCTGCATGTTCTGGAGGCCAACATACCGAGCATCGTACCACTCAGCTAGCATAATGTTCTTAAAATAAATAAGCAAATATATACAGCCCATAAGTATCTGGGGTTGGTCTGGGTGTCACAATTCCACTTTCGGCAGCTAGCGCCCTCCATGGCGCTAACAGCCGCGCTCCGCATCCATGCTCCGCTTGACGCTGGAACTTGTGACACCCAGACCTAATATGGGGTAATCAGGCTTGAATGAAATTATTTGAGCAACACTTTCACTAGCTGCAGGATTTATCAACGTAATGGATGGGCAGCGCGTCATCCATCGTGGTGAAAGGCCTTTGCAAATAAAATCGATCTACTAGGAGTGAGCATATCATGGACCTCAAGGAGAAAGTCGTCTTCAATGAAAGGATCGGACATCCCGTCCAGGGTTTGTACAAAGTTGTTTTGAGTGGAGAAGCTGCCAAAACAGCTCGGCCGGGCCAGTTTCTGCATATCCAGGTCACGGATACGAGTGACCCGCTTCTGCGCAGACCACTTAGCATTGCCGGGATCGACCCTGAACGTGGAGAAGTGACCATCTACTACAGAATCAAAGGGAAAGGAACCGAACTTCTTTCAAGGATACCGACAGACCAATATCTAAGTGTTCTGGGACCACTGGGGACAGGCTTTTCAATTCCGGAGAAAGGGGAGCTTCTGCTGATTGCAGGCGGAATAGGGATGTTTCCGCTGTTCTCTGTGATCCAGGCCGCACAGAAAGTTCCAGTAAAGATAAAAGTCCTCTGGGGAGGAGAAAACAAAGATTTTCTGGACAGTGCAGATTTAAATCTGCTGCTGCAAAAAGGTTTGGATGTTGAACTTTCAACACTGGACGGAAGCTGCGGAGAGGAAGGCTTAGTTACAGCACTGCTCGAAAAGTATTTAGCTGATAAAAACACGCAGCAATTACTGAGCAAGGGCCTTCTGCGGGCTGCAGCTTGTGGTCCGAACGGCATGCTGAAGGCTGTCGCGGGGATTTGCCGGAACAACGATGTTCCGCTCGAAGTTTCTTTAGAAGAGCGGATGGCCTGCGGGGTAGGTGCATGTTTGGGATGTGTCTGTACCGTTAGAGATGCAAATGGCGGACTGAAACGAAAACGCGTCTGCAAAGAAGGACCGGTAATGAATGGGCAGGAGGTGGTCTGGGATGCAGACATTTAATCTTGAGACTGATCTGGCAGGATTAAAGCTTAAAAATCCTGTCATCACTGCCTCCGGCACGTATGGCTTCGGTGAAGCCTATGCTCCGTTTTATGACCCCTCCGTTCTCGGCGGGATCACAGTCAAAGGGATTACACCGCTTCCGCGTCTTGGGAATCCTGTACCGAGGCTCGCGGAGACTCCATCAGGCCTACTGAATTCTGTAGGCTTGGAAAATCCCGGACTGGAGGCTTTCTTAAAAAACTATCTACCGGAGCTAGCCTTGCTGGACACAGCAGTGATTGTCAATATCTCGGGTTTTTCACTGGAAGATTATGCGCTGATGGCATCATCCTTCCAACGCGGCTGCGGGATTGCAGCCCTGGAAGTTAACATCTCTTGTCCGAACATCAAACACGGCGGGATGGCTTTCGGAACTGATCCCAAGAGTGCGGAAGAAGTCATCACTGCCGTTAGAAAGGAAACGGATCTGCCGTTGATTGCGAAGCTGTCTCCGAATGTGACCGATATTACAGCGATGGCTAAAGCTGTGGAAAGTGGCGGGGCGGATATCATTTCTTTGATTAATACGCTTCTGGGCATGCAGATTGATCTCAATGCCCAGAAACCGGTGTTGGCCAACACGATGGGGGGGTTATCCGGTCCCGCGGTCCGGCCGGTAGCCGTCAGAATGGTCTATCAGGTCTATCAGGCTGTAAAGCTGCCGGTCATCGGCATGGGAGGAATTTTGACTTGGCAGGATGCTATCGAGTTCATGCTGGCAGGTGCTTCGGCAGTGAGC
The DNA here is from genome assembly GCF_001707455.1 of Dehalobacter sp. TeCB1. NCBI lineage: Bacteria > Bacillati > Bacillota > Clostridia > Eubacteriales > Desulfitobacteriaceae > Dehalobacter > Dehalobacter sp. TeCB1. Next base: position 17,075 of record NZ_MCHF01000044.1, on the reverse strand, counting down.
ATCGGAACAGCTAATTTTGGCAATCCGCTTGCGCCTGTTGAAATTCTGGAAGGAATTAAGGCCTATTGCAATCAAAGAGGCTATCAGTCGGTCAAGGAAATCGTCGGACTTGCCCATGGGCAGAAAGGATGAAAAAAATGGAAACTTCACATAGTTTAAATGAAAAGGTCATCGTGGCTTTGGATGTCAATACGAAAGAAAAAGCCCTGGACATTGCCCGGGAACTTGCCGGCTGCGGGTGCTGGCTGAAGGTTGGCCTTGAGCTTTATGCGCTTTCGGGGTTAAGCCTGATTCAGCAGTTCAAAGAGCTCGGATTTAAAATATTTCTCGATCTTAAGCTGCATGATATTCCGACTACCGTCGAAAAAACCCTAAGCGTGCTAACCGCCTCCGGCGTGGATATGATCAATGTTCACTGCAGCGGCGGATACGAAATGATGGCCAGAGCGGCCGAGGTCGGCCATAAGGCCGGCAAAACCATTATCGGCGTAACCGTCCTTACAAGTATGGGACAGGAAGACTTGACATCGATCGGGGTGCAGGGCAGTACGCAGGAGCAGGTACTGAAACTGGCAATGCTCGCCAGGAAAGCAAATTTGAACGGGGTCGTTTCTTCCGCGCAGGAAGCAAAAATTCTCCGGGAGGAATGCGGAGAAGATTTTCTTCTCGTAACACCGGGGATCCGGCCGGCCTGGAGCGAAAAAAATGACCAGGTGCGGGTTCTTACCCCGCGCATGGCCCTGGAAGCCGGAAGCTCTTATCTGGTAGTCGGCAGACCGATTACCTTGAATGAGAATCCCAGGGAAGCCATAGAGCACCTATGGGATTAAAATAGGAACAGTATTTGTATTGACAGGATTTGGCTATCGTTATATAGTTGTGACGTTAAAAGTTGACATATGTTGATATATTGTTTGAACCTATATTTTGCAGTATAAAAATGACAGCATGAACTTGACGGCATGAAAAAAATCATGAGGTTAGGCAATTCATGAGGTTTGAGCGTTTACGTAAATACTTTACGATTGTTCCAAAAGAAAATAAGGATGAATTTTCGCGTCAGCTTTGGAAAGAAAATTTCTTAAAGCTAATTGTTATTGCGGGATTCTTTAGCATTTGTGAAAGTTCACTGCTGATCTTTTTTCCGCGTGCGGTCGCAGACGTTAAAATTAGCATATTAATTTTTGTTTCGATTAGTTTGCTGATGCTTCCGCTTCTTATTCAAATATACCGGAAATACGACGTTTACAGAAAGGAAATCATCTATTGCACAGAAGTCGGGTATTTAATCATTTTACTGGTTTTTGGCTGCGCGCTTAGTATTTTGCCTCAAAATGAGCTTGTATCAATCAATCCATATATTATTGCAGTATTTGGTATAGCAGCTTTTATCTATTTACCTCCTTTGACAAGTTTGGTCTTGTATTCTTTCGTCTATCTTTTCTTTTTTCTGGTCATTCCCTACTATCAGCCGAATGATTATATTGTTGAGATTTTGCGTATCAATGCTTTCATTATGAACTTGTGTGCCTGGATTTTTTCCAGGATGGTATTCAGAATCAGATTATTTTCCTTGATTTATAAGAAAGAAGTTGAAGCCAAGAACACAATATTGGCCGACCTGTCCGTCCGCGATTCGATGACATCCCTATATAACCATGAAAATCTCTTTCTGAAACTCAAGGAAGAGATTGAACGTGCCAAACGGATTGATTATCCACTGTCTATCATTATGATGGATATCGATGATTTTAAAGACATCAACGACCGGTTCGGTCATCAATGCGGAGACGATGTCATCATCCGTGTTGCCGGGATATTGAATCAGGCATGCCGGAGTACCGATATTATCGGCAGATATGGCGGGGACGAATTCGTCATTATCCTACCTGATACTGCCTCGGATGAGGTTTTATTCCTGGCGGAACGGCTGAGATATAAGATAGCGCTAGCTGATTTTCGGGAAGGCATACATATAACCGTAAGTGGAGGAATCAGTGAGCTTAAAGAAGAATCGGCCGAGGAACTGATCAAAAAAGCTGACCTCCAGCTGTATAAAGCGAAAGCCAACGGTAGGAACCGGTTTGAAGCAGGATCTCTGGTAGACGATGTCCAGGGAAGCTTGTGGGCTAATTTCAGAGGATGATAACGCCATTGAACTCTACCCTGTTGCGTCCTTGTTCCTTGGCTCGGTAGAGAGCGTTATCCACCTTCTTGATCCAGGAATCTATGTTATCGGTATTGGCTAGTTCGGCGACCCCGATGCTTGTCGTGATTTCTCCGACTTCCTGGAACAGGTGTTCCGCAATCAGCTCCCTGAGCCTGTCGGCGTACTGCACGGCGTTTCCGGCCCGAAGGTGAGGCGCCAGGATCAGGAATTCCTCCCCTCCCCAACGTGCTAAAGAGTCAAAGCTTCGGATATTATCCCGCAGAAGGTTCACAAACTCAATTAAGGCCTGATCCCCAGCCTGATGTCCGTAATTGTCGTTGATCAATTTGAAGTGGTCAATATCCAGAAGCAGCAGGGAAAGCGGATACTTGTTACGTCTGGAACGTTCAATTTCAATTACCGAATTCTTCAGAAAGCATCTTCGGTTCCAAATATTTGTGAGCTGGTCGGTGAATGCTGATTTCTCCAATTCAGCATTCACTTTTTTTAAAGCTTCAGCTGTGCGTTTGTGCTCTTTCAGTTCTTTGCTCAGAGAGTGGATCAGCTTGAGATTTTGGATAACCGTGCTGAGCTGCCCGCAAACAGCCTGCAGCAATTCCTTATCTTTGGCTTTGAAAGGCTTATTATGCTTATTAATCAATCCAATGCCGCCGATCGTTTTTTGTTCAAATATGATCGGAAAAGCCATTTCATCAGTAAAGCCATAATCAAAAAATAACTGTTTAATGCTTTCATCAATTTTAGTTTTTTCCGTATACTTGGCGTATGCCACAAAGTCTGATGTAAGACTTTGACCGATAAAACCGACATACTGCGGCAGAATTTCTATTTTGCGGATAATCTCTTTGGGCAGTCCAAGCGTATAATATAACGCCGAGCTTTGCAGGTAGTCATCATAAAAGTAAAACACAAAAGCATCAAATTCAAACGTGCTTTTCATAATACCGGCAGCTTGTCGGATGAGTCTGTTAATGTTCTTTTCACTTGTCGTCGCCTGATAAATATTATATAAGACCTCAAGACGGTTGTACGTCTCTTTTAATTCTTCCTCTACCTGGACCCGGTCCGTGATGTCGCGGACAATGGATGTAGCGAGATATTTATTACCGACCAATTGTCTGACTGTGCTTAGTACTTCGACCGGGATGAGATGACCGTCCTTATGTTTGTGAAATGTCCGGAAAAGAGAAAGTCCTCCGTAATCAACATATTCAATAATGTTTTGGTCAATTCCGCCCGCAACAATAGGGGCAAAGTCCCTAATATTGAAGGTGAGCAGCTCTTCTCTGGTGTAGCCCAATGTCCGGCAGGCGGCTTCATTGACGAAAGAGAGGTTTCCTTCGTCATCGGCCCAGAACACGCTATCGGGTATTTTTTCAAGGCTCATGAAGGCATATAGAAGTTTTTCTTCTTTATCCTGCTCACTTTTGAAATAGACATCAAAATCCTGAAATAGCATTTAAACCACCTTGGTAAATGATCTATTATTTTCTAATCATAAATAATAGATTATTTTAGTTTTTAGATATTATCAAATAGTGATTACTAGTAAATAAAAGAAATGTAAAATCAAGTAAGAAATATTTCTGTAATCTATTATATAACAAAAAATAATAAATATAATAACTATTTTTGTAAATAATGCGGCAAACGTTTTAAGTATGAAAACATTGTTTGTAGCCATCGAAGATATCCTATTCTTCAAGAGCAGCTTGGTAGGCAGTACGGAAATGCTCCTTTCGCAAATGAACAGAACAAAATTTGAGATAGATTCCACACCAAAATAGTTCCTTTTTTCTGAATCAATGTGGTAGAATATTTTAAGTGCCATAATACATGTAAAATTCATTGTACTGGTATTTCACGGATAAATTCAGAAATCACATTTTGGAAGGTGGAATAAACGTGTCTGATCATTCAACGACTGAAAGATTAAATGAAAATGACATTCTCGATATTTTCAAGGAGACCGGAGCGCTGCTTCAAGGTCATTTTCTTCTTACTTCAGGGAAACACAGCGCGCGTTACATGCAGTGCGCTCAGGTACTTCAGTATCCGAGGAAAGCTGCAGTACTCGGAAAGGATCTGGCCGGAAAGTTTGGAGGAATGGAGATCGAAACCGTTATTGGTCCTGCGATGGGCGGGATTGTCGTCGCCCATGAGGTTGGCCGGAACTTAGGGGTAAAAGCGATCTTTACCGAAAGGCAGAATGGGGAAATGGCGCTCAGGAGAGGATTCAAGCTTGAACCTGGCGAAAAAGTCCTCGTGGTCGAAGATGTTATCACGACCGGCGGATCGGTTAAAGAAGTCATCAATATCGTCAAGGAAGCCGGTGCAGTTCCGGTCGGTGTAGGCGTGCTTGTGGACCGTAGTGGTGGCAAAGCTGATTTTGACGGACTTTTGCTGCACAGCTTGATCCAGATGAATATTGAAGCTTATGAGCCGGATGATTGCCCGCTTTGCAAGCAGGGTATCCCGTGGGAGAAACCTGGGAGCCGGGGAATAAAATAAACCTAAACAAGTAAAGAATTTGATATTTAGGTAGGACTCCGTAATACATAGTCGCTTTCGGCTTCTTGTGCTCTCCTTGGCACGTCGCTCCTTGCCATCCTTGGCATCGCGACATTAGGCCATCCGTGGCCGTCAAAAAGCCGCGCTCTGCATCGTACTTCGCAGACGCTGGCTATGTATTACGGAGTCTATTTTATGGTATTTGCGAAGTTTTCTCTAGCTATTGAACGCTGATTATCGAGTTATCTGTTGTTCGGTAGCTAGGAGCCGCTCGATAGCATCCTGCTCCGGTGTCAATAGAAGAGACCAGTTTTGCTCATAAACAACCATCCCGGGTTTGGCCCCCCGGGGTTTTTTGATTTGCCGGACGTGAGTATAGTCGACAGGGACATGGGAAGACCCCCTGGCCTGGCTGAAATAAATGGCCAGTGCCGCAGCATCGAGCAAGGTATTATCGTCCGGGAACTCCTCCTCTTCAGACAGAGGAACAATGACATGGGAACCCGGAATATTCTTGACGTGGAGCCATAGATCGCCCGGCTTCGCTTCCCGCCAGGTCATCCGGTCATTTTGCTTATTGTTGCGTCCGACCAAAATGGTTTTGCCGCTCTTAGACAGATAGACATGTGGCTGAGAGAAAGAATTCTGTTCTTTTCCAGCAGACGGTTTCTTTTTCGTCACATGCTTATCCTGTTTTTTGGAGATATACCCTTGATCAATCAGTTCCTGATAGATTTCATTAAGTTCGATATCGTTTTCAGCTTGATCAATGCTTAAAGTGAGCGTCTGAAGATAATTCATTTCTTCCTGGGCAGTTTCTTGCAATGGTTCAGTTTTCCTGATTGTTGCTTTGGCCTTATTGTAGGTCTTGTAGTAGCGCTGCGCATTATCAATGCCGGTCAGGTTTGGGTCAAGCCCAATGGTAACAGGTTTGTAATCGGGATCGGTATAGTCTTCTACGGTAACTTCCTCCATACCCGGTGAAAGCTGATAGAGATTGGCCGTCAAAAGTTCTCCTAGTTTTTGAGCTTTCAGCCCTTTTTGAGCCTTGGAGATTGTCTCGCGATAGATGCCGTCTTTCTTGCTGACGTGCGCAAAATGATCCTGGACAATCTTACGGAGCGAGCCTTTTTTGGCCTCATTCTTCTGACTGGTCATTCTTTGGGTGTAATACAAATCTACCGCGTCATTTAGGAACGACGTTTTCTGAAGTTTGAGACCTTCGTACTGCACATACGGAATAAAGGTAAAAGCAGCCGGCATGTTCTTGTCCCGTCCGGACTGATAATATACGCACGGATCAACGGCTGTATCCTGTTTGGCCAGCAGGAAAAAGGAATAAGCTTGGAAAAGACGGCTCAGGTCAATTTGTCCGCAGTTGTCAAGAAGCACATCTAGCTCAAGACAAGCCCTCAGAACAAGCTCTTTGGCCAGTTCAGGGCTGATACCGTCAAACAGATTCACCAGGACATCACAGACTTTCCGGTCAAGCGGGTACCCAAGGATGACTGACATCCATTTTTGTTCATCGCTGACAGCTTCGGCTTTATGCTGGGAAGGCGGTGAGATATACAATCTTCCGGGAAGCACTTCCCGGTGTCTGCTCAGGAGATGGGAATACCGTCTGATTCCGTCCAGAACAATGTTGGTCTGAGGATCGACTAAAATCAAATTGCTGTGCTTGCCCATGACTTCCAGGATAAGCTGATAATCTTGAAGATCGCCTCTTTCATTGTAATTCTGTACGGTCAGGGTAATGATGCGTTCCAGTCCGGACTGGCTGATCCCGATAATCTTGCCGCCTTCGAGATGTTTGCGTAGAATCATGCAGAACATCGGAGGTGAGACAGGATTTTTTTTATTTTGCTCAGTCAGATGCAGTCTGGCGGAAGTGCTGCCGGCATTTAACAGCAGACGCAAATTTTTTCCGGGACTCCGCAGTAAAAGATGGACCTCCTCTTTTTCAGGCTGCTGAATTTTATCAATACGCGTTCCAACCAGAACCGGCTCAAGCTCTTTCAATAGATGATAGAGTGTAATACTGTCAAGGGCCATATCGTTAACTCCTTCAAACTTAAATGTTTTCTCGGCAGGGCTAGTCAACCCATAGACGTCGAAAGCGGCTATATATTATGGATCCTTATCCTAGAATGAACAATGAAGAGGCAGAAAAATTCAATATCAGTATAACACAAATCCGGGAATTTTTTCTGGACAGGCCGAATAGCATGTACTAATGGAAATGAAAAGGAGGAGCAGGAAATGCAGCGGCAAGTATGGCATATATTAACCGGCGGAGAAATATGCAAAGGATTTAGAGTAGATCCTGAAAAGGGTCTTAGTGATAGGGAAGTCAGCCGGCGGCTGGCGGAATTTGGTCCGAATTCTCTGGTTGTAAAAAAAGGGGTTAACCCGGTTTTCTTATTTTTGGGTCAGTTTAAGGATTTCATGGTTCTGGTGCTGATGGTTGCTACGCTCATTTCAGGTCTGCTGGGGGAAATTGCGGACGCAGTAACCATTCTGGCTATTGTTTTTCTGAATGCAGTACTCGGCTTTATTCAGGAATACAAGGCGGAAAGGTCCATGGAATCGCTGCGTTCCCTGACGGCACCGGAGGCGATGGTTCTGCGTAATAGTAGGACGGAAAAGGTACATGCATCCGGCTTGGCTCCGGGGGACATTCTCATGCTGGAAGCAGGTGACCGGATACCTGCCGATATCCGATGGCTGAACACTTCAAACATCCGTGTGGAAGAATCAGCGCTGACCGGAGAATCCCAACCGGTCGCTAAAATGAACCAGCCTTTGACTGACGAATACAGTTCGGTTGCCGACCGGAAAAACATGGGATATATGGGAACCGTGGTTGTGAACGGGAGGGGACTTGGGATCGTTATAGCCACAGGCATGAATACCGAGATGGGTATGATTGCCGGAATGATTCAGGAGGTGAAGGAGGAAGAGACGCCTCTGCAAAAAAGGCTGGCTCAGCTTGGGAAATGGCTGGTCACGATCAGTCTTGCCGTCTGTGTTGTTGTCGTGGTGACAGGAGTTTTACAAGGAGAAAGCTTCGAAAAAATGTTTTTTGCCGGAGTATCTCTGGCAGTCGCCGCGATTCCTGAAGGTCTCCCGGCAATTGTTACGGTTGCGCTGGCAATCGGTGTGCAGCGGATGGTCAAACGCAATGCAGTGATCCGAAAGCTTCCGGCTGTGGAAACCCTGGGCTGCGCGACTGTAATCTGCTCAGATAAGACCGGAACGCTGACCCAAAATGAAATGACGGTTCGGCGGATTTTTTGTGATAACCAAGTCATTACGCTGACGGGTCAGGGGTATGACCCCAAAGGCGATTATCATGGCGCTGACCCGTATAAGGATAAAGGCCCTCTGAAAGAACTGCTAAGGTGTGCAGCCCTGTGCAATAATGCTGTATTAACCAAGAAAGGAATTCAGGTGGCAGGACTTTTCAGAGGCAAAGGTCAGGACAGCATCTGGGGAATCGAAGGTGATCCGACGGAAGGCGCCCTTCTGGTTGCAGCCGCCAAAGCGGGAGTCTGGCGGGAGGCTTTGGAACGGAAGGAACAAAGGGTTGCGGAAATCCCTTTTGAATCGGAACGGAAAAGGATGACGGTTATTTATAAGAATAAGGAGGAATATAAAGCCTACGTCAAAGGAGCGCCGGATGTTGTTCTGGGACTATGCTCGCGGGAGATGACGAAGGATGGCGTGGTGGAACTGACCTCCGAAAGAAGAAAGCAAATTCTGTTTTACAATGACGAGATGGCATCGCATGCACTCAGGGTTCTGGCGCTTGGGCTGAAAGATGTCCGGCGCGGCGAACCAAACGGTGATGTGGAAAATGATCTAATATTCCTGGGTTTGACCGGGATGATTGATCCACCACGTACGAGTGCGGTGAAAGCGATAAAAGTATGCCAGGCTGCCGGGATAAAGCCAGTCATGATTACCGGGGACCATAAGCTGACGGCGCAGGCTGTCGCGAAAGAACTCGGAATCATTCGCGGATTTAATGAACGGGTCGTTACCGGAATAGAACTTGATCAAATGACAGATGAAGATCTAAGCCACATGGTCATGAATATTTCGGTGTTTGCCCGGGTCGCACCAAGGGATAAACTTAGAATCGTCAGGGCTTTAAAAAAGAACGGCCAAATTGTGGCGATGACCGGAGACGGCGTCAATGATGCCCCCGCTGTGAAAGAAGCGGATATTGGAGTCGCCATGGGGCAGACCGGAACCGATGTCACCAAAGAGGCGTCGGCCATGGTAATCTCTGATGACAATTTTGCGGCGATTGTCGCAGCGGTCGAAGAAGGAAGAGGAATTTATGACAATATCCGAAAGTTTATCCGGTATCTTCTTTCCTGCAATCTCGGAGAAGTGCTGACCATGTTTCTGGGAACACTTACAGGGCTACCGCTGCCTTTGCTGCCGATACAGATTCTGTGGGTCAATCTGGTTACGGACGGTTTGCCGGCGATGGCTTTGGGGGTGGACGGAACAGAGCCGGATATCATGAAGAGGGTTCCGCGTCAGCCGGAGGAAAGTGTATTTGCGCGGGGATTAGGGCAAAAGATTCTAATCAGGGGAACGATTATTGGTTTAGCGACACTCTTTGTATTTGTCATCGGTTTATGGTACGGCGTCGGTCTTTTAGCGGCACGGACCATGGCGTTTACCACGCTTGTTTTTTCTCAGCTTTTTCATGTCTTTGATTGCAAGTCGGAACGCCGCGGAATCTTTGAGGTTGGTATATTTTCCAATCCATTGCTGGTCGTGGCAGTAGCAATCTCTGTTACCATGCAGCTATCGGTAATCTATCTTCCGGCTTTGCAGGTAATTTTCAAGACCACAGCGCTGGTCGGCTGGCAATGGCTTGTCATTCTGGTGGCTGCCGGCGGACCCAGCTTAATCATTGGCCTGACACGACTTATTCGGAACAGGTATCAGCCAGCTAAATCCAGCCCAAATTTTAGCTTTAAGAAAAGCGTTCACTAACTCTAAAATATGTCTCCGTAATGGATGGACAGCGCTAAGCGGAGCATGGATTGCGCAGTGCGGGATTTTGTGTCAGGGATGACACAATGACCGAAAGCGGCCATCCATTATGGAGACTGACCCGAACATAGCTGCGTATTATTGCAGCTTACGGGACCTACGAATTAATCTACCATAATGAAAACATACATTATGTATACTTCAGACAAAAATATTGACCCTTTGCTGTTCTCATAGTATTCTTAAAGAAACTTGGCTGGCGCGGCCCACGGGTTTTTGCGATTTGGTCATTTTTCGAACAGACTCTGTAAAAGGCAGCGAGAGGAGAACCCTTTATGGATTTTGTGAAAATGCATGGTCTGGGAAACGATTTTATCTGCCTGGATCATTTTCTTTTTCCGACGGGTATGGATTATGCCGAAACCGCTGTCCAGCTTTGCCACAGACAATTCGGCGTCGGCGGTGACGGTCTTATTGTGATTCTGTCTTCCGATGTAGCCGATGCAAGGATGAGGATATTTAATTCAGACGGTTCTGAACCGGAGATGTGCGGCAATGGCATACGCTGTTTTGCCAAATATGTTTATGAAGCCGGTTACGTTCAGAGAGATTCGCTTAAGATAGAAACGTTGGCTGGAGTTCTGAATGTCAAACTGGAGATCTGCCGGGGAGCTGTACACCATGTTACGGTTAACATGGGCGAGCCGTGTCTTGATCCCATTAAGATACCTGTTTTGGCCGGAACGGACACTGCACTTAACCAAAAACTTGAGGTTGCCGGGCAAGAAGTTATTTTTTCGGCGGTATCGATGGGAAATCCGCATTGTATTATTTTTACCGAGGATTTGGAATTGCTTCCATTTGAAACGCTGGGTCCTGCGATCGAGAAACACCCGCTGTTTCCGAGAAAAACAAATGTGGAGTTTGTCAAGGTAGACAATTCAGGTGAAATAACCGTTAAGGTGTGGGAACGCGGAGTCGGCCCAACGCTGGCCTGCGGAACGGGAGCCTGCGCATCTGTGGTTGCAGCAGTACTGGCTGGTAGAACCGGTAGAACTGTGATTGTTCATTTGCCCGGGGGGGACCTGAAGATTGAATGGCAGGAAGGTCAGCAAGTCCATATGACGGGTCCAGCAGTCTGTGTTTTTCGCGGAAGTACGCTTGAATCATAAGACATCATCATACTTGAATGACTACTATAGTAAAGACTACATCAGGGAATTATAACTACATATTTACAGGAGAGTGAATAGAATGGCTTTTGTCAATGAAAATTATCTTAAACTGCCTGGAAGCTATCTCTTTTCGGAAATAGCCCGCCGGGAAAAGCAATTCAGACAGGAAAACCCGGACTGTGACTTAATAAAAATGGGTATTGGTGATGTGACCCGCCCGCTTCCGCCAGCCGTCATCGAAGCAATGCATCAGGCTGTCGAGGAAATGGGCCAGCAGAAAACCTTTAGAGGATATGGCCCAGAACAGGGATATGAGTTCCTGATTGAAAAAATCATTGAGCACGATTTCAAGCCCCGCGGTGTGGACCTGGCAGTTAACGAAGTGTTTATCAGTGACGGGGCCAAGACGGACACCGCCAATTTCCAGGAGATATTTGGCATGGGCAATATCCTGGCTGTTACAGACCCGGTTTATCCGGTTTATGTGGACAGCAATGTCATGGCTGGACGTACCGGTATTTATAACAACGACAAAGGGCAGTTTGAAGGAATCGTTTATCTTCCCTGTAATCAGGAAAATGGACTGAAACCGGCGCTTCCCAGCACGAAAGCAGATATGATCTACCTGTGCTATCCGAATAATCCGACTGGAACGACACTTTCGGCTGAAGAACTGAAGAAATGGGTCGATTATGCACGCGATCATAAGGCCATCATCTTATTTGATGCTGCGTACGAAGCTTTCATACGGGAAGACGGTGTTCCCCATAGTATTTTTGAAATCGAAGGTGCGCGCGAAGTGGCCGTGGAATTCAGGAGTTTTTCCAAGACGGCTGGTTTTACCGGGACTCGCTGCGCATATACCATCGTTCCAAAGGAAGTCATGGTCTATGATTCCAAAGGAGAAGCGCACAGTCTGAATAAATTATGGCTTAGAAGGCAGACCACAAAATTCAATGGAGTATCTTATCCGATCCAGGCTGCCACTGCTGCCGTATTTTCTGAGGCAGGGAAACAACAGGTCAAAGAAACCATTGATTATTATATGGATAATGCCGCAATTATCCGGGCTGGTCTCGAAAAAGCGGGATATACCGTCTTCGGCGGTGTGAATGCACCGTATATCTGGCTAAAAACACCGGGACAGATGGGGTCCTGGGAATTCTTTGACAAGCTGATGAAAGAAGCCAATGTTATCGGAACACCCGGAGCCGGCTTCGGTGCGAGTGGGGAAGGATTCTTCCGGCTGACGGCTTTCAATACTAGGGAGAATACGGAGAGGGCCATTGAAAGGATAAGGACCAGAATAGTATAGAGCTATTAAGCAGGATGAAACAATCCATTGTTTGAGAACGTGATTTAATTGAGGGGCTGTTTGTCTCCTCAATTTTTTTTCTGGTACCTTGTATAACTCTAAAACGCATGTAAAAGGAGCAAAGCATAGTATTCTTGCCCTTCAGAGTAAAAGAATGGTATGATTGTCGTTAAGGAGTTGAGGGAATTGGCAAATAGTATGACTGGTTTTGGCAGAGGGGAAGCTCAGGGACTCGGAGTCCAGATTTCAGTAGAAATGAAGTCAGTGAACAATCGCTTCCTGGAAGTCCTAGTGAAACTACCAAGAAACTTGAATATCATTGAGGAACGTTTTCGTAAAGCCGTGCAGGAAAAAGTCCAGCGGGGCCGCGTTGATATTTACGTGAATATCAAGGAAACGGAAGAAAAAAAGAGATTAGTTAAGGTTGACAAAGATTTAGTGCTGTCGTATGATAATTCTCTGAAGGAATTGGCAAATTTGCTCAATACCACGTATAAGAGCGATCTTTTTAGTCTGGTTTCGTTCCCTGAAGTACTCAGTGTTGAAAACGAAGAGACGGATGCAGAAGCCTTGTGGCCATATCTCAATATGGCTTTACAGGAGGCGCTGAACCAGTTAATTCAAATGCGTAGGACTGAAGGGGAGAGACTGGCCAAGGATTTGCTGAAAAAATTAGATGACCTTTCCGGAATGGTTGATCAAGTAACTGTAAGAGCGCCGCAGGTTGTGGCGGAATATCAGGAAAAATTAAGGGAAAGGCTTGCGGCGCTTCTGGCGGACACTTCGCTGGATGAAGCTAGACTGATTACCGAAATTGCCATTTTTGCCGACAGGTCTTCTATTGAGGAAGAGCTGGTCAGGCTCGGGAGTCATTTTGAACAATTTACCAAAGCCTTTTCAACCAATGAGCCGATTGGACGGAAACTTGATTTTCTGGTTCAGGAAATGAATAGAGAGATTAATACCATTGGATCTAAGGCGAATGATCTGGAAATTTCACATATTGTTGTCCAAGGGAAAAGTGAACTGGAGAAAATCCGGGAACAGGTTCAGAATATTGAGTAACACGATGAAAAAGAGCAATAACGCGGTATGCAGCGTATTGAATATGGGAGGTATAGGAATTGGATATCAAATTGATTAATATAGGATTTGGCAATATTGTATCGGCTAACAGAATTATCTCGATTGTAAGTCCGGAATCAGCACCCATTAAGCGAATTATTCAGGAAGCGCGCGATACAGGAATGCTCATCGATGCCACCTATGGGCGAAGGACGCGTGCCGTCATTATGTGTGACAGCCACCACGTAATTTTGTCGGCTGTTCAGCCTGAAACGGTTGCCCATCGTCTGACCGCCAAAGAATCCAGTAGTGAGGATCCGGTTGATTAATATGGAAGACAAAGGGCTGCTGATTGTGGTCTCAGGTCCTGCAGGAGTTGGAAAAGGAACGCTGTGTAAGCGGCTTTTTGCCGAGTGCGGTGATCTGGAATATTCTATTTCTGTAACGACCAGGGCACCAAGACCGGGAGAAACAGAGGGAAAAGAATACTATTTTCGTTCCAGGGATCAATTTCTTAAAATGGTTGAGAATAATGAGTTTCTGGAATGGGCAGAGTTTTGCGGAAACCTGTATGGAACCCCAAGATTTCATGTGGAAAGTGTCCTGAAGAGAAACAAGACCATCTTACTGGAAATCGATATGCAGGGAGCAAAAATTGTCAAAAAGGCTTTTCCGGATGGTGTGTTTATTTTCATTGTTCCGCCTTCCCTGGAAGAGCTCGCTGAAAGGCTTTATGGAAGAGGAACGGAAACACCTGAGGTCATGCAGCGCAGACTAGCACAAGCCGTTCTGGAAATGAAAAATATGAAGGATTATGATTATGCTGTTGAGAACGACGAAATTGGCACTGCGGTAGAAAAGCTTAAGAGTATTATGATTGCAGAAAAATGCCGGGTGAGTTCAAAGCCGTAATAATTTTAAAGTCGCTCTAATTTGAAGGAGGAATAACGATGAAGCAGCCTTCTTTGGATGTTCTGATGTCCCAGGCAGACAGTAAATATACCCTAGTGGTGGCAGCTGCCAAAAGGGCCAGGGTACTCATGAACAATTTGGATGCAAGTGAATTTAAAGATACAAAACCTGTTAGCAGGGCTTTGCTTGAGATTGCAGACGGAAAAGTCTATCCTGACTTTTTTGATAAGGTAACGTCAGATGCTTTGCGGTAAACGTGTGCTTCTGGGCGTAACAGGCAGTATTGCTGCCTACAAAGCGGTCGACATTGCCAGCAGACTGGTGAAAAGCGGTGCAGAGGTCTTTGTCGTGATGACAAAATCAGCGACAGAGCTCGTTGCGCCTTTGACATTTAGAAGCATATCAGGACAGCCGGTTTATACGGAAATGTTCACGGAACCTAAAATGTGGAACATTGAACATATTTCTCTGGCCCAGAAGGCAGACATCACCTTAATCGCTCCGGCGACAGCCAATATCATTGCGAAGATGGCTGTCGGTCTTGCTGATGATTTTCTTTCTACCGTCTTGCTGGCTGTCAATAATCCAATCTTTGTAGCTCCGGCGATGAATCATGCCATGTATCATCACCCTGCAACGCAGCAGAATCTGGGGATTCTTCAGCAACGGGGTATTCATATGATCGGGCCAGCCAAAGGATACCAAGCCTGCGGGACAGAAGGCGACGGCAGGATGAGTGAGCCTGCGGAGATCATTGATTTCCTTCAGAATTTTATGTTAAACCGGGAAATCATGAAAGGCCGGAAAGTGCTAGTTACGGCCGGCGGCACCCGCGAGGAACTTGATCCGGTCAGATATCTTGGAAATTACAGCTCAGGCCGCATGGGCTATGCAATTGCTGAGGCGTTTGCTGAGGCAGGCGCACAGGTGACCCTGGTCAGCGGCCCCTCGGATATCCTGCCCCCGTTCGGCGTGGAAACGGTCCGGATTATTTCAGCGGAAGAGATGTATCTGGAAGTTATGACACGATATGCGGAACAGGATATCGTCGTCAAAGCAGCTGCTGTTGCTGATTTTCGACCTGCAGTCCGCAATGAGCAAAAGATCAAAAAAGACGGAGAGTCTGTTATCTTAGAATTAGTTCCGAATCCAGATATTCTGTCAGCTTTGGGAGCTCGGAAGAAACACCAGTACTTGGTTGGCTTTGCTGCCGAGACCCAAAATGTAATTGAAAACGGTCTGGAAAAGTTGAAACGCAAAAAGGCCGATATGCTTGTAGTCAATGATGTCACAGCACCTGGCGCAGGTTTTGGCACAGATACCAATATTGTTAGTTTTCTTTATCCCGATGGCAGAAAAATAGATCTGCCCAAAATGAGCAAGCTGGATGTCGCCAGAAGGTTGGTGCAAGAGATTGCCTTGAACAAAGGTATTGGATCAAAGGAGTGATTTTGGATGGGTTACAAATTATTTACCTCAGAATCTGTTACCGAAGGACATCCCGACAAAATATGCGATCAAATTTCGGATGCAATTCTTGATGCCGTCCTGTGTCAGGACAGAGAAGCAAGAGTTGCCTGTGAAACATCTGTGACAACCGGGCTGGTTCTGGTAAGCGGCGAGATTACCACCCATTGTTATGTGGATATTCCAAGAGTCGTAAGGGAAACCATCAGACAGATTGGATATACGAGAGCCAAGTATGGCTTTGACGCAGATACATGTGCGGTGCTGACCTCGATTGGAGAGCAGTCCAGTGATATTGCCTTAGGCGTTAACAAAGCACTGGAGGCAAAAATATCCGAAGAAGATATCAGTGAGATCGGTGCAGGAGACCAGGGGATGATGTTTGGCTATGCGACAAACGAAACCGAAACATTCATGCCGGTGCCGATTGATCTTGCGCATAAGCTGGCCCGCAGGCTAGCTGAAATCCGTAAGGCGGAAGTGCTGAACTATTTAAGACCTGACGGTAAAACGCAGGTTACCGTTGAATACGAGGACGGAAAACCCAAAAGGATCGATACGATTGTAATTTCGACCCAGCATCATCCTGAGGTTTCCCAGGAGCAGATCAAAAATGACCTTCTGGAACATGTCGTAAGACCAGTGGTTCCATCTGAAATGTTGGATGAGAATACCCGTTATTATATCAACCCGACGGGCAGATTTGTGATTGGCGGGCCTCAGGGTGATGCAGGACTTACCGGCAGAAAAATTATCGTTGACACCTATGGCGGTATGGCTAGACATGGTGGCGGGGCGTTTTCCGGAAAAGATCCTACGAAGGTTGACCGGTCCGGGGCTTATGCCGCGCGCTATGTGGCCAAAAATGTTGTCGGAGCGGGCCTAGCTGACCGCTGTGAGATTCAGATCGCCTATGCGATTGGGGTTGCGCGTCCTGTCTCCATTTCAGTTGAAACATTTGGGACGGGTAAGGTCAGTGATGATAAGATCATCACGCTGATTAATGAAACGTTTGATCTTCGTCCGGCTGCAATCATCAACACTCTGGATCTCCGCAGACCAATCTACAGACAGACCGCGGCCTACGGGCATTTTG
This sequence comes from Dehalobacter sp. TeCB1, assembly GCF_001707455.1. Taxonomy (NCBI): domain Bacteria; kingdom Bacillati; phylum Bacillota; class Clostridia; order Eubacteriales; family Desulfitobacteriaceae; genus Dehalobacter; species Dehalobacter sp. TeCB1. The sequence goes on along the minus strand of NZ_MCHF01000044.1, from coordinate 345 downwards.
GCCGCAATGACCTTGACCTCCCGTGGGAGAAGCTTGATAAAGTCGAACAATTAAGGAAACTGGCCGGACGCTGAAACGTTGTTAAGCTTCCAATAGAAATAAGCTATAGCAGAGAAAAATTATCGATATTAGTAGAAGAATAACAGACTGCAGAGGGTGTCGTGGGAATCCAGGGCATCCTTTTTATGTTGATAACAGGAAAAATTACAATTTTTTATGGTGAGCGGTCAAAGTAAATGCAACCTTTGACAGAGTAAATATAGTGGGGTTTCATTGAGTCTGTCAAAATACTGGGAATAACAGGTATAGTACCTGTTAAAAATAGCCGATTCAGATTATATGGAG
>NZ_MCHF01000043.1:0-2555 GCF_001707455.1 Dehalobacter sp. TeCB1 | reverse complement strand
GTAATTGTCAAAAAGTAAGCACATGAGTAAAGAAAAGCCCAACCGCCAGGTTGGACAAAATCTACTTTATCTTTTTGTAACAGTTTTCCGGAAGCTCTTTCGACCAAGGAACAAACTTTTCGATCAGTTCCGGATGTTGGTCGAAATCGGTATTTGGCATCTGTTTTAATAAGTAAACCAGATATTCATAAACTTTTAAGTCATTGGACAACGCAGTCTGTACGATGCTATATACCACAGAACTATCGTGAGCACCACGATCTGTTTTCATCGTAACCCAATTTTTACGACCGATTGTAAACGGACGGATGCTTCGTTCGACAAGATTATTTGTTAGCTCGAGACGACCGTCTAAAAGAATATTTTCAAAGTAGCGCCACTGATTTAAAGCATAGTTTACCGCTTCATAAGCCGGGGATTTGGGCACTGTTTGTGGCTTGGTTTCTTTGAGCCACGTCAAAAAGGCATCCATTACCGGCTTTAACAGGGTAAGGCGCTTTTGTCGACGATTCTCGGGGTCAGCATTCTTGTATTTCTTTTCTATATGGGATAAGTAATCGCAGTACTCCTGCCCCTTAAAGCAAACCGTATTCTTTTGCTCCTCAGGGCTCAATGCTTTAATGGCATCCGTGAATTTGCGTTTAATATGAGCAAGGCAGCCAACCACTGTAATTCCTGGGTCAAGTCGATGGTAAACTTCATAGCCATCCGAATGCAGATAACCGGTATAATCTTTAAGGAATTCCTTTGCCGATTCCGCAGCACGGCTTTCATGGAATTCATAGTAGATAATCGGTTCATCATACACGCCGGTGCAATAAACCCAGACATAGCATTTTTTCTTGGAATCCCTGCCGTCCTGCTGTACAACTTTCGTCCATGTTTCATCAGCATGCAAGATATCTTTACTTAAGAGGATGCTTCTCATATGCGTGTAGATCCTTGAAAAGTATTCCTCTGAACAGCGCAGTATCCAGTTACACATATTTTGGCGGGAGATTCGGACACTGTCCATCCGGTCAAACTCACTTTCAATTCGGGCCAGAGGCAGCGCATTGGTATATTTACTGTTGATGATGCCTGCAATCAGTTCCGGTGTGGCAAAGCTTCCAGGTATCGGAAGCCTTGGCATATCCGCACGAATGAAGGGAATACGATTACCCTCACCTTGATTCTTTTCGCACTCACGGCAGGTGTAAACATGCCGCCGATGCTCCTCAACTTCAAAATGAGCTGGAACAAGTTTCAGGGTCTTTGTAACTTCTGTCTTCATATCATGCAAGGGACTGGCGCAGATCGGACAAGATCGCTTTTCGGATGGAAGCTCATGTTCAATGACAGTGACCTTTAAATCTCTGAAATCTTGCTCACGCTTACCCTTTTGCTTAAGTCTCCTAGGAGTCCTCTCGGTAGCTTCTTGAAAAGAAGGTTCCGGTGCTCCAGGTACAGCAGTGGCTTCGGCTTCATTGAAAAGGCAGAGTTGCTCTACACCATCAGGATAAGATACAGAATCGCCGCTTTGCCCATATTTTTGCTGGTTACCAAGACGGATCATTTCAATAAGCCGGTTCATGTTCTGGGTCAGTTCGGCAATGGCCATGTCCTGTCTCTCACAGTGTGCAGCCAGTTCAGCCTGTGACATTTCAATATAATTCAATTGCGGTTTTGAAGGTGTTTCTATCTTGTATTTCATATCATTATTCTACCAGAAATCCATCTGAATTAATAGAGTATACAGGTGCAAAAATGGCTGAAATACGCCAAAAACTTAATATTATTGCTGCATAATATAGGAATCTTTTCAAAGAACAGATCAAAGTAAAATTCTCTGTTTAACTGGCTTATGGGCAGTGGGCTGATCCATAGACAATCCATCCAAAAGCCAACGGAACTGGCGTTCAGAAACTTCAAGAACCTGTTTGTTCTTATAAAATTTCCAGCGAAAGATGCCGCGGCTTAGCTTACGATAGTAAAGCCACCAGCCATTATTCGACCAATGAAGGATCTTGCATTTATCGCAGCTTCGATTGCAGAAGACATAGAGACAATTGGCAAAAGGGTCCATTTGCAGCTGGGTCTGGACCAAGGCGGCTAGACCTTCGATGCTTTTTCGCATGTCGCAAGGTTTACAGGACAGGAATATTTTAACACCGATAGCATTCAGGTTCATAGGGAACAAATAGTGGCCATGGCCTCACGTAGGGTTTCCGTCTGAAAACCTGAGTACAGTTCGATAGAAACTGCCCCAATTTTAATAATGACCGGGACTTCCTTAGCTGATGCGGGTTTCAATTCAATAAAGGTTTCTTGTTTGGGATCCGATTTTGCTTCACGGTTGAGTTTGGTCAACCAATACCGCAGTGTAGAAATTTTTAAGTTGTTTTGTGAACACCATTCAGCTGCTGTTTGCCCGGATGCTCGAAAGTTCTCTACTTGCTGACGTCTGATGACGGATTGCTCTTTAATGCTCATCGATAATTCCTCCTTAGTTTGTACTAAGGATATTATCTCAACTCTAAACGCTTATTTCTATGTGTGGCGTTTTTGACAATTAC
>NZ_MCHF01000042.1:0-28975 GCF_001707455.1 Dehalobacter sp. TeCB1 | reverse complement strand
TCCTGCCTTTTCTCCAAAGCCGTTCTTTCGGGTTCCCTTTCCCCAGGTCATACTAATCCTGCCTTTTCTCCAAAGCCGTTCTTTCGGGTTCCCTTTCCCCAGGTCATACTAATCCTGCCTTTTCTCCAAAGCCGTTCTTTCGGGTTCCCTTTCCCCAGGTCATACTAATCCTGCCTTTTCTCCAAAGCCGTTCTTTCGGGTTCCCTTTCCCCAGGTCATACTAATCCTGCCTTTTCTCCAAAGCCGTTCTTTCGGGTTCCCTTTACATGAGCGAAAACGCTCATGTAATAGATCATAAAAAGATGGGAGATTTCTTAAGCTTTATGCGGACTTTTGCTGTTTCTATTTAATTACTCATATATATAGATAGGTATATAGATATATAGATAGGTTATAAAATTAAAAAGGCCCCTTTTTTAGGAGCCATAAATATTCTATACCTCTATTTTGTTGTATCTCAAACGCTCTTCCGGATCAGCTGGCCGGCACAGAATGATGAGATACAAACATGATACTTTACAAATACTTTAATTCTCTTATTTTGCAAACAGGTCAAAAGCATAAATAGGAAAAAATTCTATTTCTCCATTATCATCCTCGATATAGACCGACTGACCTGAAGAGTCTAGTAGTAGATATTCTTTATCTTTAGTAAGTCTGCTTCCATTCTCAAGAACATCCTTACAACGGGCATAAGATTTATAAGTATTTGGGTCAGCTCCAGGAACATTCCAACCAAACGAAGAACCCACTAACATAGCTTCAGCTTGTGCCGGGGAAATACCAAGTATTGCATTTAGTCTTTGAGGTGATTCCTGATTACTTGTTAGAAAATAACCCTTTTCACCTTTTTTAATAAGAATAGTTGCTCCTGTTGAGCTTTCTATAGAGTAACAAAATCTTGGCAATTCTTCGAACATATTAATTTCTCCTCCCATAATTAAAAATTAGGGTTTATTTCAGTTATCTTCTTCATCTATCATCAACCTATAAGCTTCGTATTCCTCACTACATTCCTGGCAATATCCTTTAATCTCTGATTGTTGGGTATACGACTTATTACATCTAGTACAAATGTTTACCCCCTCAATTTTCATCCAATTGGACGAATCACAAAACCAATATTCCCCATTTAAAATGACAATATCTGATATTGAAAGTGAATGCCCTTTAAAGTCATTTGGAGGACTGAGGTTAAAAATTCCATATAACTTATCTAAAACATCATGACCGTTACCGTCTGTTGTGCCATTATATACCTCACTGTAGTAATTCAGGTTGAACCCCTTGGGAGGTTTATTATCATCAAAACCACGAAACTTGAACGGTGCTTCTCTATTCGCTTGCAAAATCTTAAATTCTATCAATCTTATCTCCCCTTTAATTCACTTTTATAACAGGGTTAACCAAATTATAGGTTAACCCTGTATAGTGGATTTGTTATACAGCCTGGGCCTTTAATTCATTCATACTTTCAGCCAAAATCCATAAAGCTTTATTTAATTTAATATTATTATCGATGGATTTTACCGGGCGTGTTGTGGTTTTTTTGTTTATCACTGTTCTCCCCCGTTGACCTCCTTTTAAAAGGTTTTCCTGCACCTTATTAAAAGTAGTCCATAAATCACTTTTATCATCCTCGCAACGATGTGATACAAGTATTTGTTTGGGAGTAACAGGAGATTTTTCATCGTATTTAAGACTAAGGGCAGCCCTTGCAAAAGCTTCTTGCTCTCCCGGAAGCAAACGAAGTGATTTCATGCTTTCAATTGAGCTTTGAGCAGTATCATAATTACCTAAAATTTCATAAGCAGCCTCAATAACATTTGAGGTGATATTGCCACGATGCTGAACCCTAATATCTTCAATTGTATCCCCAATAACCATTCCATTATGACAAACGAAACGAAAAATACCGGCCATGAGTTGAAAACATGAGGTCCCATCATGGGAATTAACGAGAACAACTTCAAAAGCTTCTGCTGCTGTAACCAGATTTGCCTTTCTAAGTCTCAACATATGCTTTGTAAATTCCTGTTTATCCTCCGTCCTAGACCTAGACTGAGCTACTGCAAAAGGAAGAAACCCTTCATTTTTTAAGCCGGTTAACACTTCTTTTGTTGGAATATAAGCATATCTTTCTGACCTTGAAAAATGTTTTTTCTCTGCAAAAATACTTGGAGCTACTCGATAAAGTTGTTCATCTGTAAGTGGTTCATTTCTCACCAATGAAGTAACATCCTTAAAAGTTGTTGCTAAACCGTTTGTCATATTAATATCCTCCTTGAAATTTATCAACTACATATATTATAATATAAAGCGCATCATATTACAATACTAGAAGGGTAAAAAAAGAGCTGAAAATATTTTTCACACTCCTTATCCCTTCCGGGCCGTGTGCGTCATGGCCGGGGCCGTTGGGCCGGGAAGGATAAATATTAGGAATACCTCATATGCTGCTTTTTATGTTCACGGTCCATAAGTCTTGACTGCCGTGATAACATTCATCCCGGACGGGGGAGCCTCATCCAGGTTCCACACCCCCTAGTGCCCCCCGTCCGCATCACCGGCTTTATCACGGCTTGTCAAGTTGCCCTGGTGCCTTCTCCTGCCTCCTGCGGTCTGCTGCCTTCAGGGAGCAGTCCGCTCGTTCTTATTGGTACCCGTACTGATGAAAAAATATAGTTCGCTTCTCTGCCCGGCCACAGGTATTTTTTCATGAGTTAAGGGTACGCCTTCAGATCCTTTGTATCTCATCCCGCCGCGGCGATCCGCAGCTCCGGAAGATCCGTTGAGATACATATTCAAAGACCCAAGCGACCCTAGAGGTAAGGGCGTGAGACAATCCGGCCAGGCCGAGAAGCCGGATTGCCCATATAAAAAAATCTATCTCATAATTCCTTCTGTCAATTAAATGGCAGCATTAAAAATAAGATACATCTTAAGAATACAATGATATATACAAATTAAAAGTAAAACCCTTCAAGTGTGGACATTTTAAAAAGAGCTTTATTGCATGATACATAATAAGTAAACTTCAGAACCACAGTGAAGGCATTTAACAATCGGAGCTTTAGGAGTTTTCATTTTATTATTTTCTCCCCCTCACTAACGAATAAATCGGGGAATAAGCTTCCTATATATTCTTCAAATTCATTAGAATCTAAATAAAAGAATTCTTTTTCTATCCCAACTGAATCAGAGATAATATCAATAACACGGTCAACATTTCCTTCACTTTTTCTTTCCATGTAAGCATACTGCGGATAACTAATATAATATTCGTCAGTACCCGATTTTAAATAATTAGCATGAAATGATTTTGCGCTAGTATATCCTAAAGCAGTCCGTAGAAATTTCAGGTTTTTTACAGCGTTATCTTTACTTTTAAATACTGATTCTGATAAATATCCTTCCCTTATAAGAATCGGTTCTAAATATCTCCGTATTGCTTCTTGAATGAAGAGACTCCTATTAATTTTAACATCAGATTTGCGTAATTCAGAAACGATATCATCAACATTATCAATTAATTCCATCTCTTGTACAAAAGAAAGGGATCTCGCTCTTTGATTTTCTAAAGCTGTTTTTCCCTGGTCTGACATTTCATCGTAAACCCGGTCTACAGAAACAACAAAATCATTACTTTCAATCATCTGAAGTAATGCATCTTTTAATAAAACCGAAAGAGACGTTTTGTGTTCGTCAGCATATTTATTCAGTGCATTTTTAAGAACATCTGAATATAAATAAGTACTTACCTTAATTACTTTTCTTATTACCACAACTAAATCACTTCTTTCTATTTTCTAACAACCCTGTTAACTCTTTTATTAATTCTTTATTTCTTGTATATAATTCCCAACGTTGGCTTTCTATTGTTTTGTCCTTTTCTTGCTTATTTTTACGGAATAACTCTCTGTTAAATGTTTTAAGATTTTTTAATTGATTTTCATAATAAAAAAGGTGATTATCTATGGACTGTTTTATTGCCCATAACTGCTCATCACTCAACATGCCACCTATTTCTGTATCCCCAGAGCAGATTTTTATAACTAATTTATTCTGTATATCGGTAATCTCTAAATTATCAAGTGGCAACATAATAATCTTCCCCTTTTATACAGTATTATAGAACTCTTTATATTACAATAATATTTTTATACAACTAAATCTATAGGTTTATTTGAATATTTTGTTCCAAAGATTTGTAAAACTAACTCCCTTTTTCCTGGTATGTCCATGCCAGGATTATTTAGAATTAAACAATCCCGGCATTTTATATTATAATATAAAGCGTTCTATATTAAAATACTACTTAATAACTAAACGACCATTTACCTTTTTCATCATTTGTAAAGTCTTTGTATATTTGTAAAACCTGACGGACCTTTTCACGCCAAAAGACATTTACTGAACACTTAGAATGACCTTGAACTTCATTGTATAAAGCTGAAAGAGTAGCTTTTCCACCCAATTTTTCGAGTGCTGCATGTACTACATCACGCCATGTTTGATTTTTCTGTTCTCTACTATCTGCATCAAATGTTTTTGTTACCGAAACGGGCAGGAGATAACAATCATCACGCCTAAAAACCAATAAGTATTCATGAACAATTGGAATAAACTTCCCTGCGTATTTTTTTCTAAATGATTCTGCATTATGTTGTGTCTTTATAATTACTTGTTCTGGCGTCCCAAGCCAATCCATATCCTTTTGAATTGAGAATAAACGGCCTTGTTTTTTATAATCTCCAACAAGAATTATCAACCGCCCGCCCTTTCGTAAGGCCCGGAACAGTTTAAGCTGAATAGTGTTTATTTTCTGAATAAACTCCTGATAACTGGAACACCGGCTTAAATCTCTTATATCGGGTTTCTCACCCCATACGTTACCAGAATATTGAATCATATCATGATAAGGAGGATGAAAAATAGTAAAATCTGAGCTTCCTGGTACCTCATCGGTTAGAGCATCCCATCCCCCAAATTTAGGATTTAGGTCTGTAACCATGCAATCAACACCCAATGTATTACAAACATCAATTGTCGTACCACTGCCACACATCGGGTCATAGACCCTTTTTGGGTGATACCAGTTTATTAAATCCTCGACCAGTTTTCCGGAAAAATTTCCTCGCCATTTATTATTTCCCCACTGGCCCCGGTCGGGGTATGAAACAAGAGTTGTCAAATAATTATTATCCATTATTTAACCTGCCTTTCTTTTGAAATCATATAATCTTCCGGACTTACTTCCGGGAGCCTGATATTCTTTATCAACTTCTTCTGGGGTATTCCAATAAAAACTGTCCGGTAAAGACAAACTATAAGTAGTATTCAATTTTAGAAGCTCTCCCTTATAATAAATAATATGGTTTCTTATAAGATTTAAATTAGTACCATCCGGCCAGAAAGGGTCTTGGCCACCGTATTGTAGTAAATAGGAATAGCGTTGATATTCTTCTTCCAAGTTCTTCTTTAATTGCTTATATTGAAGAAGAATTTTTTTACTTGGTATTTCACCGAATAAGGTTAATTGACTTCCCATCTTTATCTCTCCAATCTCCAAAAAAACAATTATAACAACATTTTAGAGTTTGCCAGTCCGGACATCCAGAATCGTTAAGATTATGAATAGGACAAGAAATAAGTTGTATTCCTTCAAAATCATTTAAATCTACCTCAAAATTTTCGCTTACCAAAATATATTCAGGTCTTTTTCTATAAAATGTAAACGCCATATATTCCAAGCCCTCCAAGTAAATTTATCAACTATATATATTATAATATACTGCGCATCATATTACAATACTAGAAGGGTAAAAAAAGAGCTGAAAATATTTTTCACACTCCTTATCCCTTCCGGGCCGTGTGCGTCATGGCCGGGGCCGTTGGGCCGGGAAGGATAAATATTAGGAATACCTCATATGCTGCTTTTTATGTTCACGGTCCATAAGTCTTGACTGCCGTGATAACATTCATCCCGGACGGGGGAGCCTCATCCAGGTTCCACACCCCCTAGTGCCCCCCGTCCGCATCACCGGCTTTATCACGGCTTGTCAAGTTGCCCTGGTGCCTTCTCCTGCCTCCTGCGGTCTGCTGCCTTCAGGGAGCAGTCCGCTCGTTCTTATTGGTACCCGTACTGATGAAAAAATATAGTTCGCTTCTCTGCCCGGCCACAGGTATTTTTTCATGAGTTAAGGGTACGCCTTCAGATCCTTTGTATCTCATCCCGCCGCGGCGATCGACAGCTCCGGAAGATCCGCTGAGATACAAAATATAATATGTATCTCAAAGCAGCACCCTCCAGCCATGCACCGGCGCAAATTATGAGATACATATATTTTATTTATTCCACGATTCAACAATTGGTCTAATAAAAGTCTTTATCGCTTCGTTTGCAACATCTGAGATATCTTTATTGTACCTATGTTTTATTTCATTCAGATTCTTTGCTACTTCTTCTTCAATATAAAAACCTTTTAACACCCTGACCGGCTTTTCTTTAACTGCAAAAAAAGAATTTATTTCTGCATCAACTTTTTGGCCGGGAGAGTCATCCTTTTTTCTATGCTCCTGTTTATTTATCGGCTTTTGAGCGGGTTGCTTTTGTGTAACTTCATTTATTGTAACTTCAGTAGAAGGAGAAACAGTAATCACTTCATTTTCCTCTTTTTCAGACTGTTCATCCTTCACCGGCTGGGTTTTATTTGATACTACTTTTAATGATGCATTTGTAAGTAAGTCTTGTGCAACAACATTAAAATCCTTCTTAGCCAATATTTATTACCTCCTTTGCTAATTTCATATACCCCTGTAATTTTGGGTTTTTTGGGTCATATATCAATGCAGGTTTACCTAATGTCTGTGCTTCAGCAAATCCTATGACATTCGGGATAGTAGCTTCAAAAACCCTAATATTATTATTTAAGCAGAATTGATTTAATTGATCTCCAAATGATATATGCAAAGTAGTGTGTTTAACCATAGTTTTTAGAATTCCTATGACCTCCAGTCGATTATTCCGGCCTGAACTTTTGACGTTATTTACATTTTCCAATACTTCGGTTAGTCCATCTACCGGAAGTCCCTCGGGCACAACCGGTATTATTACCCCATCTGAAGCTACATAAGCATTTATAGTATATAAATTATAAGCCGGTGGACAGTCAATAATTATATATTGGTATTTGTTCCTTATTTCATCTATTGCTTCCTTTAAAAGAATGGTCTTGTCAGGGAATGCCAATGCGTTTTCTGGGTTTCTTACAATATCGTCCAAAGAACTTAGGTCCTTCCTCGATGGGAAGATTTCAATTCCATAAGGAGTTTTTAATTTTATTTCCTCCATGTCGGCCCGGCCTATTAAGACATCAACCATCGTGAGCTTTAGTCCTTTTTTATCAAAACCCAAGCTTCTTCCTACATGTCCTTGTGCGTCAATATCGATAATAGCAACTTTCTTACCCAATTTACCAAGGGCAACAGCTAAATTTATTGCTGTGGCTGTCTTACCTACGCCCCCTTTTTCAGAAGCTATAGAATATACCTTTGTGTCCTTCGGCTTTAAACGCATCGATATTCACCCCATTCAATTTTTAATTAAATTATAAATGAATGAGTTAATAAATTCTATAATTAAATAATATAATAAATATTTAATTAGCTTGCTAATTATTATTTTAGTTAACTATTCATTATATTTCTTAGTTAGTTAATTAGTTAGTTAATTATATGATTAACAAATCTTACTATACCAGATTTCATTTTTTTACCAGGCACACTACTCAGCAAATACCATTTGAATTCAATTAAAAATACTCCCCAAATAGGGGAGGGAGGATGCCAGGATTGGCCCGCCTGGCTCGGCTTTTATTTATTCCGCAGTGTAGACTTTCCACTGCTTATTAACTTCGCTCTCAATAATGTATCTACACTTTCCTTCATTGTCATATACGAAATACGGATATTCTATTCCAAGACCTTTAAGAGTTTCCTTAATACCATTTTTGTAGCATTTACCTTCTTCCAGTGCCTTAATAGCTGCGTCTACGTTTCCATCCTTACGAGCTTCTGCTACTTGCCTTCCTCGTTCTTTAGCCCAAAGTTTCACGCTGAGAAAATAGTCCGAGTTTAGTCCAGTTTGAATTCTCCATCCAGTCGGCAAATTTTTTATATTTTTCATAGTATTACCCTCCATTATAAACACCTCCTAATCTAATAAACGTGTTAATTTCATATCAACTGGCTTGAGATATTGGCAGCTATGAGAAAAGTTCCATTTCCCATCATGCAGCCGTGGTGAGAAAGTCATTTCGTTACCATCAAGAAAATACTCAAGGTTTGCGAAATTAACTATGTAATCTTCTTGGCTATAAATTTTTACCTTGTCTATTTTTTTACTCCGGGCCTGGATACCTTTTTTAATAGTAAGACCTTGTACCTTAACCCGCCCAGTATTTGAAATTGAAACAATTTTTACAATTGATTCAGAAGTTGTTCTAAAAAAATCACTTTTTGCAAAACCACAAGAAAAAGCTTGTTTTGCATATTCCTGGGCACTTAACCCATTGTTATCAATTGAAGGTTGTTTAGCATCCAAAGGAAGAAGTAAACCAATATCAACACTTGTATTCATGCCATTTCTAGAGCCATCCTTTTTTAACTTGTATACATTTACTTTTACAAAGCTATTTTCACCCTGCCCATATTGATGGAAACATCCGATTTCATAAATTCCTGCCCATTCTTTTATCTTGCACTTTTCGCCTATTTTCCAGGCTTTACATTCTTTTAATGCATTCATAAATTATTCCTCCGAAAATCGATTATTTTTAACCACCCATCCCGGCCATGAAGCCAGGATGGGTTTATTATTATTATCTAGACTTATTTATTTAAGGCTTCTTTTATAAATCCTTGTTGTTCAAGATTTTTAAGCCACTGTCTTAGAAAATCATTTAATTCTTTCTTTAAACGAGGATAGTATTGTCCTGGTTCTGGATACACTTCCTGATAAAGTCCTATAGCATCCATCTGAAATGTTAAAGCCTCAACCGTTTTTAATTCAGGATCTATTCTAACGGTCATTTCAGGATCAGCCATTAAATCACCATTCTGCTCATAATAATGGGCAATTTGATATTCGTTTTTTCCGATCTTTTGAACAACCAAATCCATAAAATTTTTAATCGAAAGCTTCTTATAATCAGCCAATAAGGGATATATACGTTCGTAATTTAATTCATAAATCGTTTTCATTTCCAAGCCCTCCAAGTAAATTTATCAACTATATATATTATAATATAAAGCGCATCATATTACAATACTAGAAGGGTAAAAAAAGAGCTGAAAATATTTTTCACACTCCTTATCCCTTCCGGGCCGTGTGCGTCATGGCCGGGGCCGTTGGGCCGGGAAGGATAAATATTAGGAATACCTCATATGCTGCTTTTTATGTTCACGGTCCATAAGTCTTGACTGCCGTGATAACATTCATCCCGGACGGGGGAGCCTCATCCAGGTTCCACACCCCCTAGTGCCCCCCGTCCGCATCACCGGCTTTATCACGGCTTGTCAAGTTGCCCTGGTGCCTTCTCCTGCCTCCTGCGGTCTGCTGCCTTCAGGGAGCAGTCCGCTCGTTCTTATTGGTACCCATACTGATGAAAAAATATAGTTCGCTTCTCTGCCCGGCCACAGGTATTTTTTCATGAGTTAAGGGTACGCCTTCAGATCCTTTGTATCTCACTTCTCCGGACCGGCCACCAGATCCCGGTGCTCACCTGAGATACATTATCAGTATCTCAAGCGACCAAACCGATCCAGGAACCAGGAAATCATCTTGAGATACAGATAAACCGGCAGGATTAACCTGCCGATATTGGTCTTTAAAATCTAACTTGAAAAAGAAGTTAAAAATGTATCTCATATCCTGCGATGGCCGTACGGCTGCAGCTGAAATTTTGAGATACATACACTTCTTTTTATTTATATATATACCTATCTATGTATCTACCTATATAGATAGATTATTATTATCATTCGTCTTTAGCATTATTACGGCCATTACCAAAGACATTGTAATTAACAGTAGATTTTACAGATATTTCTTCGTCATAAACCGAATTATAAAGTATAGTCTGTAAGTATTTTTTCGGGTTCTTCACTTCATTCAACCTTGTATATTCATCAAATTTTGTCACCGTATGCTCAATACAGGCTGGCGTTAATTGTAAAAGAACCTTCCTGATGATTTCTTGCGGTATTGATGCTCCGTCGATAGTGACAGTATTTGAGTAAAACATTTGTGTAATTATGCCTTCTAAGCTTTTAAGAAAAGCAGGGGGGACAGAAGGATCTAGGGATTTATCCGTTAAGACAGAAAGGATTCTTTCAAGTTCGTCCGTTTGTCTGTCTGAATTAGCAGACAGACAAACAGACTGACTTAAATCATTATTTCCTAAATCTCGTTTTATAGTTAAATCATTAATTATTTGTCCTTCGTTTTCTCCATGTAGTTTTTCTTCATTAAGAAATTCTTCATGTAGGTTTTCTACTTGGAGGTCTTCTTCTTGGACATTTTCTGCTTGTAGGTTTTCTACTTGGAGGTTTTGGGAAAGTAGAACAGATCCAGTGTTATCAAGGAATTCCTTAATTATATCTGGTATTTCTTGTATTTCTGCTGGCTCTTTTCGTCCGTCCTGAAATATATAATAAGCCGATCCGTCATTAAGAAAGGTCATTGATTTTATTTTTTGGTCTACTGGAAAGGGGGATTCATAAATAAGGCTTTCCCAGAAGCGCACTTTTCCTTTACAATAGACAGGGTAATGCTGTCGGTAACAATATTCCTGAAGCTCATTAAGCCCACTGCGAATTGATTTTTCTCCATCCTCACTTTCTTTAATAAGGTGGGAGATGCTAATGATCCAGTTATCAGGCTTTGAAAGAAGATAGGCCAGCAAGCCCTTGGATTTCCAACTTATTTTAGGATTATTTAAAAAGCCTTTATTCAGCATTACATAAGGATTATCTTTGTCCTTTTTTACACGAATAATTGTGTTATCTTTTTTCTCCATAAAAAAACCCTCTCTTTTTTTGCGTTTTTTATAACAACAAACTAGACAGGGAACGTTATTTTATGATAAAATAATCATGTAATAACAACGTTGATATTGTCTAGGTAACGCCCCGTTAAGTGATCAAGTTTGCCGACCGGAACACTTACGGGGTGTTTTGCTGTTTCTTTTTAATCTTAACTCACAAAATATCTTTGATAAATCAACAAAAATAATATAAATGATTCTATAAAATATAAAACCAGCACCCATAGAACGCTGGTTAATTTACAAGAAATTAATAAAAAAATCTTGTTTGGATAGTATATAAGTGATATACTATCTCTACCAACTCTCACTGTTGGGTTTTAACAGGGGAGCAGAAATCCTTTTCTGGCTGGCAGACCGGAAAGGGATTTTGGTTTGATAAAGAACAAATACTGAAAACTTGTACTTATTTTAGCACTTTTCCATGATTTTGGGAAGAATATTTGAAAAATTTTCTTATGAATAGCAATTTTGTTAAATCACAGCGAAATAGATACTGTGATTTTTTATTTATAAATTTTTATAGATTAGGAGGGAAAAATTAAAAGAGAATATATTTAGATTGAAAAAGAAGAATAATAATTGAACCGACTGCTAAGAAAGGACCAAAAGGGATAGGATCTTTAATACCTTTTTTAGAAACAAGAATATGGATTGCTCCAATTGCAGCACCTAAAAAACAAGCCAAAAAAATCGCCATGAAAACATATGGAATACCTAAAAATAATCCTAACGCTGCAACAAGCTTAACATCCCCAAAACCCATTGCTTTAGGAAATAAAACCGATATAGAAAAAAACATAATGCTGATTATCAAAGCTCCCAAAAATCCATTGATAAAAACAGGAATATGAGTAACCAGGGAACTTATTAAGCTTAAAAATATTAGGGGAAATACTAACGCATCGGGTAATCTAAAAGTATAAAGGTCAATAATAGATAAGACAACCAAAAGGTATACAAAAAGAAAAATAAAAATAAGCCGTTCTGTCGATTGATCTAATTTGAAAAAACAAACAAGAAAAAAAGTAAGACCGGTAATAAATGTGATTAATACGTAATTTTTAGAAATGACAGAAACGGCCCGATCGTCCCATATTTTAATAATCAGTTTGTTAAGAAAGTATCCCAGAAGTAAAACAAGAAAAGTATACAAAAAAAGTTTCTCCATTGTTTCCCCCTAAAATTACTAAAATCCTTAAAATAGGGGAGGGATGCTTAAAGAGTGGGATACATTTTAAAAGTATCCAAAGGCAGGTCGTTTAAAATATTTCTGAATGTCTCATTATTAAAGAGCTGTAATTTTGAAATTGTTGACTTTACAATAGGAATTAAGCCCTCATCATCGACTGTAATAGTCTCAAGTCTGGTTACAATACCATTAAGAGTAGGGGAGGGATCAGCTTCATCACATAACCCGTTAATTAATTCTGCTTCTTCATAGTTAAATTGAATCATCATAATAATTTGCTCCTTTTATTTACATACTTATTTCCATATCCATACTTTGCTTAACTACTTGATTATGTAACGCCTTCTCATTCAAATGTGCTTGTTTTTCAAGTAATTGAGCATGTTTAAAATCATCGACGATATTTTTAAGCTTATTAAAGGTTATCTCATCACTTGGACAACTACAGCCGGACTCAAGTTTTTTTCCGGCCAACTTATAAGTATTTTTGATCTCTTTGACCGTTAATGGCTCTTTTAATGAGTCAATAAGATTTGCTGTTTTTTCGGTGATGTGTTTTATTGCCGGGAATTCTTTTTCGTAACGGGCGATAATTTGGTTCTTTATTAAATCTGAACTATTAAAAATCTTAGGAACCATTGGACGGCCAATATCTCGGCTCTCGGACACTTCTTTATCAAAAGACAATTTATCTTTAAAATATATCGTTTCACCAACATTTCCGGAATTGCCTAAAAAGTCTATCTTCCCATAATAGTTTCCAGGAATAAGATTTTCACTATCAGGGGATAAGGGAGCAGCCGATGAAGACTGATTTTGTTGCAAATGATAATTTTCGATATATCTTTTTGCATCAAAAGAATATCTATGCAAACAATCTGCAAGGCTCTGATCGTCACCGGCACCAATATCAAAACGCACATTGAATGTCCGGCCATCTGCTAAATGAACCATCATTTCGGTTTGAGAATAAGGGATAGGAGGTAGCAAATTACCGTTGATATCTCTTTCAACAGAACGTTTTGCAAAATGTTCTGCTTCATACTGAGTAAATAACTTATCTGCCTCCTCAAAGCTCATCAATTGGCCTTTCATGAAGAAACTATCTTTAGATGACAATATTTCTACTGTAATAGGCTCTTTTTCTAAAGAGATATCTTTAGTCATTACAGATTCCATCTTATTAATAATATCGTTCGATATTTTTTGTATTAGATCCATTGAGGATCTTAACTCCGGCAGCTCCCGTCCACTACTCCAAGCAGCAACATACTCAAACGTATAGGCACTTGTATCAAGCCCAAAGCGGTTAGATACAATATAAGCTATGCTTTCGGCCTGGACTTCTCTTGTTGCCCGGTCAAATAAAGGTTGCTGATGTACGGTAGCATGGGCATATTCATGGACTAATGTTTTAGCAGTTTGGTCGTTACTCATACCTAGTCTTACAGCTATAAGATTCTTTTCCCTGTCAAAGTAACCTTTAGGACCGTTCGAACCCTTAATAACATCTTCAATGATAGGAACCTCTGATATGCGTTTTACAGCCCTTATTATATTGCTAGCCTCTAAGCTATTACCCTTTAGTTCGTTACATAGAGAAGGGAGTTCTTTCCCTTCGGTTTGGGAAACATCAAACACTGAAACCTTTACAAAACGTAAACCTTCTTGGGTTGCTTTTTCTTTTATCAATTCACCGGTAGCCGGATCATTCATTGGTTGTTTTGTTTTAGGATCAATTTTATTAACAGATTTTTCGTATTTATATGGACTAGGGGCCAGGATAGAGATCCCGTGTTCACCTCTTTTTACATACCGTTCAAGCTTTTGCCACGTCTTATAACCGGCAACTCTTGTCGCATCTGGATTTTGCATAGAAATCAGCATAGCATTATTAAAACTGTAAGTATAAAATTGTGATTGAACCTTTAAAAAATTGATGTATCGTTCACTTGTAAAGGTTTCTTTAATTCCTTTTTCCAGTTGGGACATAAGTTCTAGTGTTTTATCATTGGTATTCAATATTAAACCTCCTATCTTTTTGTATCTCATCCCGCCCGGCCGATCGGCAGCTCCGGAAGATCCATTGAGATACATTACATACCGATTTTAAAGATTAACATTAATGTAAACGTTATCAATATCATCCTGGGTTATACCAATATACTTAAGAGTCATTTTTTCAGACGAATGATTAAATAATTCCATTAATAAGGCGATGGGATAACCACGTTTAAAAGCATGATAACCAAAAGTCTTTCGTAATGAGTGAGTGCCTATATGATCTTGAATACCTATGAGTCTTGCAGCACTATTAAGTATTCTATATGCCTGGACTCTTGAAATAGGCTTGTCCCCTTTACGGCTTGGAAATAAGGGGGTTCCTGTAGGAGGGGAATTACCTAAATATTCTTGTAAAGCTTTTTTAGCACTATCATTTATCGGATAATTCTTAAGTTTATTTGTCTTGCTTTCCCGAAGTATAATTCTTTCCTTGAATTTTCCAGAAGGTTTTTTAACATCTGTATCTTCAAGCTGCCGAAGATCATTGATCCGTAATCCGGAATTAATTCCTACAACAAACAAAACAAAGTTTCTTAAGTTATCAGATTTAAGAATTTTTTTCATGGCTTCTATGTGTTTTTTATCACGAATTGGTTCCACAAAATCCATTCTTAAAGCCCCTTAATGAATGTACTTTAATATTAGTATAACATAAAATGAAGTACATTAAAATACAAGTTTTCCAGCTATTTCTTTGAGAATGTAAAATAAACCTTGATTTCATGCGTTATTCAGGTTATTTGTGAATGTAACTTAAATACATTGTGTTACATTAAAATATATATTAAATGGATTGACATACAACATATATGTTGTATAATTAACTTAAGTTAATATACAACAACTTTGATGTATAATCTTATACATAAGGGGCAAAATTATGAATGTATATCGATATATTACTTCGGGAGGAAAGGATCTCATTGCTGATTATTTGAACAACCTTCCAAAAAGTGAAAAGGCAGAAGGACTTTTTATAATGATGAAACTGGAAGAAGAAGGTCTTGTATATCTAAAAGAGAGTTTAGATACCCGACAAATAGACAAGAAGCTTTGGGAAATAAAATTTCCAAGACAAAACCGATTTTTTTATGTTGTGGCAGATAAAGATAATTTTTATATATTACATGCTTGTAAAAAACAAAAGGATAAAGCAGAATTATTTGAAGTGGAAACAGCAAAACAAAGAGCAAAACAGGTTGGAAAAGAATTAGGAAAAGTATTTGTATAAAAAGGGAGTAATTAAAATGGCATTTAAAAAGGTTAATATCAAGGAAGAAGTGGATAATTTAAAAAGGGAAGATCCTGAATTCAAACAAGCTTTTGATGTGATTGAGGCTGAATATGCGCTTATTAAAAAAGCAGTAGACCTAAGAAAAGAACTTGGTGTATCACAGCCTGAAATTGCAAAATTAACCGGCCTAAAGCAGCAAACAGTATCAAGAATAGAAACAGTGGGGAATACACCAACATTAAGAAGTTTTATCAAGTATCTTGAAGGAATAGGACTTGAAGTAGAATTGAAAAAAAAAGACGTGAACCTGTCGAAATGCGTAGCAATTTAAACCTTGAATGTCTCTTTTACTATGATAATAAAAGAAATATGTCTTAAAAAACAAACCAGCTTTAATTGCTGGTTTTAACTTGGTAAACAAGAAAGAAGCCGCTAAGGTCTAAATTACAGGCTTCTTTCTTGTTATATGTCGTTTGTTATATCTTACCATATGATGTTCTGTATGTGAATCGTTAGAAAGTCCAAAACAATAATCACGGAAGGGGAGGGGATAATATTTATAATAAGCTGGACATCATCGGATATTCTTCATCAGTGATCGTACCTCCTGACATAAAATGCAACCCACTATGTAAAAAAGATGCTCGCAGCATTGCAGAATTACCAAACCTAACCCGGATATTATCAATAGTCCGATCTAATGCCCGTTGCTTCTCAATATCACATTCAAAAAGAGACATTTGTACAAAACTATTTATGCACAGCTCTGATACCCGTACTCCTAAATGTCGGATAGGTTCATTCTTCCACATCTCATCAAATAATTCGCAAGCAACTTCATTTATTGAGTTTGTGCAATCGGTTGGCGTGAATATTTTTCGCTGATGAGAATAGGAGTAAAATTCATTCGTTCGTATTGAGACTGAAACAAGCTGTGTAAGATATTCAGCCTTTCGTAACCTGGCTGCCACCGTTTCAACAAGTGAAAGTAAACCCAAGTGAGCAGTACCCCGATCTTCAATATCAAAAGGGGTTGTTGTGGAGTTACCAATACCTTTTATCATAACTCGTCTATTTTTTCTAACCTGGGATTCATCCCGGCCATTGGCGAAATTCCATAAAAGGACACCATAACTTTTAAGAAAAAGCTTTAAGTGATCTGGGTTTGTATAGGCGAGGTCCCCGATGGTCCTTATTCCCCGATCCCGAAGCTTAGGGGCGGTAGCCCTTCCAACTCCAAATAGTTCTTCAACCGGCAGCGGCCACATTTTATCAGGCATTTCTTCAGGGAAAAGGGTGTGGACTCGGTCTGGCTTTTTTAATTCGGAACCCATTTTGGCAAGTAGTTTATTATTTGAAATTCCTACGTTGACAGTGAACCCAAGTTCTTGCTTAATTTGATCTTTTATCCGATATGCAGCGGTCAAAGGATCACCATAAAGAGTCTCTAATCCGGTATAATCAAGAAAATATTCATCTATCGAATATTGCTCAACTAAAGGGGAATATCCTCTTAAAAGGTCACCAAAAGCGGTGCTGCATTGCATATATAGTCCGTAATCCGGCGGAACAATAATAAGGCCAGGACATTTTGTTTTTGCCTCAAAAATGGATTCGCCGGTCTGAATGTTATATTTTTTAGCCGGTATCGATTTTGTTAAAACAATCCCGTGCCTGGTTTCCGGATTACCGCCGACTACAGAAGGGACCGTTCGTAAATCCAAAGGATCGCCGTGCTGAAGCCGGTGGACAGCTTCCCAGGAAAGATAGGCCGAATTAGCATCAATATGAAAAATAACTCGTTTGGCCATGCTCGATCTCCTTAAATCTTAAACAAAAACCATTTACCGGTACAAGTCTCAAACTTTAATTCAAAAACTTTTAGTGCTCCGTTTACCGTGCTTTGGCAGCAAAATATTATCATTTTATTGCCTGCTAGTTTTTCCTCGGATCGGAAATTAATATGCTCAACCGTTATGGTGGAAAGAGAATCATGTTCCTTGATTCTAAATTTTAACGGGGTGGATATTCCGTCTAAATTAAACGCTGCCACCATTTCAATTGGTTTCATAACAACTTTCATGAATATTCCTACTTAATATTAATAATACTAGAACATATGTTCGATTATATTATACTACAAAAATTATTATTTGATGTAAAGAGTGAATTGATGGAAATTATTTTCTAAGTAGGGGAGGGGGTAATAAAAAATGTAGCTCGACATCTCCCCCCTGTTGCCCGGAGACGGCAAAAGTGTGAGATATAACGGACCTTCAAAAGATAAGCGAAGGGTATTTAAAAAAGTGAAAAACCCATGATTAAAAAATCATGGGTTTGATCCTTATTAAAAGTTGATGTGTATTTCACTCTTGCGAACCGGCCAGCTGATCCGGGAAGGTATTTGAGATACATTTTTTATATATTTACATCCAGGAAGAAACTTAGATTATCTTCTTTACAATCTCCCCGGATAATACCGTATCTAATATTTTATCTAACAATTCTATTTGAACAGGTTTAATAATCACTTTAAGCGGTGAAACTTCTTGAAAGTTAGTTTCTTCGGATGCTGTTATAAAGACAATATGGCAAGTTTTATTATAAGATCGGATATTTATTGCTGTTTGTAGCCCGGTCAGATTTTTCATGATGTTATCCAAAAAAATAAGATCAAAAAAATTAGTATTTTCTAGGAATTTTTCAAGGAATTTCTCTCCACTTTCAAATTGATATATATTAAAGCGTACACAATTTTGTATCTCATATTCTTGAATTAATATTTTAACAAGTTCCCGTTGTAGGTGCATATCGTCACATATAGCAATATTAAGCATTGCAATTACTCCTTCTTTTAAAAAATAAATTCATAAGATATATACTACAAATATTTCCAATTGCAGTATAACCACAACATTATACCTTAATATTGCGTATTATTGCAATTTAAATTTAGATAAAATTTATATAAAATATTCTCTATGTGTATTTAATGGAGGAATCATATGCCCCCTATCAACAGCAAGTTATATACAGAGGAAGAAATACAATTTATCAAAAATATTGGGTTTAAAATTCAATTTTTAAGAAAGCAACGAGGACTTAGCCAAAATCAGCTTGCCGAAAAATCAGGTTTAAGTTATACCACCATTAGCCATCTTGAAAGTACGGCTGTTTATGGTGTATCGATTATTTCTTTATATAGGATAGCACAAGCACTAAGCGTTGATCCAAGCCAGCTTTTGTATTTCAAGTAATTTAGTATACCTGAATAAATAAAGAAGAAAACACTAATAAAAATATATCTCATGGTTTCTGACCGGCAGCGCATCCGGAAAGATAATTGAGATACATTTTGCGTCTAACCTTAACCTATTTAGGAGTATGGCAACGTTCGTTAACAGGGGAAATAGATAAGACTTTAAGAGAGATCATTTCATCATTTTCAGCGGGTTCAAATTTAGTTGTATTTTTGCTTTATTCCAGCCGACCCTTTGTTGTATCACTGATCCTGTAGGGTATTTTCTGTTTTCTTTTTGCCACTGGTCATACTGTGCCATAGTGAAGGAAGAACCCAAGGCTCTACCGGCATCCTTTAGCGCCTCAAAGCATTCATCGTCTGAAAACTCTCGCAAAGTTGTAATAAAACGCATGTTTCCCTCATGAGGCTTAAGAAACTCTTTATAACTGCGGTTTTTCCCATCCCTTCCGGAAGTAATACATGCCTGAAGAAAATCCTCCCAACTTCCGAAAATATCAGTAATTTCCCTAACGCCCAGTGGCTGTTTATTTGTATATTTACTAAATTCTACTTGATTAGGAATACGCTTTAAAATATAAAGGAGTTCAATACATTGTTTTATTACTACTTCTTTATATTTTTTCTTCTTTTCAAGTCTTTGAGATAACTTATCGATATCGTTTATAGCATCTTGAACCAAATTATAATGTCGATTTTGAAAATCTTTATGGTCAATAACATAGCCAAGCAGATCTCCTTGAGCCGGGTAAGCAGATTTTAAAACAAAAATATTAATTCCTGAGTGTCGGTAGATCAAAACATAACGATCATTAATATTTGGGTTATTATACTCTTTTATAAAAAATCACCCCATAATGAAATATTTATTTACTCACAGTGAGGAAGCCTAAGCATGTTTAATATTTTTTCTGGACACTATTGATTGACATAATATCTCTAAGTTCTTTTGGTAAAACTGCTCTACCTAAAGGATCAACAGGTCGTATCATACCGGTTGAAATTCTCATTTACGATAGTTCCTTTGTTATAAGATCATCTATGTCCAGGTACAAAACCTTTTGTTATTTTGATAACGGATCGAATTTAAGGATGCACCGGTCATAGATAAAAGGCTCAATTTCGTTATAATCTGCTGTGTCGTAGAATGTGGTAAGTCTTTGGTTAAACTCTAAGAGATATTCTTCCGGAACAGACAGCAAGCCTTTGCCCTGACTGATTAATATTTTATTAGCGCATAAAGTACTAGTACGTTTGTTCCCGTCAAAATAAAGCTGGCTGCGGATTCCCCAAGTGAAGTAACGAATGGCCTGTTCTGTTGGCGTGGAAAGATTTATGATGTTTTCAATTTCCTGTCGGACCAGGCTCACATTAGGGATCGGAGGTACATATTTAGTGCCGGTGACATATACGTTACCGTCCCGTAATACGCCCCATTTCAGGCTTTCATTCCTGGAAACATATCCGTTAATAGTATTTGCGAAATCAAGCGTAAAAGGTTCCTCAATGTTAGCCAAAAGGTATTTCCAGGCATCACGAAGATTTAGGATACATTCTACATCTGACATGTTTAAGTTTCCAACGCTTATGCCATCCAGAATAGTTTTTGTTTCAGGAAAAGTAACGTTGCAGCCTTCTAATTTTGCGCTGTGATAGATATTTTCTACCAACAACCGTTTTGCAAGGTATATATTCTCCTGAACGGTCATATTGTCTTTGTCCTGGTATGTCATTTTATCAGCTCCATTTCTTTTTGATTAATATAAAAGTTTTACCCCCAAAAGTTTTCACTTATCACCCGTATCCATTCATCTCGACCTCGATGCAAATATTCAAACCGTAAGTATATTTTAGGTTTATTTTCGGTAAATACCATGTGGTTATAATCTTCATTTTTCCATTCATGCAGTACGCTTTTAAGACCGTTTTTATCAATTGATTTTATTAAACCTCCGACGATCAGCCATGATTCATCTTCCGGATCTTCTTTTATTAGGTATTCTATTTCTTCGACAAAGTAAATTCCTTTGGGAATTAAAGATATCCTGGATTTAAGCCCCTGCTGGTTGAAGAAATTAACGATGAACTTCGAATAGAGTTGTTTATTTAGATCATCTAACCGGTTGTATCCGGCCATGTCTCGAAAATCAATCCCGTGCACTTTTAGTAAATCTTCTGTGTTTCTGAGTTCATAGTCTTTTAGGTCATTAACTTCATAAATTTTTTTCAGTTGAGATACGTTCATATCTCTTATTCCTTTCAGTAAAAAGAAGTTCTGTTTTTTAAGCTTAAATTCAAAATCAACTTTATCTTTGAACATTTCCTTGTAAATTGGCAGCTTTAATAAGGCTCATTATATTGTTAATTGTACTTTGTTCGTATCCAGCCAACCAAGCTATAGTATTAAGTTCATCTTTTGTTAAATCACGACCAATGTAAGATCGAATACCGTCTACAAACGGTATGTATTGATTAACTTGCCATTCTTCCATTACCAAACCTTCTGGAAGTGTTGGGCGTGCGAGATCACGTTCAATCCATTCTGCACGTCCACGACTGTTTACACCTTTATATTGTAGATCCATATATTCCACCCCCATAGACAGTTTGATTCTTCTAAACCCCTTGAAACACACACTTAAGATCAATAATTAAGTCTGGGAAAATACATACCTTTATACTATGTTCTTCGCTGTAATTTTCTGGACGTCCATAACGTCCATTACGATTATTACACCCTTTTTATTCTCACTTTATGGCCTTCCGGAATAATAAAATATTCATCCCCGCGATAGATCAGGATCGGGCCTTTATTGGCAAGATCGCATTCATATCGGCCTTCTATAAAGCCCTTGCCAAACTTCACTTGAATTAGACTGCCGCAGTTTATTCGCGTGTTTTGAACAAAATGACAACAGCTACCGTTTGAGTCAATAGAACCGTAATAAATAGGCCCCTCAACCCATCCTTGAGGCAACGTACTAATCTTCGCCATAGGATCTTCTTCTTTAGTCCAGATTTTACACCTTAAATCCACACTACCAGATTCCGGTTCCACCCAATCCGCATCCGGATAATGAATGCCGGTGTAATTTTCAAATTGATAGGCGTCAAATAAAATTCGAACCTTACTCATATAAGGACTTACACGGTAATCTCCGGTTTTTCCTTCCTTATGTTCAATCAGATCAGACCACACAGCCGAAATAAAATCGTCAGTATCCATATATTTTATTTCCGGCAGCGTCTTAATAAACTCAAAACGTTTTTTACCTATTGATTCCTCTGTGAGATCTTCACGTATTCTATGTTCGTAATAATAATCTTTGTAAACAAGATAAAGTCCAAAATGATAGACGAAAATATCTATCTCACCGTTTATTAACTTGTCGATGAACAGTTTTAAGACATGTATCCTTTCAGATTTATTCTTATCAAGAGAAAGAACATGAAGATTATATTTTGAGCTTAAAGCACGAAAGAAAGCAGACGGGTACTTATATTCATAAAGGGTACCATTTTCTTTATCTTTATTATGCCAACGGGTAACAATAACCGGCCAGGATGAAAAGAACGGTCCGTTTGGACTGTGAAGCGAGAAGTTATTTAAGAACTTCTCTATGCGTTCAAGGTATTCATTCATAAGAAAATCCTCCGATCAACCGATATAATTAATCCTAAAAATCTCAGTCATCCTTTATTTGATAAAGTACAAATCTTAACTTGCTCTTAATTTATTAAGGGATTCAGAAATAGATTTAAAGTCATAAGACGTATATAGTGAATTCAAAGACTGGGCCAACTTGATAATGTTAGCTATTTCAGATTGAAGATGATTTAAGGCAGCTTCTTTTTCCTTAATAGATTTTTCAATATTTTTAAGTTTTTCTTCCCTTTTAGGGATAGTGTAATAAAACTCCGTAACAAGATTCTCAAATTTTTCGTTAAATCCGTCACCTTTAACTTGATTAACAGTATTTAAAACCAAGTCAGACATACGAACAGATTTCAAGTTAGGTTTTGCCATTAAAATTCCCCCTATTATTGTATCTCACCCGGCCCGGCCGATCCGCAGCTCCGGAAGATCCCTTGAGATACATTACATACCTCAAGGAACTTCCAAAAGTTTTATTAACCAAAATTGATTCCCTTACGCTTCTTAGTTTTTGTAGCCGGGGTATTTAAAAAGGCTGAATCAATGCCAAGATCCGGTTCATCTTCAGGAGATTCATCATTAAGGATATCAAACATACTAAATGACTCAGGATTAGACTTCTGTACCTTTTGCTTTCCTAGAAGAACATTTCTATCAATTCCGTCTAGAAAACTTGGGGTATCGTCAATAATTTCCTTAGAAGCTTGTTTTGCATGTTCGGAAATTTCACCAATACGGCTTAAAGGGAAAGGTAGTCCAGTGAAAATTGTAATAACCCGGATTGAATTAAAATTATCTTTTAAAGATTCATCTGATACGAAGCCCCGGTAAGATAAAGGATTTCCAAGAATTTGTGTTATATCGGAATAGAAACCTTCAAATATAGACCGTTTACGTTCCAGGATAGAATTAGGAGCAGCAATAATAAGACCAAAACCATGAGTATAATCATCTTTTAAAAGCCGATGAGGGTGTGAATGGTCATTAGAATAAAAATGGTTATCATCTGCCCAGGAACTTAAGACCATTTCACGCAAAGTATCCATACTATCTAAGTCTTTACCTATCTGGATTTCATAGATCGCAGCGCAACGGCCAATTTTCATTAATGCTTCAAAGTCTTCAACGTCCATAGTTGCGGTAGATTTTTTCCCTACATAGGACAACGTGTGGGCCAATGGTTCCCAAAGTTTTTCATTAACACTAGATAGCTTATTTCCTTCCCGAACCTTATCATAAACCTTGTTATTATCAATTAGAAACAAACTATCATAAATACGGTTAGTTCTGGCTTCTTCTAAGGCTATAAGCACATTTCTTGCTGCCCTTTGTTCAACAAAACTATCTTCAGGTAACGTCATAAAGCCAAGGACGGGTTGTTGTGCTTCAGGTGACATTCCTTGTCTCAATGTCTTAGCTAAAAGATTAGAAATACCGTTTCCAGAGCCACCGCCCAGGCTGGCCGAAATGACATAGAAAGGATCTTGTGAACCTCGGTTAAAAATCATAGCCAAACGTTCCTTTACTTCCTTAAGATGGTCTATATAAAGCTGTGCGCCTTTTCTTGCATCCTTCCCGGCCCCTCGTTTCGGGTTATCTTCATTTAAGCAAAGAATCTGATATGCAGATTCAATTCCCATATCATCAGCCGTGGTTGTGTTGATACTAGCTACAGCTTCAAACATCCCAATATTTTTCCCGGCCACAATAAGGTTAGAACCACCTTGACCGCACCCAATAGCCTTAACAGGAACATTTATCTCTTTCTTCCTCGTAGTCATACTTTAGTCCTCCACATTCACATTTAATTTCGTTTCTGCAAAACTTGCTCCTAAATCGGTCAACTCATAATATTTTCCTTGCCCAAACTTTGAGTGAACAATTAACTGCAACGCTTCAAGCGCAGCTATACAGGAATTGATTTTTGTACGGTCAATTTTTGTTTCAATAGCAATCTTACTTATGGGAAGTTTTTCACCTATTTTTACAACAGTATAAAATGTTTGTTTTGTATCATCAGGCAAATTATCCCACGAACCTTTTACAAAAGACAGTATAATTTCCGCTTGAGCTGTTTTTAGAACCATAAAATAAACCCTCCAATCATAATCTATGTATATATCTATATAGATATCTATATACATAGATTATAACATTGTACGTGCATGAATTCAACCATATTCTAGTAATTGATTGTGGGTTTTCATAAAGTTTGAGACTGATTTTCATAAAGATAGAGACTCGATTTCATAAAGTTTAAGACTAACTCTTAATAAGGTGAAACTATACTGTGCTTTAATTTAGCATAATGCTCTATATCCATAAGAATATTGATGGTAAAATCATTTTCATTCTGCATATCGGACCGGTTAGCCTCAATATAATCGGCTGTTTTATCTCCGAATCTAAAAAGACGTTCGACTAAAAAATCTAAATCTTCATCACTTGGTTCATCAAAGCCATAACCAGCCTTTTCTAAAATATCTTTTTCGTTCTTCGGAATTTTATCGGATTCCCAAGCAGGAACATTAACTGTAATAAATTGGTCATTTCCCCATTCGGCTAATAATTTAATTTCTAAAGAAATACCTGTCTCTTTTTGGATCATCCACTGAATTGCTTTTTCAAGCTCATTATGGATAAAAGTGAGAAGAACATTGTTGAAGCTTTTAAAAACAGCGGAAACAGTGTTCTTTTTGCTACAGGCTCATTTTGGGAAGGTGTTGACTGTCCCGGAGATATTCTATCTTCACTTATTATCGTCAACTTGCCGTTTCCAACACCGACACCGATTTTGGAACATAGGAAGAAACAGTATGCGGAGTTGAAAGAGTTTATAGAATTTATTATTTTTCCTGAAATGCTCATTAAGCTAAAGCAAGGTATGGGGCGCTTGATTCGATGTGAAACTGATACCGGTCTCATTGCCATTTTAGATTTCAGGATCAGTAAAAAAGGAAAGTACCGCAAGAGGGTGCTTGGTGCCCTATCAGACTATAGGGTGACAGATTCTCTTGATGAGGTAAAAGCATTTTTCCGTAAAGTAAAAAGAAAAGAATATTTTTATCAAGATTGAGTGAGCGGTTATGGGAATAGCTGCTCGCTTTTTTTGAAAGGAGCGGTTTCATGAATACAGCCATGACCATAACGGACATGAAAAATATAGATATACGTACAGTTGATCCATCCACCTTAGTAGATATTAAAACAGTCAAAGTCAATACGGATTTACCGGTGGAAGAACGAAAGAAAGATTTTATCAGACAAGTGAAAAATCCTTACTGCTTCAGATGTGGCAAGGTTGTGGTTAAGATGAGTTTCGCCGATACAACAGCAACATTAGAAGACAGGTTGGAGAATTACTTTAGAAGCTTATAGAACAGTAGAAGGCAAAACTTTACAAATTGGCGCTTCGGAAATCTGGACGCGCAGTTAATTTTATGCTAAGCTTTTATTGGACTATAATCAGTGAAGCCCAATGTGTTTAAAGTTTTGCTAATACTTTAAACAAACAGGAGGCTTTACTCATGGAATTTTTAAAAGATAACAAAACCTATAATGCTGCTATTTATGTAAGACTCTCAAGAGATGATGGAGATAAAGAAGAAAGTGACAGCATTTCAAACCAAAAGGAACTAATTCGTGAATATTTAAGGTCAAAGTCAGAAATCCAAATTGCTTCTGTGCACGTAGATGATGGATATAGTGGCGTTGACTTTAATCGGCCTGCCTTTTTAGAAATGATGGAAGAGATTAAGGCAGGGAAGGTAAACTGTGTTGTCGTAAAAGACCTTTCACGTTTTGGCAGAAACTATATTGAGTCAGGGAAATATATTCAAAAGATATTTCCTTTTCTTGGTGTGCGTTTCATTGCGATCAATGATAATTATGATAGTGCGGAAGGTTCAAATATTACCGATAACATCATGATTCCATTTAAAAATCTAATAAACGACTCATATTGCAGAGATTCCTCAATTAAAATAAGGAGCCAACTTGAAATCAAACGTAAAAAGGGTGATTTTATTGGCTCTTTTGCTGCTTATGGCTATAAGAAAGCTGAGAATAATAAGAATAAGCTGGAAATAGACGAATATGCAGCTCAAGTTGTCCGTGACATTTTCAAGTGGAAACTTGAAGGGATGAGCCAGCAGGGTATAGCCAACCGACTAAATGAAATGGGTATCCTGTCCCCTATGGAATATAAACGCTCATTGGGAGAAAGGTACAAAACAACCTTTAAAGTAAAACAGCAGGCTCTCTGGTCTGCCGTTGCAGTCAGACGAATCTTAACAAATGAATTGTATATCGGTGTGTTGGAGCAGGGAAAAAGAACCACTCCGAATTACAAAATAAAAACGAGAGTTGAACGTCCTAAAGAAGAGTGGGTGCGAGTGGAAAATGCACATGAGCCTATAATATCAAAAGAGCTATTTACCACAGTAAATGGTTTATTGCTCCATGACACTCGGATTGCCCCTGCTGAGGAAACCGTATATCTTTTTTCAGGTATTATTGCCTGCGGAGATTGTAAAGAAAATATGATCCGCAAGACGGTTCCTGCTAATGGGAAAAAATATTACTACTACACTTGTTCTACCAACCGAAATGATAAAAATAGTTGCACTACCCATAATATCAGTGAAAAGGCATTTGAAGAAGCTGTTTTGGCGGCTTTAAATGTACATATACGCAGTATTCTTGATATTGAACGTATTCTAACATATATCGATACACTACCTTACAAGCAAGAAGAAATATTGAAATTGGATGCTCAAATTGTCAAGGCACAAGAGGAAATAGAAAAGATTCAAAAGTATAAGCTGACATCATACGAACACTTTGTAGATAAAGTAATCACCAAAGAAGAATACCGAAACCATGTCAGCAGATATAATGCTAAAATTCAAAAGGCAGAAAAGCTTATACTAAAGCGTAAACAAGAGATTGAAGATATTATAAACAATAAGACGCCAACTAACTTATGGATTGAGAATTTTAAGCAGTACCAAAACATTGAGCAGCTTACACGAAAAGTAGTTGTGTCATTGATGGAGAAAATATATGTATATGAAAATGGGAAAATCGATATTCATTTTAAACATCAAGCGGAATATGAAAGTGCTATTCGTTTTATAGAAAGCGCCAGCAAATCAGACTCCTTTGATGCGAGTGTTGCGTTTAAGGAGGCGATTTAATCATGGCAAGAAAAAGCAGAAGACAGTCTGTGATCGCACAAAAAGAAACGGTAACACAGGAGAAGGTTTTTAAAACAGGACTGTATGTCCGTCTTTCTATTGAGGATGTGCGTGACAGAAAAGATAGTGATTCCATTGAAAATCAGACATATTTGTTGAAACAATTCGTTGAGGAAAGGCCATTTTTGCAGATTTACTCAATATATACGGACAACGGAGAAAAAGGAACGAATTTTGACCGTCCTGAATTTAACAGGCTTATGGACGATGTTAAAGCAGGCAGAGTGAACTGCATTGTGGTAAAAGACCTCTCGCGCTTTGGCAGAGATTATCTTGAAACCGGAAACTATCTTGAAAAGATTTTTCCGTTTCTTGGAGTCCGTTTTATATCTATCAATGATAATTATGACAGCTTTAACCCTGAAAACAGTAATGAAGGCTTGATTATTTCTTTGAAAAATCTTTTGAATGATGTTTATACAAAGGACATATCCAAGAAAATCATCTCTACCTTCAGAGAAAGACAGTCGAAGGGTGAATTTTTAGGTGCACACGTGCCTTATGGATACAGCAGGCCGGATGACGGCACTTATAAACTTGTAGTTGACGAGGAAGCTGCTTTAGTCGTTCGGCAAATCTACCAGTGGAAAGTAGAAGAAGGGCTGAGCGATACTGCAATAGCTCGTCGCTTAAATGATATGGGAATACCTTCTCCAAGCAAGTACAAACATTTAAAGGGCGAGTGGAAAAATGCCCGTTATAATAACAATATCTGGCAGCGTCAGGCAATTAAAGCTATAACAGAGAATGAAGTATATTTAGGACACAAGATATATGGCAAAATTCAGGCATCCCTTTATGAAGGCAAGCGAAAATCAAGAGTGCCAAGAGATGAATGGACAATTATTGAAAACGACCATGAACAGATTATCGATCAAGAAACTTTTGATATTGTCCATGCCAGACGATTGGAAGTATATAAAGAATTTACTGAACGCTTAGAGCAAAACAAGCATTTTGAAAATACTGAGAATATTTTTAAGGATATTGCTATTTGCGGAGATTGCAAATGTAAACTTGTTCGCAGGAGAAGGATTAAAAATGATGAGCTTTATTATTATTTTTCATGCACTACTTACGAAACAAATAGTGGTTATAAATGCACGAGAAAGCATATAGTAGAAACTGATATGATTAAAGCAGTATATGCTGCTATTCGCAGTCAAATAGATATGGTTGCATCGGTGGATGATATTCTGAGAAAA
>NZ_MCHF01000041.1:0-29069 GCF_001707455.1 Dehalobacter sp. TeCB1 | reverse complement strand
CTCCATATAATCTGAATCGGCTATTTTTAACAGGTACTATACCTGTTATTCCCAGTATTTTGACAGACTCAATGAAACCCCACTATATTTACTCTGTCAAAGGTTGCATTTACTTTGACCGCTCACCTTATACATTCCCTGAATTATTTAAATACTCTTTCTACATTAATTATACCAAAAACATTTCTCTAATAACATTCTTATAATTATCCTATATTTTGTGTAAGATAAAACTTATCAAACTTAAGCCAAACTTAGGGGGTAAACTTTTGGAACGGGACCGCCTTGATCAAGATTTTGAAATCAGACGCCTGGAGCAGGTGCTGGCTCTCGCCCGGGAACAATTAGACTGTGCCCTGCAAAAGAGCGAGGAAAATAAAGACGCCATTATTGCCGCGAAGTTAGATATGTGGGAAGATACTTCCCGCTCCATCTCCGGTCTTTGGAATATGGATAATTTCCATGAGCTGGTCGAGTTGAGCCAGTACGCCAATCCGGTGTCGGAACGGGTGTCGGATTACGAACGGGATGCAGCTAAGATCCTGGCTTTAAAAAGATTGCTCTATTCCCCCTACTTTGCGCGGATTGATTTTCAGTTCGCGGGCGAGGAAGCCTTTGAGAATATTTATATCGGGCGGTCTTCGCTGCAGGACGGCCTAACCCGGGAAATGGTTGTCTATGACTGGCGCTCTCCCATCGCCAGTGTCTTTTACCGCTTTGGCCCGGGGAAAGCGTTCTATGAGTCGCCGGGCGGTAAAATAACGGGAGAGGTGCATTTAAAACGCCAATACGAGATCAAAGATGGCAAACTGCAATATTTCTTCGATGCGGATATTCAAATCATTGACGAATTCCTGCGCGAACTGCTTTCCCAGAATGCTTCCCCTAAAATGAAAACCATCGTCGAGACCATCCAGAAAGATCAGGATATGGTGATCCGCGATCTGGAAACGGATTTGCTGATGGTCCAGGGAGCTGCCGGAAGCGGTAAAACTTCGGTGGCGCTGCACCGCGCGGCTTATCTGATGTACCAGGGACTGGCGGCCAAGCTGGCTTCCAATGAGATCGTGATCATTTCTCCCAACACCCTGTTTGAACAGTACATCGCCAATGTCTTGCCTGAGCTGGGCGAGAAAAATGTCCATTCGCTCGTCTTTGAAGAAATATTCGGCAAGGTTTTGCAGACTGGTTCTATCCAAAGCAGGAATCAATATTGGGAAGGCCTGCTCTCCCCCGGCCAAAATGACCGAGCGCTTAGTTATAACGACAAGAAGCTCGCCAAACGCAGCATGGCATTTAAAGGCTCCGGCCTGTTTGCTGAGATTTTAAGACGTTTCATTAAGGACTTGCCTTATCGCTGGCTGCCGTTTGCCGATATTTATTATGACGGAAAGGTCGTCGCGGACCGGCAATTGCTGAAAGCCAAAATCCTTAAGGGCGATCAGGAATTCCTGCTGAGCGTACGTTTAAAGCAATTGGAAGCGTCGATTCTGCAAATTGTCCATGAACTGCGTCCCAGCCGTCAGGAAAAATTAAAAAAGTTTATTCAGGCCAAACCCGAGCATGAATTTGAATGGAAAGAAGTAGCCCGGCGGTTATCCATCCTGGAAAGCACCGCCTTGCTGAAGAAGATACGAAGGTTTACCGAGCTGGATTGTCAGGAACTATACCGGAAGCTGTTCAGCGATAAAAGCTATTTTTATCATTTAGCCGAAGGTCTGGAGCTGCCTGATTGTATGGAAGAGATTTTGGACTTCACCAGAGAAAACCTGCAAAAAGATGGTTTGCTTTATGATGACGCCCTGGCCCTTACTTTTCTCCATATCCATATCAAAGGATATACGGCTTACCGTGATATCAAGCAGGTTGTGGTCGATGAAGCCCAGGATTATGATCCCCTGCATTTTGAAATACTCCACGGTCTGTTTCCCAAAGCGCATTATACCATCCTGGGCGATATTCATCAGACGATCGGCAAACAGGAAGATTCCGCACGCTATGAACAGATTGGCAAGATATTCGCTAAGCCGAAATCCACGCTGGTGACTTTGGACAAAAGCTTTCGCTCCACCAAGGAGATCTTGACGTACAGCGCCAGGTTTCTTGACCAAAGCGTTAAGCTCCATCCTTTCGGGAGATCGGGAGATACGCCTGCCGTGTTTGCGGCGTCAAACCGGGCGGCGCTGACTACTCTCCTGCTTGCGGAAATGAATACCTGCCGGGAAATGGGTTACCAATCCATCGGGTTGATCTGTAAAACGGAATACGACGCCCTTGCCTTATATGAGCAGCTCAAGGACCAAAGCGATATTCAGCTGCTAAAAGGTGACGTTCAATTTGATTTAAACGGCGTATTCCTGATCCCGGTCTATCTGGCCAAAGGCCTGGAATTTGACGCCGTACTGATCTGCGAGGCCGATCAGGGGCATTATCACAGCACTGATGATCAAAACCTTTTATATGTTGCCTGTACGCGGGCGCTGCATCGACTGAACCTGTTTTATACCGGAGAGATCAGCCCGCTTTTATAATACCGCTATGCCAAAAAGCAATCCATCGAAAATAACGATGTGTAAAGGAGTCTTTTCATCTTCTGATTGCAAAAAGATGCTGCAAGTTTGAAGTTCGCAGCATCTTTTCTGTTAATATATGGAGACTCCCTCGCCCAGCCACGCTTTGATGGATCGGTACAGGTTCTCGGTTTCTGCCGGGGTCTTGCCGTTGACAATGACATATCCTGGATTGTCCCCGTCCAGCTTGAGGACAATGTACGCTCCGCCCTGGCTGTACACATAGAGCATGCATTTCCCGTATCCCTCGACAGTGAAATGGCCGAAACTTTTGCTTTCTCCGCCGTAGCCGTTGGTACGCAAGCTTCGGGGCAGGCTTTCCAGGGTGGAAACGGATACGATCCGGTCTTTTGCAAGGCTTAGGTCATACATCGCGGCGTCGATGGTGATCTGGGAACCGTTCTCCGTGATCACATAATCCTTGGCGCCGCCGTAGAATACAGGAATCAGGGCAGCCAGGACCAGCGCCAGGATACCGAAGCCGACGGCCTTACCGACCGGGTGGGCGAGATTAATGGTGAAGCCCATGCCCGCGATCCGTTTGGGTACAAAGATTCTGGGATCACTCGGGTTATAGTAGCATCCCCATTTGTAAGCGCCTTCTTGTTCGGAAAGATGGCTTTCGTTTTGAAGTTCAGGACCGAAGAAGTGATTTTCAGCAGCGCGGATTTTTTTCTGCTGCCAGTAGGCAATGAGGAGCAGCGCGGTGATCAAGACAAACACCGGCAGTATAATCAGGATACCATCTCCGGCGTAAAAGACGGAAAAACTGAACAGAAACCAAAACACCAGCATCGTCAGCCCGCTCAGCGTCGCCGCCTGCGTACGGATACGCTCCTGGGTTCTGGCGCAGACCTTATTGATCTCGGTGTTCTCGCTTAAGGCCGGGGTATGACTATTGCGCATCTGGTAATACAAGAAAATCATATTCAGTTGGCAGAACGGACCGATCATGCTGAAGACAACGGGATAGAACGCCCGCGCCGTCGGTGAGAACAGCAAGTAGAACGTCGGAATGAAACTCAGGAGCAGAAACAACCAGGACCAAACCGCGGAAACGCCTGCTTTACCTTTCTCTTTGACCACGTTCATATCCACGGTTACGATCCGCGAGCGCTGGTAGATCCAGCCTTTTTCCTTCTTCAGCGTCCGGAGCCTGCGCTGATAGCGGTGAACCGCCAGCCAATTGAAGAAAATATTGACCAGTACCAGGATCAGCAGGAAGAACTCCGTGAAGGATGCCGCGGCTGGAAGCAGCAGCAGAAGGCTGAGCCCTGCGGACAGCAGAAAGATGAGATAACACATCCGTTTGTAGCCGCTGATGATGTCCTGAACTTCCAATGATTGGGCATGGGTTGCGGACAGGGTTACGCCCAAAATCTGCTGATTTTGCTGGTTCTTATAAAAGAGCGTAAACGCAGCCATCGTCCCGAAAATCAACCAGGATAGGATGAGCAGTGTTAAAAGCATAAACATTCCTCCTTATTCGTAAACCAAGTCAATCAGACCGGATAGATGCGTTGTGATCTCCTGCTTGGACGCACCTTTCATCCGGGCCTCCGAAAGCAGAAGTTCCAGCCGGCGGTCAAAATCCTGATTAAAAACCATGCCGGTCTTGCCGCAATCTCTGATCTGGGCGCCGTGCCGCCGGTCAATGATGATGATGCCTTCGTCTTTTAAGAGGGCATAGGCTTTGTTGACCGTCATAGGATTCACCCCAATATCCTGGGCCAGCTGGCGGACGGTCGGCAGTGCATCCCCGGGCTTTAAATTCCCTTTGGCTGCAGCAAACACGATCTGATTGCGGATCTGCTGGTAAATCGGGATATCGCTGGTCATGTCGATCCTTAATAGCATGGGCGTTCCCTTCTTTGCGTTAATGTGTTCTTTGTATTGTTTGTATTATATAATATAATACAAACAATACAAAGATGTCAATAAAAAAATCACCTCCCCATTATCGCCTATTTATTAATAAACAATTAGGGGAGGTGTTTTGTTACACTTTTATGAAATTTTTGCCATTATCATCCATCTACTTGCCTAAGTTTTCAGCGATTTTCACAATTTCATCATAGCAATCTTTTACTTCACGAGTCCAATTAAATTTCCGTACCCTTCCCGCTCCATATCTTCTTTAGGCACGAACCGCAGCGAGGCGCTGTTGATACAATATCTCAGACCGCCGGATTCCCTGGGTCCATCAGCAAACACATGTCCCAGATGGGCATCGCCGGCACGGCTCCTGACCTCGGTCCGCAGCATGCTATGGGAAGTATCGGTCTTCTCCGAGACTACATTCGGATCGATAGGCCTGGTAAAGCTCGGCCAGCCGCAGCCTGATTCAAATTTATCCGAGGAGGCAAAAAGCGGCTCGCCTGTCGTAATATCCACGTAAATACCCGGCCGGAAAATGTCCCAGAACGCGTTATGAAACGGCGGCTCGGTGGCATTATTCTGCGTCACTTCGTACTGCGTTCCGGTCAGGGTTTGGCGAAGCCTGCCAGGATCCGACGCCTGATAATCGGCTGGGTTAATAATGGCCCCTGCCGCCTTCGTGAATTGATCCCTGCCAATGTGACAATAGCCGTCCGGGTTTTTATCCAGATATTTTTGGTGGTACGCTTCCGCCGGACAGAAGTTCTCGATTGCTTTTATCTCGATCGCGACAGGTTTGTCGTAGTTTTTTTGCAGTTTGGCCAGGGACCGTTCTATCACCGGCAGATCATTCATATCCGCATAATAAATCCCGGTACGGTATTGCGTCCCCTTGTCGCCGCCCTGCCGGTTAAGTGAGACCGGATCAATCGCCTGATAATATAATTCCAGCAAGAATTCCAGCGGCACAATCTCCGGATCATAGTCTACATACACCGTCTCGGCATGTCCGCTGCCGCGCTGACACACATCCTCATAGGTCGGGTTCGCGGTCTTGCCATTGGCATAGCCCACTTGCGTGGTACGGACCCCGCGAATAGACGCAATATATTTTTCCACACCCCAAAAACAGCCGCCTGCAAGATAAATCTCAGACATAACAGACCCTCCATGATATCAGATGATGATATCATTCTCCGCTGCTCAAAAGCTGCGAACCGAGCCACCATCCCCTACCATCCTCGATATTTTTATGATGCTAAGAATGATGATATTATATTCAAGTTAAAATACAATTTTATGGAATTAATATCTTTTGTCCCTCATAAATCAAATCTGGACTGGATAGTATATTTTTATTTGCTGCGTATATTTTCATGTAAAGTGAAGCATCACCATACTCTAATTGGGCTATTTTTGCCAGGGTATCTCCTGCTTTCACGGTATATATTCTTTGCTTTTCACCGGCAACGATATCCGGGAGCAGCCCCTCAGGCGGAAGGGTTAAAACCATTCCTGCGTATAAACGGTTATTATTCTTCTCAATAATATCACGATTTGCCTCATATATCTTACCGGAGTATTTGTAACTTCCGTAATGGTTTAAGGCGATCGTAGCTAACGTATCACCGGGCAGAACCTTATACGTGCTGTTAACCACTTCTACATCTGTTTTTGGTATCAGGTCAAGATAACTAAACGAGTTGCTTGAATTTAGCTCAGGCATTTGAATGTCCACGGGTAGGTTAATGTTTGTTATATCTGTATCATAGTTAAACGTAAGATTCAAAATGCCGGTAACATCCGATTGAATTTCTTCTCCGCCTACGGTATCATTCATCAATCTATTTAATGCTGACATATCGAGCTCTAGGTTGATACTTCCATTTTCATGGGTGATATAACCTTCGCTTGAAATCGTATACGTTAACTCGATACCTTTGTCCCCTAGAATAGAAACATCATTCAATTGATCCATGACTGAATTAAATTCAGTTAAAAACTCTTCATCAATAGAACCAAATTCCGATGAACTGCCTGAGAGCTCACTATACTGAGCAATTATCGTGAAGTATTCATTTAAAAAGTTCGACGCTTCTTTGTCCTTCGCAAAGTTATTAATCCCATAACGGATAAATTCCTTCAATTGTGCATCATTAAGTTTTATCGTATATTTTTGTGAGCCAAGGCCATCGTTTGCTGATTCACTAACGACGTCAATATTCGGGTTGAACCTTTGAACATAACTGTTTAGAAAATCAGTACTTTTTTTCTGTAGATCTGACTGCAATTTTATAAGGTTCGTTACATCCATATTTTTAAGATCCGTATTTTTCGCATCAAAAGGATTTATAACCATATATGGCTTTCCAGCATATCCAGGGGGTAAATAGGCTGCTGCAATTTGCGGGATTTTAAAGACTTCAATTAGCTTTGGAGTTTTCCCTGAGAAATCTTCATCTACCCAAAACGGCATGTCAATATTAAGACCGGATGCAATTACGTTACAATCTGCCTGTAATTTAGCGATTGTTTTCTCTTCGTTGCAATTCATTTTCAAAACGACATCGAGTTTCGCATTATTTAACATCTCAGCAACTGAATCGATTTGTTCTTGGTCTGCCTGATCAAACCCTGTGCCGGACATTTGAAGAGACATCGTCATATGCTGCTGCATTGAAGTCACATCTTGCATTTTCATATAGGCATTAAAGATTGCCAGCTGATTTTGGGTACAACCAGCTAATACCACAACGGATACAAATAAGACCGTAAGAATTAAGGCTGTTTTTTTTCTAATCTTCATATAGTTACTCCCCTCTCCACTATGTTGTAACTATATGATTCTTCAGCTTAACGCCAAATACCTCCCAAATTATTCCTATATTTCAATATTTTTGTACGCATAGCTTATCAGCCTGCAGATCATATTGAAAACCGTATCAATCAAAACTTGTTGTCAGAACTTGTTGTATGATACGACATCTTCTATTGGCTTGAATTCCGAATGTCCGGGGGAAGGCTTTGCAGCCGGGGCAGGATAACCCATCACCAGCAAGGCGACCGGCTCAATGTTGTCCGGAATCGCAAACTCCTCCCTAACAGCCTCAGGTATAAAGTACATGACCCACGTCGTGCCCACGCCCAGCGTCGTAGCCTCCAGCATCATGTGTGTTGTTACAATGCTCGCGTCGATAACCCCGCTGGTCTTGCCGTCGTATTCCCGTTGCCAGCATTCGTTCTTATCGTAGCAGATAAGCATTGCGGCAGGTGCGCCAAAGTGGCATTTCGTGCATTTTCTGAGCTTTGCCAATCCTTCTTCGCTGTTGATGACCAGAATCTTCTGCGGTTGGCGGTTGCAAGCAGTCGGCGCGAGGTGTCCCGCTTTCAATATTTTATTCAGCGTATCCTGTTCGATCGCTTTGTCGGTAAAGTTGCGCACTGAATAGCGTTCCTCTGCCAGTTTCAAAAAGTCTATATTCGTGTTCATTAATGTCCCCTCCATCCAATCAATGATCGTGTTATATAAAATTCCCACTTATCAACGATCTCCCGGGTTAACGGGCAGGCGAGCCGATGCCGATAACAGTAGCGTCGTTAGTGACTCCGGCGGGAAACCTGGCTTGGTTCGGATCGTTCTTTTCCGCCAGGACAATCGGACAATTGTTCTGGGCAGCCAACGGTGCAACCATCAGAGCCGCGGCCAAAGAGTAACCGTCAGCAAAGTAAACCTTGCTGGTATTAAGTCCCATCTTCTCGTTAAAATCCTGGTTGGTCACGTAGCGATCCACGCCGGACATGCGGCGGAATCCGTTTGTATCCTGGACTCTGGACGTGCCGCCCAAGATAACCAAATTATTGGCGTCTAGTCCAGCCTTTAGTAAACTCCAAGCTTCGGGATGATAGACACCGGCTCCGTCCGTTATGCGGATTAGCCATCCGTTGGCTGCCGCGTAGGGCCCGGCACTCACGGCGTCGGCCAGAGCAT
The DNA here is from genome assembly GCF_001707455.1 of Dehalobacter sp. TeCB1. Taxonomy (NCBI): domain Bacteria; kingdom Bacillati; phylum Bacillota; class Clostridia; order Eubacteriales; family Desulfitobacteriaceae; genus Dehalobacter; species Dehalobacter sp. TeCB1. Next base: position 20,633 of record NZ_MCHF01000041.1, on the reverse strand, counting down.
CAAAACCTACGAGGAATACCCCACGTGGATCAGCAATTTCGTCTCCTACCAGGTTCGCCGTCTCCGCGCGCCCTTCCCCCTGCAGCACTTTTGCCTCGAGATCGGGGATGGCTGCTTTCAATTTTCCAGACACGACATCCGCTTGGAAGCCGATGCAGTAAGCTCTTTTTGCTCCCAGCCGTTTTATCTCACCAATCACTTCGGCCGTCGGGACGCCACCTTCCACCATAAGGATCGGCGCCTGCTCCTGGCCGGCCAAGGGTGCTGCTGCCAGGGCGTCGATCAAATGGTTGTTTTCTCCGGGGACGACGACCACTGAATCAGCCTTTATCCATCCTTCTTGGGACACTTTTACCGAGGTAGCCGGTGTACTGCCCCCGTTAATGGTTCTGTCCGCAGTGATTCCACTCGCCGGCATGGCCGGCTCGGAAACTTTCAGCCGTACGACGGCGATGATATTGGAAAGCTCCCGTCCGGCGGGCGTTATGGTCCTGCCGCCCAGCCACAGGGCGCTGGAGGCGCCGCCGTCTAAATTCATGGCGTCTGTTAGGTTATACGCCTGGGCAACCTGAGCCAAATTTTTGATCGTAAGACCCGGCGTGGTACCGAAAACCAATTGTTTGTCGGTCGTCAGCCCGATGAACGAACGATTGCCGGCAGCCGTGGTGAGTTTCGGGTCGTTCCAGCCCTCACCGACCGGATCGGCAGTCACCTGTCCATCCAAGATGAGGCTCGGGCCGCAACCGGTGATGTTGGTCAAATTGATCCAATCAGCCGTATCATCCGTATTTGTGCGGCTATTCCATACTTGCCGCACAAAATCAATCGTCGATCCAACATGGAATAGCTGGCGGTAGGCGCTGCTAGTCGGCATCAACAATAAAAATCCATCAGCCGGAATGGCCGTATTGCCCTGGCTGATAGCTGTAACCGTACCTTTCTGCAGAACTTTCGCACCGCCCGCTGTATAAACGCTACCCGTCACGTCTTTGACATTGCGTACCACCACACAGACCATATCGGTATTCCCGGTTTCCGTACCGTAATCCGGGGTGATGATCGCCTCGCGATAACCTGTGTAGCCGGCTGGCCTGATGACATTCCAGTTGCGTAAGTAAAAGAGTTGTTTATAAAGGTAATTGCCTCCGGTAACGTCGACATAGACGTACTGCCTGAAGGCCACCCTATCAAGCTGCGCTTCGCCGGCGCTGCCGAAACCTATCATGCTGCTGGTTTCATAGTGCATCGTCGCCCCGTTATGTACCAAGGTCCCGTTTATGGGCTTCTTGCCTTCATTGTAGGCCTCAAAGAACGCGCCGTTGACTGCCGCCAATACTTCATACTTGTTTTTGTCTATGCTGCCGATGATCTGCTCGAAGGGCTTAACATCGCCGACTTTGCCTGCCGGCACGGAAAGCACACGGATATTGGGATCATTCAGATCGGCGCGCACCGCCTTAATTGTGGTGGATTGACCGGCAATACTGACGGACTTGTCGGCGCTCGTCACCGAGCTTGAGTCGGCCCAAACCGTCGGTGCCTGCCAACCCACCAGCACCAGGGTAAAAATCGAAATCGCAACCCATAATCTCTTTACCAATCCCTGTTCTCCTTTCAGATCTTCTCAGGATTCTTTGCGCTGATTCCCATTATTTGAATTCTACCCCATAAAAAAACGGCATGTCAACAGCCTATGTGCTTGTCATGCGCGTTTGAACGGACAAATCAAAAATAATATTCTAACGGTCTAGAATTTGATCCTCGGTATGTCCGCTTCCTTGAGATTGTCTCCCCAGGTCCAGAAATGGGCTTCCCCGTTGACTACCCGGAAAAGAATAAAGTTCGGATTATTCGAGGTATCAAAACCAAGGGCCTTGAGAAAAGGCCTTTCTTCCAGGGCCTTTTCCCTTAAAGCGGAATCCTCAACAAACTCCACATCGCCCATTACCCGTAAATGCTTGATGGGCTGCGAGGTGACAAAACAAAGTTCCACCTTGGAATTGGTGCGCAGTTGTTTATACAAATTCTTAGAAGCGGCAGTCGTAAAATAGATTCCGTCATCTTTCACCCACAAAGGAATCATTCCCCTGCCCCGGGGCTGGTCCCCCTCGACCGTACACAGGGTACAGGTCGCCTGACTCTCCATAATAAATTGCATACAATCCTTAAAATCCATTTCAGTACCTCCTTTAGATTTTCATTTTTTTAAAGAAAACGTATATTTATCGTATTTTTAGTAAATAAGAAGGGCTGTCCCTCCTAGATTATCCTATGAAAATTATCCTGATTGCTGAAATTTGACTTCTTCTATATCCCCGTCAATATCTAATCGTAAACTGGGGTTCTTTCTCTTATGATTTTGATAACTTTCATTAAATTTAAAGCCATTTTTAATATAAAAATCACAAACATCTTGATCGTTTTCCACATCAGCATCGACTGTAATAAAGCGGCAGGCTACCCCATGAGTTCGTATTTCTATACAAATACCGCGGGCTAATTCAACCATTAGAGACCCAATATTCGTATAGATTTCCTTATATTTCTTATCAACCGCAAGATGACCTATTTTGACAGCCAACAAAAATCATTCAACCGATATCCTTCTGTTAATTCAATCAGTTGAATGATATTTTGATGGTCATATATACTTTTCCTACTCATTAAATGCTCCTTTTAATTCTTCCGTAGTTTTAAAAGAAGACCATGTGCCTTTTTATTACGTTCTATCGCTTGAGGGGAAGGTTTTTTTCTTACCTCAGCCATTATTTCTTCAGCAAATTTTCCTTTAATCTCGGGAGTTGCGTTAACTCTTACCGCACTCATTGTTTCCCCTCCTTTTTTAAAGACTATCACTTTACCTTTTTTTATATCCATATTATACCACCCCATTTGTGTGTGTACAATATGTATAATTCCCTTTAGTACCAGTTTAGAACCAAAATATTGGGATTTCTCGATTATATATAGGTTTTTCCCTAGATGATATTGCGGCTCCAATCTTATATGCTCTTTTTATTCTTTGTCATTCAAGATTTCACTCTCCGGAAAAGAATATAAATAAATAGTTGAGTTTACCTTCATTAATCCTTCGCAAATACCTTTTTAATGGACAGATACTGATAACAGGTTATCCTCTTTTTCGTTTTTTTCCTTCTTTGCCTATATTATACTCAAAGATTAGCGGGAAACAAAACAAAAAGCCGGAACGAAACGAATCGCTCCAGCTTGAATTCCCGCCTTGTGAAACCTATTTTTTCAATTCTCTGACTGGCCTGGCCTCGATATACCCTCTGTAGCCCATGGGCGCCAGCTGGAATCGCGGGCCGTCCTCGTCCGCCCACTGAAAACCATAGATTTCCGGATTGTAACTTTTCATGACTTCCCATAATTCTTCGATCGCCTCGCCAAATTTTGGATCATCAAAAGGCTGACCCTGAAAAACCATCATCTTGCACGGCGACAGGTTCATGCTCTCGTAACCATCCGGAATTTCCCCTGTATAATCCGCCGGAACCTCAACCCCTTGGGCATAAAGCGACGTATCCGGCCGGCGCAAATTGTCCGGCAGCCACATCCCAATGGGTTCATAGATGGCTTCTTTAATTGCAGAAAGCTGTTCCCAGACAGCACACCCTACTTCTTCGCAGTATTCAAAATAATGGGTCGCTTTTAAGCCGCTTTTGAAGATCAGTTTCCGGGCGGAACGTTCCACCACTTGTACAAAGACCGTGTTTGACTGAGAATGATCAGACATATTGCTCTCTCCTTTTTGTTTCGTCAGGTAATAATCACGGACATAGCCGGGTATGAAAAGTTTAAGAGATGCCGTTTCTTTGTTTTGGCTGTACGTTTTGGGCGTAATTCCGAATTCTTTAGAAAAGGCCCGGGTGAATCCTTCATGGGAATCAAAGACGAAGTCGAAAGCAACATCAATGATTTTCCGATCCCTGTCCTTCAGTGTAACAGCTGCCTGGGATAACCTCAAAGCCCGGATGTATTCAAACGGTGCTTTTCCGATCAGCTCCTTAAACATTCTAGCTGAATGCCAGGGCGAATACCCCGCCGCCCGGGCCAGAGAATGCAGGGTAATGGGTTCGGTCAAGTGTTCATCGATATACTCCTGCATCCGCTGTACTGCCTTAATTTTTTCCCAGTTTTCCATGTTCTCACCTGCCAGTTCAAAGGATAACAAATATGCTTATTTTTTTCTTGACTTCTTTTGCGATTGTGAAGCACCGCCCAATTTTCTTTTCCTCTTTACAATAAATTGCAATGAAACTCTAAGGTATGGACTTTTTCCCAACCCTAAAACAATTCGAACTGACAATTGCGGCACGATTTAATATCACGGGTCTTTACCACATCATTTTCGCCGACACCGCCAAACAGCAATGGGGATTCCGGATGATGCGCAGCATCATTTTTCTGAACAGCGTTCGGGCTGAAATTCGCATAGCAGTACAGACATCCGTTTTTACAGGTATTATAAGCCCCGATGTCAACGCTTGTAACACAACCGCATTCCAGCCGCTGGTTTTTGTCTTTCTCAACGTTTAGATAATATCCGCCTAAACGTTCAAAGCGCTCTTTATCAATACAATGCGCCTGACGGATGCCAAATTTTCCGCAGTCAATATCCTCCGCACAGGTATCCATATCCATTCCGAACTGTTTTGGTCTCTGCAAACCGCTGCATTAATTCCACTTTCTGATCGGTTGTCGGTTTGATGATATTGCATGTCCGAAGGTTCCGCTCTGTATTTTGGTAAAAGTCTAAAAAACTGACCGTGCATTTTTCCGTGTAACCGGCGAGCTTTACTGCAAGCGACTTAAAAAACTTAAGATGATACGCCGTTGTATAATCCGTATTGAACAGAATCGGATCGTACCGCCAAATCACCTTGTCCTTGCCAATTCTTTGAGACAGTTTTTGAAATGTCGGAATAACAATATCATTTTTTGATGGTACGTTCGGTTCAATATCTTTTCCGTAGGCATTAAGGGTAAACTGAAAATAATAGGTGTAGGCTCTCAGCTCGTCCAACCGTTCAAGCATCGGTGCCGGATTTTTCGTCCAGAAAACAATACCGTCAACGACATCCGGCGAAAGGTCAATTTTACTGATTAGGTGAATATTCATCGGGTTACGGACAAGAACAGACTTTTCCTTTAGGCGACGGTAAAACCATTTTGCATAATATGCCGGGATATCTGTTCGCCTGCTTACACTTATGATCATTGTCGGTTTTCCTTTTTCAGATTACGCAAAACCCTCAGACTTTTGAGCGCAGGATGACATAACAAGAAGCATCATCAGAATTAATCCCAGACAAAGCAATTTATTAATCTGTTTTTTCAACGTGCGCATCCCCCAACTCATTCTAATTCCATTAATCCATTACATTAATGTTTAATATTTCTATATCTATCTTTCTATTCCTTTTTATTCCTTTTTATTTAACGTTTTTTAGAAACCGCTTACTTTCACATTGGATTGTTTTTGGCAGTAATGAGTTTATAAAAAAGAATGGCGTCCAAATGGCCGCCATTCTTTATTTACTGCTTATTTATTCTTTCAGAAGATCTTCAAATGCACTGATGAATCCACCCAGGATCGCATCTGCAAATTCGTCATCCATGGTAATTGTCCAACTATTATTATTCTTCACAAGATTCACTTCGATTGTGACTGTTGTTGTCTGGTCCTCATTGGCAATGGCGTCAAACAGTAGCTCCTGTATCGCCTGTTCAGCTTCTTCATCACTTAATTGTTCCTCTTCAGGCAATAATCCCTGTTCAATCGCCAATTTCATGACCGCATCGAGGTAAGCATCCAAGACGGCCGCGAAATCGGTATTGGTGATTTCCGCTGTCACGGTTGCCGTATCACCGTTTATGGCTGAAGACACAATGTTGTAATCGAGTTTGGTGAAGAAAGAGGCAATATTTTCATCGGTGATCGTGGTGCTGGTCGATTCATCAGAATTCATGAGTCCATCGTAGCTGAAATACCGGTCAACGGTATCCTGATCCAGTGCTTTGATCGCGTTCATCGCGTTGGCAAATGCTTCGGCGGGTTGCTCCAAAACGATACAAGAATAGATCTGATTCAGGACCAATGGCTTCACAACACTGGTACCGCCGACAGAATAAATTTTATTGATTTGTCCTACCTTACCTGCTAAAAAAGTTTCTACGGAAGGATCAATGCCGTTACCGACGAGCAGAATGGCTTTTCCTTGTTTTGCAGCTAACGCGGAACCAGCTAAGGCATCGGGGAAATTTAGCCCTGTGGCAACAAAGAGGGTATCCGTCGCTTGACCAAGGCCATTAATAATGTTGACTGCTGTTTCATAACGATTATTTCCGCCATAACGGGTTGGATCCGGAAGTTTGGATTCGACTTGCGCACTGATGACGCCAGTCCCGCCAGTAATAATCGTATCGGTTACTTGCAGTGTAGTTAAAGCTTCGCTTGTCGCTGCTGGTAGAGAATTTGTTTCGGATAACAGAATCGGTACACCGTTTTGCGCTGCCCAGGATGAGATCGCCAAGGCATCCGGGAAATTCTGTGCATAGGCGATGACAGCCTTTTTCGTCAACAGTTTATGATTGTCTTGCAGATATTTGGCAATATTCGCTGAAGTCTCATAACGATTGCCGCCTGTGATACGCTCGACCGTATAGTCCGCAGACAGATCCTCTTCAATCGCTGCGGATACCGCACCGGTACCGCCAAGGATATAGATCGTTTGCGCTTGGAGTCGTTCGATCTCCAACGCAGTGTCAGGAGAGAGTGATTGACTGTTCGTTAAAAGTATCGGGGCATCATAGGCTGCCGCCAGGACAGCACCGGCTAACGCATCTGGAAAATTGTTATCACGGACAAGGATAACGGCATTTGAACCTGCAGTCCATCCCTCCTTGGAGATTTCAATCGCAGTTAGCGTCCTGCTATCCCCTGCAAGTCTTTTATTTTCTACTGCCTGGGCAGCATATGCTTGTAAAGGCATCGCAGGAATTGTGATTGTGAACACCAGTGCCATTGAAAGCAGGAACTTCAGCCAATTTTTTCGAAAGCTCATTCTTTCTTCCTCCTAAAAATAGTAAGTAAGATATCTGGTGGATAATGGATAAGATATAAAAAAATAACACCAAGGAAAATTATATATTAAAACATGTTTTATTTCCTTCTGAAATTACAGGAAAAGATATTAGCAATGTTTGGCAATGAACAAATGAGCATTCGAATAATTTTAATTATTTCAATAAAATATCAAGCATTTTTTTCGTGTTATTTAAGAAAGAACGCGTGATTTGATAATGCTCCGTCTCTTCATAGCGTACCTGCTCGAATCCGTCACGAATCTGATAGATCAAGGCATCCGGGTAGGCCAAGATGATCGGGGAATGCGTTGCAATGATAAACTGAGATCCTTCGTTGATCAGTTCATGAATCCTTGTCAGCATCGACATTTGCCGTGAAGGGGATAACGCCGCTTCCGGTTCATCTAGAATATAGATACTCTCCCGACAAAACCTATTCTGAAAAACCGCGAAAAATGACTCGCCATGCGACTGTTCATGCAACGACCTTCCGCCATAGGCCCCCTCCAACATTAAATCTTCAACATTGGACGCAAAATTATAAAAGCTCTCTGCTCTAAAGAAGAAACCATCTCTAGGTCTTTTGGCTCCTTTAATAATTTTGATATATTGATTTAAGTCTGAATGCGTCGCTCTGGAAGTGAAATTGAAATTCTTTGTCCCGCCTTCCGCATTAAAACCAAATGCAACCGCGATCGATTCTAAAATTGTTGATTTTCCCGAACCATTTTCACCGACTATGTACGTTACTTTGGGGTGAAAAGACAACCTGTCTAAGTTCTTGATGGCAGGTAAATGAAAGGGGTATTCCGTAAAGGAGGGGACACGCTCCCTGTCTAATTCAATATAGCGTATGTACTGGTTAAGGCTGTTGAATTCCATTATTCTACCTCCTTAACGATTTGATCTAGCGGCTCATTGACTTCCTCCGGTTTCCGGTTAATTTAAGATACCCTCAATCAAAATCGTCTGTTGAAACAAAATAATGACCCCGAACCAGAATTGGCGATTACATGTACGGGATCACCAATCTTGCACAATATTAGTTTGAGTTCCTTGATAACGATGAGTAATTCATAATCCAATAAATAAACATACCTACAATTCTGAAGTCTTCTCGGTAAATTTGGTTCAGTTCTAATATATTTGTTAAAATATTAGCCATCAGCTACAGCCGAACGTGCTCAAGAAAAACAATCTTATTTGTCTTTTCATCGAAATAGAATTGAAAACGCTCCGTGCTGTTCTTCATAAATTTAGCCGTATCCCCATCGGTAATCATTTCCCGGATTGCTTGCCAGACCTTTAGCTTACCGTTCCTAATTGCTTTTTTCTCCAGCACATATTGCATGGGTTTGGATAAGGTTTGGCGATGGCTACACTACCATCGGGTTCTGCCTATTCCTGAAACGACCAGCGGCTGACTTCCCCGGTTTGCAGATTGATCCGGGCAAAAGTAGGGGGCTGGGCATTCTCGTCTTCCTCAATATAATAGCCATAGCCGTCCAAATAAAAAAGATATCCGTCGACGAGATACTCGGCTTCATAATCATCACAAGGCCATTTTACCCGGTATGTCCCCCTTTGACCAGTGGGCCCGCCATCCATCGTGTAAAAATAGAGCCAATCACCATACACATAGCTCATACCATCGAGTCCAAACCGGTCCATTTCCAGGAAAGCAAGTTTCACAGCTTTTCCTGCTTTTTGATCGACCCGGAAGACCGACCAGCCTGTGGAAGAAGGAATACCATTCGGACCCCGCTCTTCAGTCACAATGTAGAATTGACCGTTATAACGGGAGCCTCCTCCAAACTGTCCAAGGATAATATTTTCGCCGGTCCGGTTATTCAGCAAATGCTGCGTTTCACCGTCTTCGTAATCCGTATAAATCAGGTAGTCATTGTCGGCAGCAGTGATATAGGTGCGCCCTTGGGCCAGACATTCACTGCGGCTCCCGTCCAAGACCGCCCGGTAAAGGTCCCTGTTACTCAAGTGGGTGTAATAAATCCATTCGTCCTGAATGGAAAAGTAATTGCCGACGTTCTTGATCAAAATCTGGATGTTGGTGCCGTCTTTATTCATCGTACACAAATTTCCGCGCGGGGTCTGGTTAATATCGTCAAAGCCGATCTGATCGGTAAAATAGATCTTATCTTCTGTCAGCCACAGTTGCAGCGAAGAGTTCGTACAGATCTTTTCTGTGTTTCCCTTAAGGTCAACCCGGTAAATACCCCGTCCCAGATAATAGTAGGGCATATAGTAGACGTAGGTGCCGTCAAAGTAGAGCTTATGCACGGAGTGGGTCTTCACCAGTCGCCGTACTGTATTCTTTGCGGTATCCACCATATAGATCCCATCCTGCAGTTCGGCATAATAAATCAGGATGTTGCCGTTCTTGGCGAAAAACTTCCCGCTGTGCATGCTGTCGCTTTTTTCATCCGAGATAGCTGCACTATTCTCACTTGAAGCTCCGGTCTCCTGTAGCCCCGGCGCTATGTCTCCTTGGTTGCCGGTGTTTTCAGTTGCCGGAGATGGTTCAGCAGCACCGGCAGGACCTGTGGAAGACCCAGGCTGCGCAACGCAGCCTGACACCAGCAGAAGGATTAGCGCAAGGCAAACCCACCCATATTTCTTTTTTTTCATCCGGTGCACATTCATCTTATCTCCCCAAAACCTATTATTTTTTATATTTACTCACCTTCGTTGCTGGCTGCCGTACTCGTTACCAATAAATACCTGATTACTGCTTTCATAAACAGGCAGACTATAAGATAAACTCATTTTCATAGGAAGGATATGATCTTATGGCCTTACTTGGAAACCCATTTGTAGCGAATGTCCCTAAGCAGATGTCCAATGAGGAGTTGGCTCAGGCCCTTCGGGTTGATATTGCAGGGGAGTACGAAGCAATTATCGGCTATGAATCTCATGCTATGGCAACAAATGATGAGAGAGTAAAAAAGGTTCTCCATCATATTGCTGATGAAGAAAGACAACACGTCGGAGAATTAGAACAGTTGCTAGCCATGATTAGTCCAAAGGACTTGACGTCTATAGAAAAGGGAAGACAAGCCGTACAACAACAGCAATCTCAAAATTTTCAGGCCCCTATGCAATAAGGACTTTATTTTAGTAAAATTCTCCAAATAAATTTGTTCTCCTTTATTTTTCCCATGCTATCAGCGCTTGTCATAAAAAAACAGCCTTGTCCCAAGGCTGTCACTTCTTCATATTTCCTCACGTTTTAACTGCTCAATTTTCCACTGGCATTTCCATACGATCTTTAACATCGCTATAGCAATAATCCCAAGTAACACTGTAAAAGCCCCAAAGAGAACCTCGCCGCTTTCAAAGGCTGCCATCAACTCCACCAAGAAGCAGATGATCTCTATGGCCAAAAAGACGGTGAAAAAACGCTTGATCTTACTGTATTGCATGATTTTGGATTGGACATCCGTATACATCTCGAATGGCCCGTCCGCAGCCTTTTTCCGTAAAAAGACCCATCTGAACCACTGACCGACGACTTCTACGCCGGTATCCTCCATGAAAGATGCATAATCAGCCTTGTCCCCGTCCCATTTATCCAGTAAATCGATCTGATAATTGTACTCACCAGGGTCGCAGGGTTCAAACGTATAAAATCCAAGGAAGAATTTTTTAAAGGCCCATCCTTCCAAAGACATTTTTTGAAGCCAATCCTGTTCGGCATCTTTGTCATAATACCATTTGAATTTTATCATCTTTTAGATCCGCCCCTCATCCATCTTTTTTGCATTCTTGACAAGTTCATTCAGCCTTTGGACTTCGTTATGAAAGACTTCCGCACCCCGGCTCGTCAGAAGATATTCTTTTTTCTTTCTGGATTCCTTATCCTCACTGTATAAACAGATCCACCCCTTTGAAAGCATGGAATTAATCGCCCCGTATAAGGTCCCCGGTCCTAATGTGACTCTTCCGCCGGTCATTTCACCGATATCCTGAATAATCCCATAGCCATGATTCGGTGTGCGTACCGCCAATAAGATATAAAACAAGGCTTCTGTCAAAGGTGTATTATTGTCCAAACCAATCATCCTCCGATATATCTTCTAACGATATATAATATATCATCAGCCGATATATCTGTCAATATCTTTTGCCCCCTGATAAAAAAAATCCCGTGGACACTTTTCCACGGAAACACGCAGCATTTTGTTAAGCCGCCTGCTTAAAACTGTATTGCAAAGCGAACAGGCCTATAACCTCGCTTCTTCTAATTATTGATGATCGTTCCGCCGTTGATATGCAGGATTTGCCCCGACATATAGGCGGAATCGGCACTGGCCAGAAAAAGATAGGCAGGAGCAAGCTCCACTGGCTGGCCGGCACGCTGCATCGGGTTCGTACTGCCGAATGTACGGACTTCCTCTGCGCTGAAAGAAGCGGGAATAAGCGGAGTCCAGATCGGGCCGGGGGCTACGCCGTTGACCCTGATGCCCTGTTTGGCTAAGGATTCGGACAAAGACCGCGTAAAAGATACGACTGCGCCTTTTGAAGAAGCGTAATCAATTAAACGGACTTCACCTTGATAGGCGGTAATCGAAGCTGTATTGATAACCGCAGCGCCTTTTTGGAGATGAGGCAATGCGGCGCGGGTCAGGTAAAACATAGCAAAGATGTTTGTCCTGAATGTTCTTTCCAACTGTTCGGAAGTGATATCCAGAATAGAGTTCTGGGGATGCTGCTCCCCGGCATTATTGACCAAGATATCCAGATGACCAAAGGTTTGGATCGTTTCCCGGACGGCTTGATTGCAGAACATCTCGTCGGCGACATCCCCTGCGATCAGGAGGCAGCGACGGCCAAGCTGTTCTATTCTTTCTTTGGCATAAAGAATAGCAACGGCCCTGCCGATCCCACTGTCCCCTCCGCTGATCAGGGCAACTTTTCCCCGGAGTTTGCCTCCCGGCTGATAGTTGGGATCCTCAAAGGCAGGACTCGGGTTCATTAATGTTTCCAGTCCGGGCTGAAAATTCTGGTGCTGAGCAGGGAAAGTCGGCTGCGGAATGATTGCTTCTGTCATAAAGGTTTCTCCTTTTGTTTTCCCTTCATTTTCTCCCAAAAAAGCAGTATTCATTCCGCGAACCGTGCTGCGATCACACCATTCATTAATTTTGCGGGACGCTGCAGTGAAGCAATTGATTTTTATCTTTCATCTTTTCTTTTTATATCCCTGATTAACCAGTTAAGGCGAGAAAAAGCCGCGATGAAGGATAGCATACCCACTTCATCTACGGCTTATAGTTAGTTTTTGCCCTTGTTACCAACGGACAGCATTGAGGATGAAGAAAGCTATCCGATAAACCTGTCCAGCAATATGTCCTCAACATTTCTTCTTCCGTCGATTACTGCAAGTATCCATACTTTATTTTCTTCAATCTTATAAATCAGCCGCCATGGAGGGATTATTAATTCCCGATAAATCAAAATTCCGAAATAATTCAATTCCGGAACAATCCTTCCCTGGAGGGGTAATAGGTATAAATTTTCGGATTTTTCTTTGATGTCTGTATAGACCTTTCCCGCATTGATTGTACTGTCGATCGCAATATACTCTATTATTTTTTTTAAATCCTGCTGAGCGGTTTTGGTCCAAAAAACCTGATATTTTTTAATATTCATCGTTGCTCGTCCTGCTCAAGAAGATGATGATCCATACTCAAAAAAAAGTCATCCTGAGATAAAACATTTCCGTTAACGATGTCACTTTCCCCTTGCGTCAACAATTTTAGCAGCCCAAGCGTATTTTTCATTTTTTCGTAAGACTCCGTATCCAATAAAACAGCTTTGGCTTCTCCATTTTGGGTTACATAAACCGGCCTGCGGGACTCGTTCACTTGATCCAGTACCTCAGCTGCATTGGCTTTAATATAAGAAATCGGCCGAATATCATCCTTAATGTTCATAGAAACGAATCACCCCCTGTACAAATATAGTACTAAATTTAGTCCGGTTAGTCAAGAAATCTTAATCATTAGCCGTACAAACAGCTTTATTTCCTTTTCTAATAAGTCAAAACGGGCATAATTTTCTGATGTTGTTTATTTCCCTAACTCAAAAAGAACACCGCCAATATTGGTATACAGCCGTTTGTCGTTTGTAAGAATAAAACCCGAGCCAATTCCGTTTTCCGTATCATTCTGATAATTGGCGATCTCGATTTCCGTTACCGTATCGTCCGTGACTCCCAGACTGCTGAACTGCATCCGCCAATTGTTGTAAAGGTCGGTATTTGTCCAGATGTTTTCCTGATAAACAGGATTTTTGATCGTTCCTTTACTTGTGACGACTTGCTTATCGTTCACTGCGATCTCCTGGCCGAGATAGCCGTCGATTTGCTCCTGGCTTAAGCAGGTGACATTGGGGGTTGGAATTTCTTTCTTAATAATCCAGATTCCAAAATATGCACGAGTCGCCGGCGCCGATGCCGAGGCATTCGAAACTTCAGGAGCTGAAGCGGTGTCCGGCTTAGCTGAATAAATCAACTTTTCCATGGCTTGGCCCCTATAATAATATTTATCATACTCAAGATTTCCATTTGCAAGCCATTCCCTCGGCACAAAATCGTACTCGCTCGTTGCTTTGACGATCACCTTTTTCTCCTTGGTCTGGATATTGTAAAGGACCAGGTCTTGGACCCCGTTTAATTCCGTGGGCGTAACAGGTTGGATACTGCTGTTAACCATCCCGACGGCCACCCATTTGGAGTCCGGCGACCAGCACGGCCCGCCGGTGTAACCAAAATCCCCGATCGATTTGTCTTCCCGGGCGCTAACGATGATTCCTTCGCGCTGTACAGAAGTCCCGATATCGACAAACAGATAGCTGCTGTTCGGCGACCATAATAGTTTGCAGATCCTGTCGTTTACTCTCGGAATAAGCTTCGGCTCACTGCTGCCAACCTGCCAAAGGTAGAGCTGTCCCTCCCAAAGTTCCGAATTACCCTGGATATAAGCGACAAACCCGTTGTCGGGAGAAACAGTAGCTCCATAAATATTTGCCTTGTTGAGTTTTGTTTTGATATCGCTTAAAGTGTTTCCGGTGGAGTCCACCTGGTCTTGGACCGTTTCTTCAGTGCCCGTGCCGCCTGAACTGCAAGCCACCAATCCGCTAAGCAGGATGATGCTTACAAGCACCAGGGAGAATGTGATGACTCTCCGGCTTTTTACTTTCCTGCTCAAAATCTTTTGAAACCTCCCTTTCTTTTTCTTCCTTAGTTCTTAATTATACCAAATTTTCCTTGTTTTGATATCTAGCAAAACACCATTTTCCTGCCTCCGCCAGCGGGTCCGCAAACAGCCAAAAGGCAAGTAATTTTATTCAAACACTGCTGCCGTTTTTAGTGGTTGCCGGATTGGGGATAAGCAAGGGCGCTTTTTTGGTTTCGGCGTTTACCCTTACATCATCTGTTTTGCAGCCGGTTTTCGGTTACCTGGTCGATCAAAAAAACCAGCGCTGGCTGGGCTGTTAGGGCTTAGTTTGAAATCCCCAAAAAGCCCTGCCTAATCCATAAAAACTCAATGGTCATCATTCCTCTTTAACCTCTTTGTAAAACCGATTACCGGTTTCCGGTTCATAATAAACTTTAAATTTCTTACCGTTCACTGGGTCGATAAAAACCTCATCCGTAGCCATATACCCTTTGGGTATATCGTTTCCATGATTCTTTCGATAGCGTTTATCCCAAATAAACCATGAACAGAAGGCAATGATAAGAAATATCCCCACTTCCAATAATATATAGATTTCAGCCGTTATTCTCATCTTAAGCTTCTTTCTCCACCACAACCGCGGTTCCAAAGGCTACAATCTCACTCATGGTCTGTCCAATTTCGCTGGAATCAAACCTCATCATCACCACAGCGTTTGCTCCCATCGCCTGGGCATTCTTGACCATACGGTCTATCGCCTGTTTACGGGTATCTTCAAGCAGGGCGGTATATTCATGGATTTCCCCGCCGATAAGACTGCGCAGCCCAGCTATGATATTCCCGCCCAATCCCCGGCTGCGAACAACGAGACCGAACACCTGTCCTTTAACATCCGTTACTTTGTAACCTTTGATATTTTCGGTCGTAACGATTAACATACTGTCACTCCCTTTTTATTTTTATTTTACAGATCTTGTAGCCAGCTTACAATTATTTTTGCAATTTTTGACTCAATCCATTCTATTAATAAACAGCTGTTCCAAGATATCTGCTAAAAATGCCAACCGGAACACCTGCCGTTAAAATGATATTTCCTCTGTTTTATGGTATTCTAGGATTATTGCACACCATTAATCCTCAAAGGAGTTCCTTTCATGGCCTTATTCAACGTCACAGAAAGGGAGATTCAAGCCCTTGCCTCCAACCGAAAATCTTACGAGCTCGGTGTCATTTATGCGCAGAGCCGGAAAGTAAGCAACTTTAATTTTGACCCTGAGCAAAGGGCCATCAAAGCGATTGTCGCCGGCAATTGGCACTACGATGTCCGTATCGTGTTAAATCAGAGCGGGACCGTGAGCTCCGCTCATTGCACTTGTCCGGCCTACGCCGAATATCCCGGGGCCTGTAAACATGTCGTCGCAGTTTTAAAAACTGCACGGCAAAAACTTTCTGCCATACAGTCTTCATTTTCGGATTCCATCAAGGCCGGCAGTGAGTTCATGACCTTCATCTCCGACCGCAAGCAGGAGAATCCGCTGGAAGAGCTGAACCTCGAGGTGGGACTTCAGCTCAGTACGGTTTTTCGCAAAATAAGTGCCCAGCTCCAGCTGAAAGTAGGCCTAAAGCGTCCTTATGTTGTTAAAAACTTAAAGGATTTTTTACTTGCCGTAAAAAATGAGCATTCTCTGGACTTTGGGGCAAAATTCACCTATGATCCGACCCGTCACAAATTCAAAGAAACTGACGCGCCTTTGATCGCCATGCTCCAGGATATGCTGGCCCAATATGAAGCTTTCCAGGAAATCAGGAATGTCTCCAATTTTGCCTATACAGCTTCTCCGTTCAGTCAAAAACCGTTTGTACTCAGCACTTACTATTTGAGCAAATTATTGGATGCGCTGGGATCAAAGCCTTTTTCCCTGCATGCCGGTTTTGCCAACGGCTATGAAACAACCGAATTTCTGACTGTAAATATCAGACGGAAGGATATCCCGCTAGACTTTTCCGTTGAGGCCGAAGAACAAAATATCCTTCTGTTGCTGCAAAATGAACTGCCTGTCCCGTTAACCGCAGATGGGAGATATTATCTTTACAACCGGCAGATTTATCAGGTCTCTCAGGAGCAAACGGAATTCCTGCCCAACCTGCTCAAAGCCCTGAACGGCAAGCAGCGTCCAGGCATTCTGTTTACTGCGGCGCAAAAAGACCGGTTTGCTTCAGAAGCCCTCCCGTTGATGCAAAAAATTGCGACAGTCCGCGTAGAGCCAACACTTGCAGATAGATTTATCCGTGAGGATTTGCAGCCGAAGATCTATTTTGACCGGGCCGGAGAAAACGGAGTTACAGCCCGCCTGGAATTTCATTACGGGGAGATCTCGATTAATCCGTTTTCTTCACGCGGGGGCTTCCGGACTGCGCCAGGTGATGATCAAATCCTGATCCGGGATCTTGAGCAGGAAAGAAAAATTCTGAATATCTTTGAACAGGCTGATTTTATCGTATCTGAAGGCAAAATCAGTCTGGAGGATGACGAGAAGATCTTTGATTTTACCGTCAAGGGATTTTCGGAGCTTCAAGATTTGGCGGAAACCTACTATTCCGATGATTTCCGATTGAAAATTCAAACTTCCGCCACCTTTTCCGGCCGGATTCGTCTGGATGAATCCCTGGATATGCTGGAAGTCTCTTTTACCTGCGGTGATATTGATCCGGGGGAATTAGCTGATATCTTTCAATCCCTGCAGATGAAGAAGAAATACTACCGCCTGCGTGACGGCTCATTTCTTGATTTGCAGCAGCATGACCTGGAAGCCATGAGCAAACTTCTCGATCACCTGGATCTGAAGGGGCAGGATTTAACCAACCAAACGCTTCACCTCCCGAAGTTCCGGGCCCTGTACATTGACAGCTTCCTCAGGCAGGCCGAACTTTCTGGAATCCAACGCAATAAAGCTTTCAAACAACTGGTCCAAAGCATCCTGGAACCCCAGGACGGGGAATATGATCCTCCGCTGCCGCTGCAGCAGGTGCTGCGTGATTACCAGAAAACAGGTTTTAAATGGCTGAAGACGCTTGCTTCCTATGGTCTGGGCGGTATCCTTGCCGATGACATGGGTCTCGGCAAAACCCTGCAGGTTTTAGCCTTCGTTCTATCGGAAAAGCTCACTGCCGCCCAAAATCCCTCCTCTTTATTACCGTTTTTAGTCATCGCGCCGACTTCCCTGGTCTACAACTGGCAAAGTGAAGCAGAGAAATTTACGCCTGACCTACATGTGCTCGTCATCGATGGGCAGCCTGCCGAGAGGCAGGAACAAATCAGCCGGATTACGCCAGCTGATCTTGTTGTCGTTTCTTATGCCGTACTGCGCCGTGATATTGAGCAATTTTCCAAGTTGGCATTCTCCTATTGTTTTTTGGATGAGGCCCAAAACATCAAGAATCCGCAAACCCTCAATGCCAAGTCTGTCCAGAAAATTCAAGCCAAAGGATATTTTGCTCTAACCGGAACACCCATTGAAAATTCCCTGTCGGAGCTCTGGTCCATCTTTCATTTCATTATGCCCGGCTATCTGCCTAGCCACCAGGAATTTCACAAGAAATACGCCCTGCCCGTGTCGAAAGGAGACACGGAATCTCTTCAGGAATTGAGCAGGCAGATCAAGCCGTTCATCCTGCGCAGACTGAAAGTTGATGTCCTAAAAGAACTGCCTCCCAAAATTGAAACGGAGATCAAAGCTGCTTTGACAGATGAGCAACGAAAAATCTACCTGGCCTACCTCCAGCAAACGAAACGTCAGCTTGCTGAGGAACTGGCTGTCTCAGGTTTTGCCAAAAGCCAGATTAAAATACTGGCAGCCTTAACCCGCTTGCGGCAAATCTGCTCCCACCCGGCAATGTTTATTGAAAATTATACGGGGGGAAGCGGCAAGATGCTGTTGTTTCAGGAGATTTTGACAGAATCGCTGAACGCCGGCCATCGGATTCTGGTCTTTTCCCAGTTTACTTCGATGCTGGATCTGATTCAGAATGACCTTAATCAACATAAGATCACGCACTTTTACCTGAGCGGTTCTACCAAGGCTCTGGAAAGAACTCAAATGGCCCAAGCCTTCAATGACGGTCAAGGCAAGGTCTTTCTTATTTCTTTAAGAGCAGGTGGGATGGGCCTTAACCTGACGGGCGCCGATACTGTCATTCATTTTGACCCCTGGTGGAATCCGGCCGTTGAAGACCAGGCTACGGACCGCGCGCACCGGATCGGGCAAAATAATTCGGTTCAGGTCATCAAGCTTTTGACCCAAGGGACCATCGAAGAAAAAGTCAACGCCTTGCAGGCCAAGAAGAAAAAGCTGATCGATTCCGTCATCCAGCCCGGAGAAACGATGTTGTCCAAGCTAACAGAACAGGAGCTCAATGCGCTGTTTGATTTTGACTAATAACTCTCTATTTTTTTGTTAAACAACCTGATTGGTAGGAGGATTATACGCACAATTTGACGCTAAGTCACCCTGACTCCTTTCAAAAAAATTTCTGTGTCAGAACTGGACAATGTTCATATGATGTACCAGGAAAAAGTCTGTCCTAATTTTTGGAGGGTGATTATGTGTTCAATAAATATGGTTTCCAAAAAATAACTCCCCGAAACGGTTTTGATACAAATCCCAACAACGCCATGCAAAACAATTATGCCTGGTCAATGGCTGAGATGGGAGAATATCTCTATGTAGGGACCGGAAGAAATATTCTCTATAACATTCTCCTGACTATTAAGAATGCAGGAATATTGGGGGATTTCGAAATCCCGAAGGAGCTAACCCCTGAGGTTGTCGATAACAGAGCAGAAATCTGGCGTTATAACAAAGCGCTTCCCCATGCCGGTTGGGAGAAAGTTTTTAAAGCTCCAGCTGATTTCAATATTATCCAAGGTTTTCGGTATATGATCCGTTATACCGACCTGAATGGTCAAACGGCGCTTTATGTTGGTGGGTATTGTCAGGGTAAGGTAAGGACATTTAGGTCCACAGATGGATTGTCCTGGCTTGAAATACCCAATGATAATCTTAACGGTACTTCCACAAGGGCAATGGTGATTCATACCAACGAAAAACTCTATATGTCAACTGTAGATGAGATCTCTCAAACTCTAACTGCTCTGATTTATGAATATATCCCTCCTACCGTTCACTTTCCAAATGGCAGATGGGAGCAGGTTACAGGGGATCCAAGCAACCCGGGATTTATCCAAGGTAAAAACCCAAGCGGGCAAGTAATGATGATGGCAAGCTTTAAAGGACACCTTTATGCCGCTACCTCTAATCTGGTGGAAGGATTTGAACTTTGGAGAACTGAAGGCACAGGACCCATCATTAATGAATGGAAATTGGTGATCGACAAGGGAGCCGGTGATGCGCTTAATATTATTCCCTTAACACTTGGAGCGTTTAAAGATTATTTATATGTTGGCGCCATTATGTTCCCTCTTCTTGCGCAACAGCCGATGAATCTCTCCGCATTTAAACCCTTTGACCTGGTGAGGATAGACGCGCAGGATCATTGGCAGCTGGTAATCGGGGGCAAGGCTAAAAAGCCTACCAACCCCACCACGGGCACACGGGGCAAAGCATTAAGCCATAAACCCTCGGGGTTAGGAAATCCCTTTAATTTATACTGCTGGCAGCTGGAAGAATACAATGGGGAATTCTTCCTGGGCACATTTGACTGGTCTGTACTCCTTAAACCGCTCGTTCCCGCTATCATTCCTGCAATTCTAAATTTACCCGGATTTCTAGAAGAACTTCTGCGAATCATTCTTAGCGTGCTGCTTACAGTAGGCGATGCAATCTATCCATTTAATGGATTTGATTTGTTTAAGTCCAAGGATGGCATTCATTGGGCTCCAATTACCTTAAACGGTTTGGGAAATCCGCATAACTACGGTGCAAGGATCTTGTTTAAAACAGCAAACGGGCACTTGAATTTAGGAACCGCCAACCCCTTTGATGGTTGTGAAGTTTGGTTCCGCTAAAGAGATATTTTTGCTTAAATGGTTATAAATGGAAAAATCAGTTCTGTAGAAGTATTCATACGGTGATATGATAGATCCTAGGAGCAGGGGGATGAGCGTATGGATAATACTTGGCAAGCTATCCATGAGAGATGAACTGACAAATAATAGCTTAAAAATAAAAATTATTGATAATAAAAGGGGCTGTTGCACAACGAACGTAACCGTTCGTGGGCAATAGCCCTACTTTTATTGCGTGAGAAATAGCAAAAGCGGGCTCAAAGAGCCCGCAAATACTGTATAATTTAGTTATGCAACTAAAT
>NZ_MCHF01000040.1:0-31963 GCF_001707455.1 Dehalobacter sp. TeCB1 | reverse complement strand
TACCACCCGTTCCCATCCCGAACACGGAAGTTAAGACCTCCTGGGGCGACGATACTGCAAGGGAAAATAGCACGTTGCCAGGTAATTAAGAACAGAGCATCTATTTTGGTGCTCTGTTTCTTATTTGGTTTCCATGCGATTGGTGGACAATAGGGGTATTCTTAATTAAGAACGGATAGTGACTGAGGTGCCAGTGGGGATAATTCTAGCGAGCTCTAAGACATCTTTATTAAGCATGCGGATACAGCCTTTAGAAACTTGTCTGCCAATTGACTGAGGATTATTTGTACCATGGATTCCATATCCAGGGATGCTGAGTCCAAGCCACATCACACCAAATACGCCTCCGGGATTTGGTACTTTACTAATGATTTCATAAGATCCGATTGGAGTAGGTGTCGCTGTTTTTCCGATGCCAATCGGATAGTTCCTGATAATTTGACTGTCTTTGGACACATAAAGCTGACGTTTATTTAAAGAAAGCATAATCGAATACATGTTAATCACCTCAGTTTATACTATTTGCCAGGTCTTTGTTTGGTTAAAAATTTAATAAAATATATGGACTAATTTCAAAAAAAGCAGTATGGAATATAATGGTAATACAAAATCTAAATCTACTTTGTTTAAAAAATTTATACGAGGAGGTAACAAAAAATGCACCTTTTTGGAAAAGGCTTTTATTCGTATGCATGTACGTGTTATTATCCAGTGATTTGCTTTCCGACTATGCCCTGCTGTAATGTTCCTTATCAGCAAAAGACAGTACAATACCGACAAACAGAGCAATATCAACAGACCCGATTTACTGGTGGCAAAGGTTAATTAAGAAATGAGGACAGAGCATCAATGGGTGCTCTGTTTCTTATGTGCAGAGGGGGTTTTATATGCACAATTGGATGGAGAAAAATGAAGATCGTCCATCACATGAAGATCATCTATCCACTTGACAAATCATTCTGAATACATTAGTATATTGAAAATAACCTATATGCTCAAACACGATGAGAGGAAAATCTGATTTAAATGTTGTTCAGAGAGCTGATGGCCGGTGCGAGTCAGCCAACATGCGATGAGATTCCATCCTGGAGTGGCCGATGACGAATTGTGACGGGTTCCGCCCGATAACGCGGATATAAGTTGGCCGATTTGGCAACATGGGTGGCAACGCGGGAATACCTCTCGTCCCTAATTTTGGGATTAGAGGTTTTATTTATATATTTCTGCAGATGAAAACGTTGTCACTTAATGAAGAAATACTGGCTAAAACTTGGGTGGCACCGCGGAATATCCGCCCCAACACTGGGGGTGGATTTTGCTTTTTTATAGGGCTATACAAAAGTGAAAGAATACTAATAGGATAATGGAGGAGGAATTTACAATGACAAGAGTATTTAATTTTTCTGCTGGACCGGCAGTATTGCCTGAAGAAGTTCTCAAAGAAGCTGCCGAGGAAATGCTGGATTATGATGTCACGGGGATGTCCGTGATGGAAATGAGCCATCGCTCCAAAGCTTTTGAAAAAATTATTGGTGATGCGGAGCAGGATCTTAGGGATTTGCTGAACATTCCGGATAATTATAAGGTGCTGTTCCTGCAAGGCGGAGCATCACAACAGTTTGCCATGGTCCCGATGAATTTAATGAAGAACAGGGTTGCTGATTACCTGAACACTGGACAATGGGCTAAGAAAGCGATTCAGGAAGGAAAGATCTACGGTAAAATCGACGTCATTGCGTCTTCAGAAGACAAAACCTATACGTATATCCCGGATATGAAGGACCTGAAGATCTCTGAGGACGCTGACTATGTGTACATTTGCCATAACAACACCATCTATGGAACGAGGTTTACAGAACTTCCTGAAACCGGTGACAAAATCCTGGTTGCGGACATGTCGTCGGATTTTCTGTCTGAACCTGTAGATGTAAGCAAATATGGTTTGATCTTTGCAGGTGCTCAAAAAAATGTCGGCCCGGCCGGCGTTGTCGTCGTCATTATTCGGGAGGACCTGATTACGGATGATGTGCTGCCGGGGACGCCTACCATGTTAAAATACAAAACACAGGCAGACAACAAGTCACTTTATAACACACCACCGGCCTATGGCATTTATATTTGCGGCAAAGTATTTAAATGGCTGAAAAAACTGGGCGGACTCGAAGTCATGAAAAAAATCAATGAGGAAAAAGCCGCAATTTTATATGACTATCTTGATTCCAGCAAAATGTTTAAAGGAACAGTCGTTAAGAAAGACCGTTCACTGATGAATGTGCCGTTTGTAACCGGATTAGAAGAGCTGGACAAGAAATTTACCAAAGAAGCCAAAGAGGCCGGCTTGGTAAATTTAGAAGGTCATCGCTCAGTCGGCGGAATGAGAGCGAGCATTTACAATGCGATGCCCATGGAAGGCGTGAAAGCGTTAATCGCATTTATGAAAAAATTTGAAGAAGGAAACATCTAGAAAGTAATTCTTCATACCATCAGAGTAAAGGAGTATCTATATGTTTAAAATCAATTGTTTAAATCCGATTGCCAAGATTGGGCTGGACAATTTCTCGGAAGAATATGCTATTACGGATAACTATGAAGAGGCGGATGCCGTTCTGGTCAGAAGTGCCAGTGTTCATGAACTGGACCTGCCGGATTCTCTGCAGGCAATTGCCCGGGCCGGAGCAGGAGTGAACAATATACCGATTGATAAATGCGCTGAAAAAGGGATTGTTGTTTTTAATACACCGGGGGCTAATGCCAATGGTGTTAAGGAATTGGTACTGACCGGACTGTTTCTGGCATCCCGTGACATTATCGGCGGCGTAAATTGGGTGAATTCTGTTAAAGATGATCCGGATGTTGCTAAACTTGTTGAGAAAAATAAGGCCAAGTATGCAGGTATTGAAATCAGCGGCAAGAAACTGGGTGTAATCGGGCTTGGGGCGATTGGGGTTCTCGTAGCAAATGCGGCGATGAAACTTGGCATGGAAGTATACGGGTATGATCCGTTCATTTCTGTCCGCTCGGCCTGGCATTTGTCTAAATATATCAAGCCCAGCAAATCCTTGGCGGAGATTTATAAAGAATGTGATTTCATCAGCATCCATGTACCCTTGTCCGATGCAACTCAGGGGATGCTGAATGAAGAAGCCTTCAAAATGATGAAAAACGGCGTCCGCATTCTAAATTTCTCGCGCGATTCTTTAGTCAATGAAGAAGATATGATTGCAGCACTAAAAGTTGGCAAGGTATTCAAATATGTTAC
The DNA here is from genome assembly GCF_001707455.1 of Dehalobacter sp. TeCB1. Lineage (NCBI taxonomy): Bacteria > Bacillati > Bacillota > Clostridia > Eubacteriales > Desulfitobacteriaceae > Dehalobacter > Dehalobacter sp. TeCB1. The sequence continues at coordinate 28,704 of NZ_MCHF01000040.1, read as the reverse complement.
CGACTTTCCTACTCCTAAAATGGCGCCTCTGAATGAAGTCGTTGCTATTCCGCACCTGGGAGCTTCCACCTGTGAATCAGAGGATAATTGTGCGGTGATGGCTGTCAGCCAGCTCATGGATTATCTTGAAAACGGCACGATCAGAAATTCCGTGAACTATCCGGACTGTGACAACGGTTATCCTGATAATGCCGGCCGTCTCGCGATTCATCACAAAAATATCCCGAATATGATTGGTCAGTTCACTTCGGCCCTAGCTCAGGAGAATATCAATATCTCTGATATGATTAATAAGAGCAAAGGCCAGTATGCCTATACCTTGGTTGATATTGAGATACCATCCACACCGGAAATAAAGCAGAAAATTAAAGCGATTGAAGGAGTCTACAGAGTCAGGATTGTAAAATAATGAAAATTGATATCATTGGTAATGGGAGGGTTCGATTTGGCTACAATCAGACCGTTTAAAGCGCTGCGGCCGAGGGAAGAACTTGCTGCGAAAGTCGCAGCACTTCCTTATGATGTCTATAACCGCGAAGAAGCATTGGCTGAAGTAAGAAAAGAACCGTTGTCGTTTTTGCAGATTGACCGGGCAGAGACCCAGTTCACTCCTGAGGTCAGTCCTTATGATATCCGGGTCTATGAGAGAGCGAGAGACAGTCTGCAGGAAATGATCCAAAATGGCGTTTTTGTCAGGGAGGATAGACCCTGCTATTATGTGTATGAACTGGTGATGGATGGCCGTTCCCAGACGGGTTTGGTCGGATGTGCCGCGATGGATGATTACCTGAACAATGTTATCAAAAAACATGAAAAAACCAGAGAAGATAAGGAAATTGACAGAATTAATCATGTCGACATTTGCAAGGCTCAGACCGGCCCGATTTTTTTGGCTTATCGGTCTCAACAGGGAATCAATGAGGTTGTCAGCCGAATTAAACAAGAAAGCCCCCTCTATGATTTCACTGCTCCGGACGGAATTAGACATACCGTTTGGAAAATAGATGGGGATCATGATTTGGCTGCGATCTATTTCGGATTTCAAAATACCCGAAGCATCTATATTGCGGATGGACACCACAGAGCTGCTTCGGCGGTGAAAGTAGGCTTGCGCAGAAGAGACGCCCATCCCGGTTTTACCGGAGAGGAAGAATTCAACTATTTTCTTTCTGTCCTTTTCCCGCACGATCAATTGATGATCCTGGATTACAATAGAGTAGTCAAAGATCTTAACGGTTATCAGAAAGATGCCCTGCTGAAAGAAATAGAAAAAGCATTTATTGTAACCAAAACGGGTGCTGAACCCTATAAGCCTCAGAAAAAAGCTGTCTTTGGTATGTATCTGGAAGAATCATGGTATAAACTGGAGGCCAGGGCTGAGATCCTTTCCGATGATCCTGTGGAAGGCTTGGACGTTTCACTGCTGCAAAATCATCTCTTAACACCGATCCTGGATATCAAAGATGTCAGAACGGATAAACGAATCGATTTTGTCGGTGGGATACGCGGCCTGAAGGAACTGGAAAAGCGGGTGGCCAGTGATATGAAACTTGCTTTTTCGATGTATCCGACATCGATTGATGAACTTTTTGCGGTATCTGATGCAGATAAGCTTATGCCGCCCAAATCTACCTGGTTTGAACCCAAACTGAGAAGCGGACTGCTTATTCACGAACTGGAATAGGGTTGACTTGCAACCCGGTATAGTACTATACCGGGTTAGCATCTAGTCTGCCGTTAAAAATATTTTTGAGCCATACACATAGGATGATAGTTTTTGTTTCATGATAAAGTCAGATGATATTTTAATGGTTAATGAGGCGGAGCGGTTGTTTATTCTATGAGTGAAAGCATGCGTGATCGGAGGTAACTATGTCAATTAATGTTACGGATGAATTTCTTAAGCTTGTTTCCATTGACAGTCCGTCCAAAAAAGAAGGGAAACTCGCAGGCTATCTAAAACGAAGGTTGAAAGAGCTCGGTGCTGATGTCTATGAGGACCATTCCGCCGCCAAAACAGGGAGTGATACGGGCAATCTGATCGCAGTACTGCAGGGCAACAGTGAGGGTGCACCGGTGATCATGCTTGCAGCTCATATGGATACGGTAGCATCCACTGAAGGAATGACACCCCGGATTGAGGAAGGGGTCATTTACAGCGATGGACAAACCATCCTTGGGGCGGATGATAAAGCTGGAATAGCCGTAATACTCGCAGTACTGAGCAGGCTTCAGGAAGACAAGCATATCCTGCATAGTCCGGTTGAAGTTGTTCTGACAGTCCAGGAAGAAATTGGTCTTTATGGTATAAAAAATCTTGATTATGCCCTTAAAGCTGACTTCGGCTATGTCTTGGATGGTGACGGCCCTGTGGGTACCGTAGTCCACGCAGCACCTTCTCATATCACGCTTGATCTGGTTGTTCAGGGTAAAGCTGCACATGCGGGCCTGGCGCCTGAAACGGGCGTGAATGCAATTGTTGTTGCGTCCAAAGCCATTGCAGACTTGAAATCAGGAAGGATAGACCAGGAAACAACGAGTAATTTCGGGATCATTACCGGTGGCACAGCACGCAATGTGGTTGCTGAAAAGGTACAAATCACGGCAGAGGTACGAAGTCATGATCAAGCGAAACTTGAAATTGAAACCGATAAAATTCTTGAAAAATTTGAAACTGTTGCAGCCAAGAACCAGGCAAATTTCAGCTATACGAAGGAACTCGCCTATGAAGCGTTTAGCATAGATCCTGCACATCCGGCTGTTCAAAATTTACTGGAGGCAGGGAAGACACTCGGCATTCACACGGAATTAACTTCGACTGGCGGAGGACTTGATGCCAATATTCTAAATTCCCGCGGCATACCGTGTCTGGCACTGGGCCTTGGGAATCATAACCCGCATACGCGCGAAGAATATGTCGAAATTGACCAGATGGAAAAATCCGTCGAATTCGTACTTGAGGCTTTGTCTTATTCATAGGATATACTGAGGTGACGACAAATGTGGGAACGTATTCGTCGTGAACTTTTAGTGGAATACTATTGGTGGAAAAGGCAGAAATTAAATAAAAGACGTTTGGATAGTCCAATTGGTCTTCTGGGAATACTGTTAATAACCGTCGGAATTATTCTGATGGTGATCATCGGGCAGGGTATTGGGGCACTGTTCCGTAATATGATACCTTTCGTAAGCGGGACACAGGTTGCCGGTACCTACTGGTCTTCCGTTTTTTTGGCCTTAAAGATCAGCCTGCTGTTAATCGTAATGATGATTGGTTTTGCCGGCATCATCATCTATAAATTATTCGGACGTAAAAAATGAAGAGTTCCGTCGATAATTGACTCCCAAGAAAAAAATGTTTGAATATAAACATTTGTGTATGTTTGTTGCCTTAAAAGAATAATAAAATAGATTCTTAAGATATTGTACAAGTCTTATTGCAGGCAGCAGTAATATCTGCTAAAATTGATAAATTGAGGGGGGGTAAGATTTTTGGATAGTTTTTCCAATATTGTGCAAGAAATTTTTAACGTTACTATGATTTCTCTACAAGTCATCATTATTTTTGTGACTTTGTATTATTTTATTTTATCGATTCTGGGGATGCGTCGGAAACCTGAAGATGATGAATTTGAACCCAAGAATAGATTTGCGATTGTCGTTGCCGCCCATAATGAGCAAAGGGTAATCGCGCCGTTGATTAACAACCTTAAAAATCTGGATTATCCGAGAGAACTTTTTGACATCTTTGTTGTAGCCGATAATTGCACGGATAACACTGCTTACCTGGCAAAAAAAGCTGGAGCCTATGTGTACAAGCGTTTTGATGAGACAAAACGCGGAAAAGGCTATGCCTTGGAATACTTATTTTCGAAGATTTTTGCTTTAGACCATACGTATGATGCTTTTGTTTTGTTTGATGCCGATAATCTCGTCAAGGGTAACTTCCTCAGAGAGATGAATAAAAAGCTCTGCCAGGGAGATCAAATCATTCAGGGCTATGTGGATTCCAAGAACCCTTATGATACATGGGTTACCACTTCATTTTCAATTGCATTTTGGATGATGAACAGGCTGGTTCAGCTGGCCAGGTTCAATTTCGGAGTTTCCAATACCCTGGCCGGTACAGGGATGTGTATTTCCTACGATGTACTTAAGAAATTTGGCTGGGGAGCTCATTCTTTGGTTGAAGATCTTGAGTTTACGATGAAAGCCCTGGTATATGGGATAAAAACCAGCTGGGCGCATGACGCGGTCGTCTATGACGAAAAGCCGCTTAGCTTTGTACAGTCCTGTCATCAAAGGAAACGCTGGGCTCAGGGGCAGGTTGACGTTGCCTGCAGATATTTGCCTATTCTTCTTGTAAAAGGATTCCGCGAGAAAAAGTGGCTGTATTTTGATGCAGCGATGCATCTCTTTCAGCCGTTCTTCCTGATTATTTCGGCTTCGTTTATTTTGATGCAGGTGTTATTCTTTCTGCGCCCTTATTATGTCAACTTGTTTATTGACTATATTCCTGCAGGTGTCTGGCAGGTTCTTTCCGGAAGTGTTGTTGTTTTTGCCATATTGTCCCTGTACTTGGACAAAAAGCCAACAAAGGCCTATTTTGGCTTGATTCTGTATCCGATCTTTATGTACAGCTGGATACCGATCATTATTGCCGGGTTTATTCATCGCAACAAGAAAGAGTGGTCGCATACGCTACATACCCGCTCGATTAATTATGAGGAAATTCGTGCGGAAGAAAAAGTATCGACCAGCTGAATAACCTCAACGGTAAAGAATACAGAAGACCCGGCTTTGACCGGGTCTTTTCGCGTGCTGTGGAATAACAATCCACCAAAAAATGTCTTGTTTTTACGCAAAAAATCCTTTGACACACCATCGATATTTGTGTATACTATAATTCGTCACAGCAAGCCTGGGTGATTAGCTCAGCTGGGAGAGCGCCTGCCTTACAAGCAGGATGTCGGCAGTTCGATCCTGTCATCGCCCACCAAACTCGAAGTTCGAAGTTCGAGGCGCGAAGTTCGAAAAAGCATATTAAGATATTGCTTGAAGAGCGGAAGGTACGAACTGAACATCGGGAAACTTACTGTAGAGGAATACGAAGGTTCGAATATCGAACGTCGTGCCTCGAATATCGAATTGGCCCCGTAGCTTAGTGGTTTAAAGCGCCTGCCTGTCACGCAGGAGATCGTCGGTTCAAATCCGATCGGGGTCGCCATACGCGATATTCGAAGTTCGTGGTTCAAAAGGTGGAAGTTAAATTCCATAGCGAATAGTCACCACGGTACTTCAACTATTGCGGATTAGATACCGCAAGAGGCATACACAAGTTCAAACATCGAATATCGTGCCTCGAACATCGATTATGCCTCGGTAGCTCAGTCGGTAGAGCAGAGGACTGAAAATCCTCGTGTCGGCGGTTCGATTCCGTCCTGAGGCACCATGATCATGCGGGTGTAACTCAGTGGTAGAGTGTCACCTTGCCAAGGTGAAAGTCGCGAGTTCGAATCTCGTCACCCGCTCCAATAGTAAACTTAAGGCGGCATAGCCAAGTGGTAAGGCAGAGGTCTGCAAAACCTTTATCCCCCAGTTCAAATCTGGGTGCCGCCTCCAAACGCCGAAGTGGCGGAACTGGCAGACGCACGGGACTTAAAATCCCGCGAGGTTTACCCCTCGTACCGGTTCGATTCCGGTCTTCGGCACCAATTTTGGGTTTGTAGCTCAGCTGGTTAGAGTACTGCGTTGACATCGCAGGGGTCGGAGGTTCGAGTCCTCTCAAACCCACCAAAATTCGTCTAAAAACCCGCTATTCATGCGGGTTTTATGATTTGCAAGGCAGGGATTTCCCTGTTTTTTTATATGGATTTGAAAAAAGCAAAAAAAGAAGGGATTATCCCCCCATTGCCTCCACTAATTTCCTTGTTCCCACCATATTGATGGCCCTTTTCAAATTATAAGCAAGAAAACTAAGCCCCAGCTCGCCTGTGGCTTTCTCTATGCCCTTACACAACAGATAGTGAGCGCCATGGTACCATTTAACCGTGCCAAAAGAATGTTCAGACAGACATAAGCGGAGCTTTTGGGGCGGGATATCGTCACGAAATCTGTGCCTGAAAGATAATAATTTGCATTGTTTTTCTTTAAAAATACACTCTAATATGACATAATATAGAGTGTAAATGTACAACAAGGGGTGGCACATGATGAAAACTATTGACAAAATTAAAGAGATTCTCAAACAAAACAATGGCATTATTACTGCCTCACAGGTTACTGATGCCAATATTTCAAGGCATTATCTTAAGAAAATGCTGGACATAGGGGCCTTGGCAAAGGTTGACCGGGGGATTTATATCAAGCCGAAAATGTGGGAAGATAAAATGTATATCTTGCAGTACAAGTATAGCCGTGGCATCTTTTCCCACGAAACGGCCTTATATATTCATGGTCTGACGGACAGGATACCCCAGAAATATACCATGACGTTTCCCTATGGATATCATACGCACTCTCTGAAAGAAGAAAATGTAATCATAAAAAAATCCGTTAAGGATCTGTACGAGCTCGGGTTGACCAAGGGCGTTTCGCCCTGCGGCAATCCCATACGCCTGTACGACGTGGAACGAACGCTGTGCGATATTGTTAAAGGCAATAACACCTGTGATATTCAGATTGTGAATCAGGCCATGAAGCAGTATGCCAAGATGCCGGGAAACAATATCCCGCTGCTTTTTGACTATGCGGAGAAAGTACGGGTAAAGCCTAAAATACTGAACTATATGGAGGTGCTGCTGTGAGAACGAACAATCCAATGCAGTTAAAAGCCTATATAAGATGGCTGCTGAGAAAAACATTTCCGCCCAGCTTGTAATGCAGAACTACATGCTGGAAAGGCTGTTGGAACGTATTTCTCTATCCAAGTATCACCCGAATCTGATTTTGAAAGGCGGTTTTTTGATCTCGGCCATTGTCGGACTGGATACAAGGGCAACGATGGATTTGGATACCACAATCAAAGGCTTTGACGTGAAAAGTAGAACTGTATTATCAAACTATAAAGCAGTAATGGAAAACATTGCTTCAAGCGAACAACTGAAAGGCTTCTGGGAAAAATACCAATCAAATTTTGATTATGCACGTGACGTTGATTTTGCTGATGCCTGCCAAACGATCAGCCAAATTTTCCAAGAAATCGGTTTTTAAGAAACAAAAAAACTTTATCTGATTAAGATTTTGAGTTTGTTTGTGCTATAATACAGTTCAAATGTCAACGATTTTTAAAAAAAATCATATTGACAGTAAAAGGTATAGTAATCCTCCGTTTAAGCAATGCTCCGGATGCAGGTTCTGGGACGAAAGGAAATGTATCGGAGGTTGTTTAGGCTATAATATCAAGGGAAAATCATCTACCTGCTGTGCCGGATAGCTTTCCTCAAGGTGATTGTATAGAAAATTCTTCCATTTACGTTTTCCAAAAATTCAAAGATATTTATTTTATAACAACGTTTTTATATGACTTCCGGTTGTCTGAAATTCTATGGACATAGCAAAAATAATGGCGTATAATTCAAAATACAAATATTTGAGTCAAGAAAGACTCTATTAACTTATTACAAATAAGTGTCGATAAACTAAACATCTAATGATAATTAGCCATGAAGGTTGAAAAATCCGCAGGAGCGGGCAGTCAGCATTCGTGGTTTTTATTTTTATGAAGTATAAAGTGCAAATCAAATATTGCAAACGCAGACTAAAGGAAGTGAACGCATTGGTAAAGATATGTATTTTTTGTTGCTCAAAAGTTACCCAAAAACTGGGGTGTTCCAGTACCCAATGTCTCTGTGCACTGTTTCTCGAATCTGTAGGCAAGATATTTCCAGAAGAAGAAAACCTTGTGCTAGAGAATATCTTTGGTGAAAGGAAAATTGTTAAGGCGAAAATCAAAGGAATTGAACTGGTAGATCAGAGAATCGTGCTGAAAAAATAGGTTGAAAATTTTTTTTAATATAGACATGTAATTTAATATATCTTATAATTTGACTATCAAAAATGAGTAATGAAGACTCATAGGATATTTAGATCCAAAAAAACAAACGAAAGATATGGATTAGAGTAAGCCACGAAGGCTGAGAAACATCCGCAGGAGCGGAGGTTCAGCTTCGTGGTTTTCTATTTTTGCAAATTCCGTATTTTAGTAACAAGAAAACAATGAGAATTTTAATCCCCCCCTAGCGGATTGTAGAATATGGGAAACCCTGATATTCTGATTTTTAACTGAGGTGATAAAAATGAATATTGAAGAAATCCGCGAAAGATGGAACCTGAAAGAACAAAACAAAAAAGCCAGCGTAGATATGTGGAATTCAATGGCCGGAAGCTTCGGTGAAAATGTTCGCCCTGGTTTTGAGGAAGATGCGTTTTTGAAGCTGCTGCTAAACAAGAATATGCTGAATCCGGAGGGACTGATCCTGGATATCGGCTGCGGCGCGGGCAAATATGCGTTGGCCTTAGCCGGGAGATGCAGCCAGGTAACTGGTGTTGACCTGTCTCCCCAAATGATTGCGATTGCCGAACAAAAAAAGAAAGAATATAAAATCGACAACGCTGCTTTTTATTGTGAGGATTGGCATAACCTGGATCTTGTGCAGGCCGGGTGGCAACACAAATTCGACCTCGTGTTTGCCCATATGACGCCGGCCGTTCAAAGTGCGGATACTTTTGAAAAGCTGAGTGCCGCGTCGAAAGGCTGGTGTATACTCTCCAAGCCGATTCGGCGAACCGATCCGGTGTCTGATGTCGTTAAAGCGCTGGCTGGAATTAAGGAGAAGCGGGAAAGCAGTGACGAAGAGCTGGTATTCGCGTTTGAACTTCTTTGGCGTCAGGGGTATCTTCCGGAACTGCAATACGAGAAGCAGGTCTGGAAAATGAAGAAAACGTTGGAGCAAGCAAAAGGGTTGTATATCAACCGGATAAAAACCTACCGCGATATTTCCTCTGCAGAGGAAAAAGAAATCGAAACCTATTTGGGATCTCTGGCCAAGGACGGTTTTGTTTATGAAGAGGTTGATACAACCGTTGCAACAATGGTTTGGCAAGTTTAATGAAATACCGAATCGATAATAGCAAGCAAGGAGGAACTAAAATGTGTGTAAAACCTACTGAATGGGAAAAGGCGGTGGAATTCCATGGACATCAGTGTCCGGGACTGGCTATCGGCTATAAAGCGGCAGTCACGGCTCGGGAAAAGATGGGCGTGCGCTTTTCTGTGGATGAAGAAATTGTCTGTGTTACCGAAAACGATGCCTGCGGCGTCGATGCGATCCAGGTCATGACCGGCTGCAGCATGGGAAAAGGGAATCTGATCTATAGGGGAACCGGTAAAATGGCGTTCAGTTTTTTTAACCGGAGAAACGGGGAAAGCCTGCGATTAATTCTAAAGCCGTTTGAAGGGGAAATGAACAGGGAAGAGCGTCAGGCATATATCCTGAACGCCCAGGCAGAAGAAATTTTTCAGATGATGAAACCAAGTTATGAATTGCCTGAAACGGCAAGGCTCTTTACCTCAGTAGTTTGTGAAGTCTGCGGAGAAAACGCGCCGGAACATAAAATCAGATTGCAGGACGGCAAAAAAGTCTGCCTGGACTGTTTCAAAGATTACGGCAGGGGCTGGTAGAGATATAACGGTAGAAAAAAATTAAAAGGAACAAGACTTAATGAAGCATAAACAAACTGATGCGGGTAATTTACAAGAAAAGGATATTTATCACCAATATACGCATAAGAAAAAAATAGTGATTTTGGTGCTGGCTTTTTTAATTGTCTTGTTAGCTATAGCCGCGGTCAACGCCGGCTCATTTAATCTCAATCCGCTTCAGGTAATTCAATCGCTCCTGGGAAAAGGAAGCGATGCTTCCAGTGTTGTCATCTGGCAAATACGGATGCCCAGGATTCTGGCGGCGATAACTGCCGGCGCCGGGTTGGCGGTGGCCGGATGTGTCATGCAAAATAATCTGAGGAACCCGCTGGCCGCGCCCGATACGCTGGGGGTCTCCCATGCGGCGGCTTTCGGAGCGAATATTGCTATTATTGTTTTAGGTGCCGGCAGTATTTCCAGTACAAGTACGGATGCGGTGACCATCAATAATCCCTATCTGGTTACGCTTTGTGCTTTTGCCTGTTCCATGGCGGCAACGCTGGTGATTCTGCTGTTGGCAGGAATACGGGGGTTTTCGCCCGAAGCCATGATCCTGGCAGGGGTAGCGCTGAATTCCCTGTTTATGGCCGGAACCATTCTGATCCAATATTTTGCCAGTGATGTCCAGGTGGCTGCTGCAGTTTTTTGGACTTTCGGGGATCTGGGAAGGGTTGCCTGGCGGGAAGTATTGATTCTGGCCTGCCTGGTAATTTTCGCCTTTATTTATTTCCTGTTTAAAAGGTGGGACTATAACGCGCTGGACAGCGGAGAAGAAACCGCCAAAAGTCTGGGCGTTCACGTAAAAAGAGTCCGGCAGGGAGGTATGTTTGTTTCGGCGTTAATAGCGTCTGTAGCCGTATCTTTTCTCGGTATTATCGGTTTTGTCGGACTTATCGCGCCTCAGATCATGCGCAGGATTATCGGCGGTGATCACCGCTACCTGATACCGGCTTCCGCTCTGATGGGATCCGTGCTGATGCTTTTTTCTGATACAATCGCCAGAACCATGGTTGCACCGGTGGTTCTTCCGGTCGGGGCTATTACTTCTTTTTTTGGCGCGCCGCTCTTTTTGTACTTGCTGGTGAGGGGGTATCAAAGACGATGATTTTATCCGTCAAAGGATTGGCGTTTCAATATCCGAGCCGGGAGGTATTGCAGGATATTAATTTTACCGTGGCCAAAGGAGATTTTCTGGCTATTCTGGGAGTAAACGGCGCGGGGAAATCCACGCTGCTGAAATGCCTGAATAAAGTGTTAAGCCCTCATGCCGGCACGGTGTTTATCCGGGAGGAAGATACCGGCAAGCTTAGCCGGAGGGAACTGGCCAAAAGAATCGGTTATGTTGCCCAACGCCAGGAAGGTGCCTTCGCCACGGTATTTGATGCTGTTCTTTTAGGAAGAAAACCGTATATTCAATGGGAAGCTTCCCAAAAAGATCTGGAAATCACCCGTAAGGCTTTAAAATCGCTGGATCTGGAAGGATATGCCTTGCGTTACCTGAATGAACTCAGCGGAGGAGAACAGCAAAAAGTTGTCATTGCCAGGGCCTTGGCGCAAGAACCGGAACTTCTTTTGCTGGACGAACCGACCAGCAGCTTGGATTTGAAAAACCAGTTTGAGGTCGCCAAAATTGTCCGGAATGTTGTCCAAGACAACCAAATGTGCGCGGTGGTCACGATGCATGACTTGAATCTGGCGATCCGATATGCCAATAAGTTCCTCCTGCTGAAAAACGGCGTTATTTTTGCAGCCGGAGGTCTTGAAGTGATGACGCCCGAAAATATTGAAAGTGTTTATGCTGTACCGGTCAAAATCAAAGAAATCGAGGATATTCCGGTTGTGGTGCCGGTTTAAATATTCCGACCCAATGAGAGTATCAGGACAAAAAATTAAACTGAAGGAAAATATGAATTGGAGGGTAAAAATGAAAAGAAAGTTTATCTCACAAAGACAATTAATCGCCCTGACCCTGGCGGCGTTATTCTGTCTGACATTTTTGTTCAGCGGGTGTTCCGCCCAATCTTCCCAGAATGCTTCTGCGAAAATCACTGTGACGGATACGCTGGGAAGACAAGTTGAAATCAACGGAACAGCTAAAAAAGTGGTTGCGATCGGTCCAGGAGCCTTAAGGCTTTGCTGCTATTTCGAGAATACGGATATATTTGCGGGTATTGAGCAAATGGAAATCGACAGTCCGACAGGAAGACCATACCTTTACGCCAATCCGTCGCTGGCGAAGCTTCCGGTTATTGGGCCGGGAGGACCCAATAACGCTCCGAATCCGGAACAAATCCTTGCCGTAAAACCGGATGTTATTTTTACAACTTACGCAGCGGATCAAGCCACTGCCGATAACTTGCAGTCCAAAACCGGTATTCCGGTTGTGGCGTTAAGCTATGGCCAAACATCAACTTTTGATCCCAAGGTCGATGTTTCCCTGACACTTATCGGCAAAATTATCGGCATGGATAAAAGGGCTCAGGAATTAGTCGGCCTGATGGCCCAATACAAGACGGATCTGGATACCAGGACAAAAGATGTGGCTGACACTCAGAAACCATCCGCTTATGTCGGCGGCTTAGGAATGAAAGGCGTCCACGGCATAGAGAGTACGCAGGGCAATTACTCGCTCTTTAATGCCGTCCATGCCAAGAATGTAGTTGATGAAACGGGCAAAACAGGTTCTTTGATGATTGATAAAGAAAAACTGATCAGTTGGAACCCGGATAAGATTTTTCTTGATGGAGCCGGATACCCTTCCGTACTTGAAGACTATAAGAAAAACCCTAAGTTCTATCAAAGTTTGTCTGCAGTAAAGAACGGGGAACTCTATGCCCTGCTTCCGTATAATTACTATACGACCAATATTGATACATCAATCGCTGATGCTTATTATATCGGTAAAGTCCTTTATCCGGAGCAGTTTAAGGATATTGATCCGGAGAAAAAAGCGGCTGAAATTTATCAGGCGCTTTTAGGAAAAGATGCTTATGCCCAGATGGCTAAGGATTTTGGCGGGTTTAGGAAGCTTGAGCTGAAGTAAAACGCTTTTTATCAGTCAATCGTTAGCTTTTAAAAATTAAAACCCATCAGGCTGAAAAACACACCTGATGGGTTACTTCTAATCATTATAGTAAAGAGGTGTTTCATGTGATACTGGAACCGCGTAAAAGAGAACAGATTATGCCGTTACCGGTCGCCCTTATTTCGACAATGAGCAAAGACGGTGTGCGTAATATTGCTCCCTGGTCAAATATTACCCCAATCCTAAGACCCTATGAGGAAATCGTTTTGGCTTCCTGGATAAAGAGAGATACATTAATCAATATCCGACAAACCGGAGAATTTGTCATCAATATCCCTCCGGCTAATCTGGCTGATGCGGTGATGGTTTGTTCCAAAAATTATTCTCCGGAAGTTGATGAGTTTCTGAAAGCCGGTTTAACACCGTTCCCGTCCAAACAGATCAAAGTTCCGGGAATTGAAGGGTGTTTGGCCTGGGCGGAATGCAAGCTGGTTGAAGAAATACTCAGGGAAAAGTATTCGTTGGTGATTGGTCAAGTTGTTCACCTGGAGGTAAATGCGTCCTTTTTCAATGAGGACGGAGACATGGATTTTGAACGTGCTCGGCCGCTTTCAGTGATGTTGGGTAATGAACAAATGTGGTTTACGAGGCCGGTTTTTACCGGAAGGAAAGCAGACTATGCCGAGATGTTTGATAAATGAGCAAAATAGTTGAATAGAACTATCGTCCTTCAATATCAAGGAGGTTAGCGTGAAAATTACAGTCTTATATGTCAGTGTTACCGGCAATACGGAAAAAATGGCGGGTTATATTCAGCAAGGAATTGAAGAGGTCGGTTGTATAGAAGTAAAGCTGATGAATCTGGTGCAGGAAGATACTGTCGATTATGAATTTGTTGAGGACAGCCAGGCGGTTATTATCGGGACCCCGGCCTATGCGGCAGACTTGAGCTGGCAGTTGAAAAAGTGGTTTGATACGGATTGGAATTGCAGTTTGGCAGGGAAACTCGGCGCGGCTTTTGCCACGGCAAATTGCCTGCATGGTGGGGCAGACCGGGCGATTTCTAGTGTTTTGAGTCATATGCTGGTCAAGGGTATGCTGGTATACTCATCCGGGATGGGCTGCGGCAGACCGTTCATTCATTTGGGACCTGTAGCGTTAAGAGACGATCTGGAGGGGAAAGAAGATCTATTTCAGTTGTTTGGAAGACGGGTTGCGGAAAAAGCAGTGGAATTATTTCACTAAAGTCGTATTTGAGATGCGTCATAGGCAATTTCCCCTGTTTCATATATTGCTAGTAAATAAAATACTAATAGAGTGTTTTGTTTTCGAATTTTTCACTTTCGCCGACATAAATTTAAGTAATTTCTCTTTTTCCAACATGTTTATCCTCCAGGCTTAAATAAGGCGGGCAAGGCCCATACCAAGAAACACTCCCAGAAAACCAATAATAATACTAACCAATGTATAAATGCCCGCAGTTAAAATATTTCCATCTTTCAACAGCATGATCGTCTCGTAGCCAAAGGTGGAAAATGTGGTAAAAGCCCCTAAAAAACCGACTGTCATAGCTAACCGCATTTCCGGACTTAAGGTAAGTTTGTCCAAAAAGAGGGTATTAAGGAATCCCAATAAAAATGCTCCGGTAATGTTGATCAAAAAGGTATGCAGGGGAAAGTCATGAGTCCATTTGTTGGATATCCAAATTCCCAGACCATAACGGGCAACCGCGCCTAAAGCGCCCCCCATCGCAACTGAAAAGACATTCATCATAATACATTTCTACTCCTCAAAGTAATTCTATATATTCCAATAAAACAATAAAAAACTCCTATCAGACTATACCAATATATAGTCTGATAGGAGCTATCAACCTTAAGGTAAAAGCGGGCTCCATCGCTAAATATAACAAAATTTATTTTAACTTTTGAGGAAAGACAATGCAAGTATTTTATGTGAGTAAAGCAATTACTTTTTGGGAGAGTACTTGATAATTTCAATATCCTCAATGGTAATCAGACCTTCATTGACTGCTTCATCTAAAAACGGCATGATTGTTTCTATATACTCAATGCTGTTCAACAATATCAATCACAATAGGAAGGTCATGGGACAATTCAAGGATTTTAGCGGTCTTGATTCTGGAATTCGCACCGAACCCTTCAATTCCCCGCAAAACGGTAACACCCGCCAGGCCAAGCTCTTTAGCTTTCTTAACAATGGCGTGATATAACAGGGTTCCTTTATATTTACTCGCTTCGCCGATATAAATCCGTAGTCTGCGCGCCTGTCCTGATATCTTAACCATAATAATCCACCCT
Source organism: Dehalobacter sp. TeCB1 (assembly GCF_001707455.1). Taxonomy (NCBI): domain Bacteria; kingdom Bacillati; phylum Bacillota; class Clostridia; order Eubacteriales; family Desulfitobacteriaceae; genus Dehalobacter; species Dehalobacter sp. TeCB1. The sequence goes on along the minus strand of NZ_MCHF01000040.1, from coordinate 13,655 downwards.
CCCTAAAATTATTTATTAAATATAATTCAATAATCCGATCTTATTTCCTTTATATTGATTCTATGTAAGAATTCTTTGATTAAAAGTGAAATAGGTTGGGATCAAAAACGTTATGATTAGTTGAAAATCAAACTGTAATAATTCTATAATGAGTATTCTAAATGATCATTGTAAAAAATAGTATTATGATATATTATAGCATTAGTAATGAAAATCAGAATAATTTGCGATGGGGCTCGCATACGCATAAAGCTAATGGCTCCTACCTTTGAGGTAGGAGTTTTTGTTTTTTCGTACCGAATCATTCGTGAGAATACTTTATATTCATTAGGTGTAAGTTAGGGGGAATGAACGTGGAGAATACGTACTGGATTGCGACACAATGGATTCTTTTGGCTTTGGCAGCAAGTATCATATCGATCCGCTTGGGTATGTCGGTGGCTCTTGTGGAAATTCTGGTTGGTATCTTTGGCGGAAACGTCATGCACATCCAGATTACAGATTGGGTCAATTTCTTGGCAAGTGTGGGGGCGGTCATATTGACTTTTTTGGCCGGAGCAGAAATTAACCCGGTGAGCCTCAAAAAGAACTTAAAGCAAAGCATGGCGATTGGAATTCTCTCATTCCTGCTCCCTTTTTTATTTGGCATGATCGTCGCCTTTTATTTCCTGGGATGGGATGTCAATGCCGCAAAAATTACCGGGATCGCTTTATCAACTACATCTGTCGCAGTTGTTTACGCTGTCATGGTAGAAAGTAAACTGAGCGCAACTTCTTTTGGACAATCAATTCTAGCAGCTTGCTTTATTACAGACTTGGGAACAGTCTTAGCCCTGGGATTGTTATTTACAGGTTTTTCCTATAAGATCCTTATCTTTACAGGAGCGCTGGTCTTAGTGATCTTGGTAGGAACGCCCTTGGCCAAACGTGTCTTTAAAATATACAGCGGCAAGGTCAGTGAACCGGAAATAAAGTTCGTGCTTCTAATCCTCTTATTACTGGCATATCTTGCGGTATATTCAGGGAGTGAAGCTGTTCTTCCGGCGTATATCATCGGTCTTGCCATGGCGGGTTTTTTCCTGCAATATAAGGAAACACTGCATAAATTACGCGCCATCGGGTTCGTAGCCTTTACGCCGTTTTACTTTATCAAGGCAGGTTCTCTGGTTTCCGTTAAAGCCCTTATAACGACGTTTTCTCTGATAGCTCTTTTGCTGATCGTAAAGGTTGCAGCTAAATTTATTGGAGTCCTACCGGCGACTATGTTTTTCAAATATGGCAGACGGGATGGTATCTATACCACGCTGCTAATGAGTACCGGCTTAACTTTTGGGACAATTTCAGCCCTCTATGGGTTAACCAATCAGTATATTACCAATTCTCAATATAGCGTGATTGTTTCAGTCGTAATACTAAGTGCTGTTATTCCTACTTTGATAGCTCAAAAATTCTTCTTTCCTCGAAATCTATTAAAAGGAGGACAAAGCGATGGAAATCAATAAGATTCTTGTGGGGTTTGACGGTTCACCCAGCAGCAGGAAGGCACTGGAGTACGCTAAAGAATTAAGCAACAAACTTAATTCATCTGTTACAGTTTTAACTGTAGTCCGATTGCCTGATTTTAGCCAAAGCATGGACGAAGTAGAGGAAACCATTGAAGAAGCGCAAAGAAAAATTGAGCCGCTGCATCAAGAAATTCGAGAAACAGGGCTTAAGGAAGGAATGAAAATTGCAACGGAAATTGTCCACGGGCATCCGGCTGAAAAACTCATTAGTTATGCAAAAGAGAATGGGTTTGACCTAATCATTGTTGGCACAAGAGGCTTGGGAGGGTTTAAAAAACTCGTGATCGGCAGCGTGGCTCAGAAAGTAGTAAGCTATTCTGCCATACCTGTTTTAACTGTTAAAGATGGACGTTAATAAAGGACTGTTCTATTAAATCTCTGCAACGATTTTACCCATGTCGCTTGTGTCATAACCGCCTATATTCGCAAATTCATTTTTAAAAGCTGGAGAACGGATGATATTTAACATTGTTTGAATTTCTGGAGTTTGGAAATTCTCTTTTTTGACAACTAAATCATAGCGTTCTTTTTTCAGTGGAATGAAATCAATATTATCGACCTGTCTCGCGATCTTTTCGTTGCCCACGGCCACATCAGCCTCTCCGCTGCTTACGGCACTGGCAACTGCCAAATGGGACTGGTTTTCTTTCTTATACCCTCTAATTGTGCTTCCGTATATCCCAAGGAGCTTTAAATTCTCATCAAGAAGAACTCTGGAACCAGCCCCAAATTCCCTATTAATCATGGTAATGTCATCCCGGCCAAAATCTGCCCAGGTCGTGATCCCTTTTGGATTTCCTTTGGCCACATATAATCCCTGCATACGGCAGGTAAGGTGAATAATCACTGTGGGAATACCGGGAAGCAGTCTTCTGACATAGGGGACGTTATATTGATCTGTATCACTATCCCACAAATGCGTAGAGGCAACATTGATCTTATTTTTGTATAAGGAAACCAAGCTGTCATAACTCCCTATGTAAGCTCTTAGCGCGTGAATATCATGTAGTCTCATGTAATTGGAAAGAATATCGAGAATCAGATCCTGGCCGCAAATAATAAATCCATCTTGCTTCTTTTCAATGCCTAACAAGCTGAAGGCGCCCAAAGTGCCGGATGGTGAACTCGGGCTGAATGGGCCTTTTTTGGAACGGGATATATAATCCTGCACGTCGTTTTCTGTGAAACGGACTTTTCTTCCTACCTTGTAGGAGACGATTTCGCCTTTTTTAATGAGATCATAGATTGTGCTTTTGCTTACATGAAGCATGTCAGCCACATCTTGGGTTGACAAAGCTTTTTTTTCGCCCATTTTATATCCTCCTATACTTCAGATGGTATGACAATGAGTACCCAAATAATCATTTGAATATATAAACCGTTGACTTTTTGTGTGAAATTGTACTAATATAGATATTAAACGTCATATATACACATCTTTGTCTCAATTCGTATTATATCGTACATTTTTACACGAGGCAAGTACGAATTAATACGAAAAGAGATAAAGAAAAGAGAATGTTATGACTTGCTTATACCTATTGCTGACATCGGAGGTTGATGTCATGAAGATTGTAAAGGCAGGTCCTTAGTATTGGGATGTTTCTCGACATTGATTGGTATCTATGACGTGTTTTCTTAACCATCGCCTAGAACATAGGAATCCAGACAAAAACATTTTACGAATGAAAGAGGAGAAAGATTATGTACAGAAAATTTTTTGCAAGTGTTTTAATACTAATGGTTTTAATGGCTGCACTGACCGGTTGCAATTCGTCAGCTTCTGCGCCAAAAGAGACGACCGATAACACAGCCGTTAAAAAAACAGGTGAAAAGATCACAGTCGCAGCTGCAGCCGATTTGGCCCTTGCCTTTAAAGAAATTGGCGATTTGTACGAACAGACCACAGGAAATGAAGCAGAGATCACTTTCTCCTCCTCGGGAACAGCCAGAGAACAGATTGCCAACGGCGCGCCCTATGATGTCTATGCTTCGGCCAACATCAAGTATGTGGATGACTTAATAGCCCAGGATAAAATTATCGCCGACAGCAAAGAATTATATGCTATTGGCCGGGTAGGCGCGGCAACCCTCGTAAGCAGTCCGCTTCAGATTAAGGAAGCCAGTGATTTATTAAAACCGGAATTTAAGAAAATAGCCATCGCCAATCCGGATCATGCCCCTTATGGTGTTGCTGCCAAGGAAGCTCTGGAATCTATGGGGTTATGGGATAAGCTAAAGGACAAAATGGTTTATGGCAAAGATATTCAGGACGTATTAACGATGGTCAAGACGGGCAATGTTGAAGCAGGTCTTATCTCCTTATCCGTTGTTAACAAAAACGAGGTCAACTTCCTGCTTTTTGATGATAAACTGCATAAACCTTTAAAGCAAGCTATTGCCGTTGTTAAGGGCACGCAACACGAAAAAGCAGCCAGAGAGTTTATCAAGTTTGTGAATGGAGAGCAAGGCAGGGAGATTATGAAAAAATATGGTTTTGTCTTGCCGGGTGAAGTCTAAAGCATGGATAATATTAACCTTTTTCCGCTTTTTTTATCTTTTCGGGTAGCGTTTACAGCAACTTTTATCGGAATTGTTTGCGGCTTGCCCCTGGCCTATTTATTAAGCCGCAGACCGGGAAGATTATCCGATTTTATCGATACGCTGACGAACCTTCCCGTTGTCTTGCCGCCAACAGTGCTGGGCTATTATCTGCTTGTCTTACTGGGCCGTAATTCTTGGCCGGGCAAGTTTTTGGAAGAACAGTTCAATATCATGATTGTATTTACGACGACAGGGGCGGTTATTGCCGCCACTGTCGTTTCCATTCCCTATATGATTAAAGCGTCCAAGGCCGCGCTTTCGGAAATCAACGAGGATTACCTGAATGCGGCCAGGCTCTTGGGAAGAACGGAACTTAATATCTTTGTAACTATCATGGTGCCGATTGCCTGGAGGGGAATTATCTCCGGCATTACCATGTCTTTCGCGAGAGCCTTGGGGGATTTTGGCACAACCCTGATGGTCGCCGGGAGTATCCCCGATAAAACCCTTACCATGCCGATTGCCATTTACGATTCGTTGCAGGCGGGAAACTATAATATGGCCAACTTTCTTGTGCTGATCATGACCAGTGTTGCCGTTGCGGTTTTATATATTGTCAACCGGCTGGAAAAAAAGATGAAGAAGGGGTGAGCGAGGGTGCTGGAAGTCTCGATCGAGAAAACGCTGGGAAATTTTACGCTGCAATCTTCTTTTATCAGCGGCAAGGGAGTGCTGGGAATTCTCGGTTCATCCGGCTGCGGCAAAAGTCTGACCTTAAAATGCATCGCCGGGCTCTATTCCCCGGACAAAGGTGCGATCAAACTAAACGGGAAAGAACTATTTAATTCGGACAGCAAAGTGAATGTTTTGCCCCGGCGAAGAAATATTGGCTATGTGTTTCAGAATTACGCACTGTTTCCTCACCTGACTGTCTACAAAAACATTGCCTACGGTGTCCAGCACCTGGATAATGCAAAACGCCATGAAAAAGTCCTGGAAATGATCAGCAAAATGCAGCTGAACGGCCACGAAAAACAATTTCCTTCCCAACTGTCGGGAGGGCAGCAGCAGCGTGTGGCTTTAGCCAGAACCTTGATTACCGAACCCGAATTATTGCTCTTGGATGAGCCTTTTTCAGCGTTGGACAGTCATGTTAAGCAGATCCTGGAAAAGGAATTGCTCAGTATTATTAAGAAGAATTATCATGGCATTGTTTTGCTGGTTACGCATAACATTGAAGAAGCTTACCGGCTCTGTGACAGGATTTTGGTTTTCGATAAAGGAACATCGGTGCAAATCGGGGAAAAGGAAGAAATTATCCGTTATCCGGCGACTGTGTCGGCTGCCAGGATAACCGGCTGCAAGAATCTCTTTGAGGTAGAAGTTTTAGGTGAAGAAGAAGGATATATCCACATAAAGGCAGAGAGCTTTTGCTTGAAGGCAGTAAAAAGGAAAAGTGAGCTTCATACAAAAATGATGGCTGGAATCCGGGCACAAGATTTGAGAATATCTTCAGAAAATAAAGAAAATCCCAATACCTTTGAATGTCAAGTAACAGATGAAATTGAAGGAATATTTTCAACAACAGTAATCGTAAATTGTCTGGGAAAGAACTTGCAAGTAGAAGTTCCTGGGAGTGATCTGCTTTTAACACACTGCAAAGAACAAAAGCAAAAACTCTGGCTGTATATTCCTGAAGAAAAGATATTCTTAATGAATGTTGATCAATCGCACCATGGTATGACTATGCCAGTGGTAAATTAAACGATAATATTTTTTTTTGAGTCTATTAAATAATTCTTAGAAATCTTATTAAGCTTAGGGGGCTAACATATGATTATGGAAAAAGTGTTGGCGGCAGCCCAACCTTACCTATTGGGTAAGTCCGTGCGTGACTTGGTGATTGGTGTTTCGTTAATTGGCTGTCAGCTTGATAACGGAGACATCGGCGTATCATACGTCCTGCGTGATGACTTGCCAAACGGCTGCTCGGACTTCCCTTATGCCCAAGAGGTAATTGGTAAACCGGCTTCCGAAATTGCTCGCTGGATAATTTCCGGCAGCGAAGACTTACAACGGGCGATTGCGGCTTCTGTTCTGACAGCAGCCTCCTGCGGACAGAATATTCCCGACGATGACCCAAGCGGCATGCTTTTTGGTATTAGAGTGCATCCCGGAGATACTGTGGGCATGGTAGGCATGATTGGACATGTGGCTAGGCAAATATCAAAATCAGTCAAGGAATTGATTATATTTGACAAAGGAATATCCCTTCACGGGGGAGACAGTATGATCCATCCTATGGAGGAACAACCCAAGCTGTTGCCCGCTTGTGACGTTGTAGTCTTAAGCGGGACCACAACCATAAATAATAGTATCGATCCTTTGTTAGCAATGTGTGGCAAAGCCCGCGAGATCCTTATGGTCGGTCCATCCACCCCCATGTTCCCTGAAGGGTGGCGGGGCAGCGGTGTAACCCGTTTGGCTGGTTCATGGTGGGATAAAGGCCACAAGGAAGAAATATTCAAATCAATTTCATTGGCCTGCGGTGTAAGTTATCTCAAAAAATTTATGCAAAAAAAGGTTGTTGATGTAAAAAAATTTTAGGAGATCATAATATGCATTTTTCAGTATCTGGTGTCGATATCTTTCCTCTTATCCCTCCGCTAATAGCAATAATAGTCTCTTCCATTACCGCTTCTGCGGGAATTTCGGGAGCATTTTTATTGTTGCCTTTTCAGGTCAGTGTTCTGCATTTTAACAGTCCTGCGGTAAGCCCGACAAATTTAATTTATAACATCATTGCTATTCCTGGCGGTTTATACCGCTACATAAAAGAAAGACGAATGGCCTGGGCTCTAACAGGTATAGTATCTCTTGGTACTCTCCCTGGTGTTTTTGTTGGGGCCTGGATCAGAATAAAGTATCTTCCAAACCCCAAAGATTTTAAATTATTTGTAGGTATTGTTCTTTTATATCTAGGTTACCGCCTGTTATCGGACATCTTAGGCTGGAATAAGAAGACGAAAGAACGAAATGACATTTTGAATAAAAAGTTTGCCGAACAGGTGGTTCGCGTGAAAGAAGTCAATTCAAGTGTTCTAGCTTCAGGTCTCCCTTCAGATGCTGTGGTTAAGACAAAATGTTTTTCATTGTCCAAGGTCGAATATGAATTTTGGGGAGAAACCTATTCATTTCATACCGTTCCTGTTTTTATTCTAGCTTTAGGAGTAGGTTTGATCGGTGGTATATATGGTATTGGCGGAGGCTCAATTATCACACCAGTTTGCGTTTCTCTTTTTGCCTTACCAATTTATACCGTCGCAGGAGCTGCTTTGGCCAGTACATTTATTACTTCGATTGCGGGCGTAATTTACTATCATATTTTAGCACTGGCGGCAATTTCAAATTCTGCTATTGCTCCGGATTGGTTTCTGGGCTTGCTGTTCGGTATAGGCGGACTTGTTGGAACTTATCTGGGCGCTTATTTTCAAAAATTTCTTCCGGAAGCTCTCGTCAAGATAATTCTTTTAGTTCTGATTTCTATTCTTTCGATTACATATATTTTGGAATCTTTTCTATAACATCAAAAGACTATTAGCTTCAAAGAATTATTTCTGACTTAGAACGAATATCCTAACATCAACTAAACTTCTGATTCTTGGCCAAGCTTTTTCACAGGAAATAATTGATTAAAATAATAGTTGGCAGATTATATCTTTGTACTGCCGACTATTTTAATTTTATAAGGATGAAATTAAATGAAATCAATTCAGTAGGTTATTGACATATGTTCAAAAATATCTATAATTATAATCATAAAGGGCATATGTCAATAACCAAAAGAGGAGGGAATTCTTATGCCGGGAAGAGACGGAACAGGTCGCTTAGGTCGCGGAGCAATGAGCGGGAAAGGTTTAGGGTTATGTACCGGAGTGAATGCTGCCAGAAATGGTAACGGATCTGGTTTGGGCCGAAGAAGAGGCTATGGCAGAAATTTAGCGGATAATATGATGCTTTCTTCATCGAGAAAGGAATTGCTTTTAAGTCAAAAAGAACTCCTTGAAAAAAGACTCCATTGGATCAACAAACAAATAGAAAGTAAATAATAAACAAAGAATAGCAGGAGGACGCTCCTGTTACTTTCTTACAAAAAGAGGGAAAGCCAATTATGCCAAGACCAAGAAAAGGTAGAAAAGTATGCTGCTTGCCGGAAAGCAGTCTTTTTGGGCCGCTTAACGCTGTCATCAATCAGGCGGATTTAGTCTTAATGCTGGTTGATGAGTATGAAACAATACGGCTCATTGACTTACAGGGTTTTACGCAGGAAGAGTGCGCAGAACAAATGCATATTGCACGTACCACTGTTCAGCGTATTTATAACGATGCCCGGAAAAAGCTGGCGGAATCTCTGGTGAACGGAAAAGTGCTGCGGATAGAAGGCGGAGATTACGAGCTTTGTGAAGGATTGGAAAAAACCTGCCGTTGCGGGGGTTGCCGCAGGCACCGTTGGGCAGAATTTTCAGGGGCTGATAACAAAGAAAACTAAGTAGTCTGAAATTAAGCACAGGGAGGATTGATTATGAAGATTGCCATACCCGTAGACAACAATTCGATGGATTCAAGCGTTTGTATTTCTTTTGGACGGGCTCCATACCTTCTTATTTACGATACCGAAACAGAAGGAAGCAACTTTTTGGATAACAGTGCCGCTGCCAGCCAGGGCGGAGCGGGAATCAAAGCTGCCCAGAATATTGTAGACAGTGGAGCAGAGGCGATCATTACACCGCGTTGCGGAGAGAATGCGGCGGAAGTACTCAAAGCGGCGGAAATTAAACTCTATAAAAACACCAATAACTCAATCCGGGATAATATAGAATCTTTTAAGGAAGGAAAATTAAGTTTGCTGGACGATATTCACCCCGGTTTTCACCAGCATGGAGGGAAGTAATGAAAATCGCTGTCTTAAGCGGCAAAGGAGGTACGGGCAAAACCCTTGTCTCTGTCAACCTGGCTGCAGTGGCACTGGACTCCGTTTATATCGACTGTGATGTCGAAGAACCAAACGGCCATTTATTCTTTCAACCGAAGGACTTACAGAAGGAACGGGTCACGGTTAAGCTTCCCCAGGCTGACCCAGAGCTGTGCACCGGGTGCCGTACCTGTGTCAATTTCTGCAAGTTCAACGCCTTGGCTTATATTAAAAATAAGCTGATTGTCTTTAACGAGGTTTGTCATTCCTGCGGAGGATGCCTGCTTTTCTGCCCGCAAAAGGCGATTTCGGAAAAAGAAAGGGAAATAGGTCTGATCCAAAGCGGGATATCCGGCAATGTCCGGGTCGTGTCCGGAATGATGAATATAGGAGAAGTATCAGGGGTGCCGATTATTAAAAAGCTTTTGCAGGATAGCCGTAAGGAAAACAAAAATGTTTTTTTAGACTGTCCTCCAGGGAGCGCCTGTATGGTCATGGAGAGTATCAAAGATGCCGACTATTGTATTCTGGTAGCGGAGCCAACTGTTTTTGGCGTTCATAATTTAGAAATGGTGTATGAACTCGTAAGGATTTTTCAGAAACCATTCGGCGTTGTCCTCAACAAATGTTTGGAAGAAGAAAACCCTGCCGAAGATTTTTGTCTGCAAAACCAGATTACAATTCTGGAAAAAATCCCGTTTGATTTGGAATTGGGCACCATGCATTCCAATGGACAGATCGCCGTAAGAAAGCATCCAAAATACAAAGAACTGTTTCTAAACCTGTTGAAGACGGTAAGTAAGGAGGCTAGGCATGAAACAGCTTCTGATACTTAGCGGCAAAGGCGGTACCGGAAAAACAACCATCGCCGGTGCTTTTATCAAGCTTGCCGAGGCCAGGGCTTATGCCGATTGCGATGTGGACGCCCCTAATCTTCACCTGATCATGACTCATATTTCAAAGGCCAGGCAAACGGATTATTATGGTATGGAAAAAGCGGTTATTGATACAGAATTATGTGATAGTTGCAGCATATGCAGGCAAAACTGCCGCTTTGAGGCCATAAACGAAAGCAACGGTAAGTATGAGGTTGATTCCTATGCCTGTGAAGGCTGCGGCGTGTGTGATGCAGTTTGTCCGATAGGGGCGGTTTTCCTTCAACCGGCTGTAGCCGGAGAGTTGATGCTTTATAAAGATAATGGGGTTTTCTCTACCGCCAGGCTTAAAATGGGCAGCGGTACTTCCGGCAAGCTGGTGAGCGAGGTTAAAAAGCAGTTGAAGCAGGAAGCAGCGGATGCTGATCTGGTCATTATCGACGGTTCGCCGGGAATCGGTTGTCCGGTGATCGCTTCGCTTAACGGAGCGGACATGGTCCTGATCGTTGCCGAACCATCTCTGTCAGGGATTAGCGATATGAAGAGAATCATTGCAACAGCAGAAAAGTTTAGAATAAAAATCGGAGTTTGCATTAACAAGTATGATACCAACAAAGAGCTCGCCCAGAAAATAGAGGCATTTTGCCAGGAGCGGGATCTGTCTATCGTAGGCAAAATTCCTTTTGACACTGCAGCAATAAAAGCTATAAACAAGGGAGAAGTTATTGTAGATATTGATTGTCCCGCAGGATGGGCGGCAACCAATGTTTTTTATAAAACGTTAAAGCTAATGAATAGCTGAATGATCAGTTTCGAAGGTAAATCAGGATAACGATCAACCGAAATTAAATTGATAACTTAAGTATAAGGAGAGAACGTAAAATGAGCGAAAATTGCAATCAAAATTGTAATACTTGCAGCGATGAATGCGCCGACAGAAAAGAGCAAACAGACTTTACCGCCAAACCGCATGAACTGAGCAATATCAAAAAAGTGATTGGTATTGTCAGCGGCAAAGGTGGCGTCGGTAAATCGCTGGTAACTTCCATGCTGGCTGTAACCATGAATAGAAGGGGTTATAAGGCCGCCATACTTGATGCAGACATAACAGGCCCATCCATTCCTAAGGCCTTTGGCATTACGCAGAAACCTGATGCCAGCGAACTTGGCCTGTTTCCCCCCAAGAGCAAAACTGGCATCCAGCTTATATCGATCAATCTGCTGCTGGAAAATGAGACAGATCCGGTTATTTGGCGGGGTCCGATACTTTCCGGCGTAATTAAACAGTTCTGGTCGGAAGTGATTTGGGGGGATGTGGATTTCATGTTTATCGATATGCCCCCTGGTACGGGCGATGTGCCGCTGACGGTATTCCAATCTATCAAGCTGGATGGCATTATTATCGTGGCTTCGCCTCAGGAGTTGGTTTCTATGATTGTTTCCAAAGCGGTTAAAATGGCCAAATCAATGAATATTCCTATTTTGGGGCTGGTAGAAAACATGTCTTATTTTAAGTGTCCGGAATGTGACAAAGTATATAAAATATTTGGGGAAAGCACCATTGAGAAAATTGCTGAACAGCATCAATTAAAAGTTCTTGTCAAGCTTCCTATTGATCCGAAGATAGCGGCAGCCTGCGATAAAGGGATGATCGAGTTTTATGACGGGAATTGGCTTGACGGAGCAGCGGACATTCTGGAAAACTTAGAGGAGAATAAAGACAATACGATTTTGGAGGATAAAAAAAGGAGAAATACCAATATGAAAATTGCCGTAGCGATTGAAGGAAAAGAGGTTGCCAAACATTTTGGACACTGTGAGGGTTTCGTGATTTTTGAGACGGAAAATCAACAGATTATGAATAGTGAAACTATACCGAACCCCGGACACCGTCCTGGATTTTTGCCGAACTTTTTAAACGATATGGGAGTTAAGGTGATTATTTCAGGCGGCATAGGAGGCGGAGCAATTGAAATATTCAATGAAAAAGCTATTGAGGTCATAACCGGTGCCTCAGGAGATGCACAAGCTGCCGTAGAGCAGTATTTGCAGGGAAATCTGAAATCGACTGAGTCTGTTTGTCATGAACACCAGCACCATGACGAGTGCGACGGACATTAATTTTGTTTTTAATTGCTCACCTGGTCCGAATATCGGTCAGGAAATTTAACGATAACAGCGATATTAACATATGACTCATGCAACTTTTAAACCTAAAAACAAATTGATATTATTTATTGGAGCCTGCCTGTTTGGCGGGCTCTTAAAGCAGTACTTACGTTAATTTAGAGTGCAAATAGATGCATTAATAACATTTGGAGTAATTTCGGTATAGCCGGATTGAAAAAAGCCCTTTCATTCAGGCCTAATTCCACCCTGAATGAAGATATATTTTCTACCTACAATTCATAATGTAAAGGGTGGTTAAGCATGTTTACAATTATTCTTTATGTTCTGGCGGCAGTACTTCTCCTGCTTTCGTTTCTCAAAGATAAAAAAAAGACCAAGATGGCCCTGATGAAAGCCTGGAAGTCCTTCGAAAACATACTGCCGCAGTTTTTATCAATTCTTATTATTATTGGCATCATGCTGGCGGTACTTAGTCCTAATACGATCTCCAGACTAATCGGTCAACAATCCGGTTGGATTGGAATGGTTATTGCAGCTATTGTTGGTTCTGTTACATTAATACCGGGTTTTGTTGCATTTCCCTTAGCTGCGGCACTTCTAAAAAGCGGTGCAGGCTTTATGCAAATTGCCGTATTCATTTCTGCATTGATGATGGTAGGGATTGTGACGTTACCTCTGGAAATAAAATATTTTGGAAAAAAAGCTGCGATATTAAGAAATTCTTTAGCGTTTATGTTTTCCTTCGTGATAGCAATCGTGATAGGGGTGGTGCTAGGGTGAAGAAACTATTGAACCGTTATAAATTTTTTATTATCCTGGCAGTCATAAACTTAGGCCTTGTTATTATTTACCCTTCAATAGGAAAAACTTCTTTAAGCATGACTTGGAGCAACACTCTTGAGATGCTTTCTGTTATACCTCCGATTTTTATTCTTCTTGGACTTCTGGATGTTTGGGTCCAAAGAGAAACAATGATCAAACTTATGGGAGAAAAATCTGGGATGATCGGTGTAACCTTAGCTTTTTTTCTGGGTTCGGCGGCAGCGGGTCCTTTATATGCAGCGTTTCCTATTGCTGGGGTTCTTCTGAAAAAGGGAAGCAAACTTTCCAACGTGCTTATCTTTATAGGGGCATGGTCAACAACCAAAATACCTATGCTGCTTTTTGAGACATCAGCGATGGGTTGGAAATTTATGCTGACAAGGTTTATTATCGATATTCCGGGAATTGCTTTAATTGCTTATATTACACAAAAAGCTTTAAGTGAAAAAGAAATTAAACATATATTTGAAATGGCTAAAAGTCAAATATAGAAATTTACATGGAGGAAGAGTCATGGGAAAAGTATTGTCAATTCATATCAGTCCGGAAAGAGGTACGGTTAAGTCGGATGTACAGGAAGCATTGATCGTAAAAGGATGGGGGCTAGAGGGTGATGCCCACAGGCTGTGTAAAAACGTAGAGAATAATGGATAAATATGGTATAATTAAGTAAGGAAACCGAATCATAAGGGGAATAATTATGCCATATAAAAACGGAATAAACCGCGAACAAATTACACTATTTCC
>NZ_MCHF01000039.1:0-2683 GCF_001707455.1 Dehalobacter sp. TeCB1 | reverse complement strand
CCATCAAAAAAGAGGTATATACGAACTTAGTTCGGGAATACCGTAGTTAGGCGAAAGACCATGCAAAGACCGCCCCCTCCATGGGCGGAATGTTCAGGATTAGCTATGGTGCTATTTTGGTGCGAGAGAGGTTGAGAGAAATTGTTATATGAAGGTACCCTAAGGTCTATTGTAGATTTTTATATTGATTCTTTGGATTATAATGGCATACCGGTGTCACAAATATTGAGAACAAGTGATACTTCAGAGATATTAAATCAACTTAGCTCATTGATTCTGGACGGATTAGTAACACTAACATTTTCGACCGTATTTTTAAATCCTCATATAAAAGCCTTTCCAGACCTTGAACCACAAGAACAGATAAAGAAATTGATGTCTGAATCACTTGATGGTATATGTGCATACCCAACGGCTAAATGTTTGAAGGAATTCAAAAAAGCAAGCAAATATAGAGGGAAGCCATATTCAAGAAGATTATTTTTAGGGGAGCCGCAATTCGAACCAGTATATTTTGATTTAACTATTTTAGAAAAGTATTTGAACGACCCTAGGTACGTTGTTCAGAATGATGATTATTCTGGAAGTATACATAGTATGGATGAATATGATAAAGAACTTGGCGAAGGATTCTTTTTGGACACTTTTGGCCTAGCTTATAATAATCAACATGAGAGGTTTGTTATTGTTTATCTTAGATATCTTAATGATTTAACACCAGATCAACAAAAATACTGGAAATTATTCGAGACAAAAGAGGATTGTTACCAAAATATAGACTATCTAAAAAATACCCTTGGACATTGGGCTGATAATGTATCGATATTTATCGCATTTATTGAAGAATTATATGTGATTAATAAAATGTGTGAATTAATTGGTAAGCCAAGTTTGTTTAAGGAAGATTTTAAAAGAAATCGACCCAAAGATTTTGGCGTTTTTCTTAGGCCTACATTAAATAACTATAATAATTTTGTACATGTTCTTGACAAAATGATGTCAGATAATATTAACAAGGATTTTTTCAAGAATGACATACTCTTGACAGAAGAGATAAAAAGAAAAGATGGAAAAATTGAAACCCGGCAGCGGGGAACTATTTCTTTGCTTGAGGAATGGATTACTAATAATTTTAGACCAAGAGACCCTGAACCAACTAAACAACTTTTCTCAACTCTAAGAAAAGTAAGGAAAGAGAGACAGAAACCAGCTCATGCTGTAGAAAAAGATAATTTTGATAAACGCTACCATATTATGCAAAATGAACTTATTGAAGAGTCTTATACAGCCGTTAGGACAATTAGATTAATTCTTGCTAACCATCCAAAAGTTCAAGGATACTCTGTTCCTGATTGGCTTTACAAAGGGCAGATTCGGTTATATTAAGGTTAGCGAAATATTTTTGCATGGCCGCCATCCGTGGCGGCTTGGCTTCGAGGGGCATGGTCCATCGCCTAACAGGCAGTTCCCAAAACTTAGAATATATGAATGTAGTATGACGCTTCGGGAACTGCCGGGACGTTGAATGAAATTGGTCGCAAGGCCGGGCCGTCCTGGCGCGGGTTAATAGAACAAGCTTAATATTGTTGCAAAAGATTATAGAGGAGTCTTTTTTTATGAAATATATTGCACTGCTCCGAGGAATAAATGTTGGCGGAAAAAACAAAGTTTCTATGCATGATTTGAAAAACTGTTTCGAGAATGCAGGTTTTCTAAATACGCGGACCTATATTAATAGTGGTAATGTCATCTTTGACAGTGAAGAACAAAGTATCATAGATCTATCAAGTTATTGCAATGATATTCTGAAGAAGAAATTTGACTTTCCTATTGGCATAGCATTGATTGATGTTAATACATTGAAAGAGGCATTAGAGAATGTACCTGATTGGTGGGGATATGATCAAAACTCGAAACATAATGCCATATTTGTAATCCAACCTGCCACAGCGGAAGAAATTATTGCGGATGCAGGAAAAATGAAGCCGGAGTATGAACAACTTTATGCTTATAAAGAGATTATATTTTGGTCAGCTCCATTAAAAACATTTTCTAGAACCCGGTGGTCAAAGATAGTCGGAACAAAAGCATATCAAAGTATTACAATTCGAAATGCAAATACAACAAAGAAGTTATTGGAAATGGCACAATCATAAAATGTAAGATGAGAACTTTTTGGGGAATTTACGGGGTCGACATCCTGTCACCCCCTGGATATGGGGGCGACCAACTTCATTTAACACGCCATTCCCGAAACATGGAATTGATATATGTAATATGACGCTTCGTGAATGGCTGAACGATATCTGATATAGTGCCTTTGTGCCTTTCGGTGTAGTATAAGGAGGAGTTAAATTGGAAGGAA
Source organism: Dehalobacter sp. TeCB1 (assembly GCF_001707455.1). NCBI lineage: Bacteria > Bacillati > Bacillota > Clostridia > Eubacteriales > Desulfitobacteriaceae > Dehalobacter > Dehalobacter sp. TeCB1. The sequence continues at coordinate 318 of NZ_MCHF01000039.1, read as the reverse complement.
GACGTTTAGCAATACCTATTTATCTTAATCAGAGAATAGTTTTTGACCTTCTAGCCATCGTTGAAGGTGGATTTTCTCAATTGCAAACTATCAAGAAGGCCGAGTCTGATGAGAAAGGTAGCAATAGCGAAATATCTGGGGAAGTGGGTACAAAGAATGTATTTGCTTTTCTCAATCTTGGTCTAAAAGCTGGTCTCAATCAAAAAGATACGCAATCTATGCAGAAACACGTACAAGAAGATAGGGTATTTACTCCAGCTTCACTTTTCTCTAGATTGCGGGATAACCTTATAGAACGCAAATTACTTGTTTCTTTAG
>NZ_MCHF01000038.1:0-31983 GCF_001707455.1 Dehalobacter sp. TeCB1 | reverse complement strand
ATATGATTACCTGCGCTGAAGTTTTTTCTCTATTTAATTGTATCAAAAAAGAGCTGGAATTACTTCTTTCTTCGTAATTCCAGCTCTTTTGCTTTTGAGGTTCAGGTACCACTTTTTCAGTGGCCTCCATTTTAGGCGTTCTTTTTTTAGTAGTGCCTTTATCGAAAAGGTACTTTAAGCAATGGTAATAATGGAATAAATAAAAAATTAGTCAAGATTAATATAAAAAATATTTATCCGGTGTATTTGGGGACTTGAAGTCCTGGGGCAAGTTATCTTGAAGTATATCAGATTTAGAGTTGGGATTGTAACATCGTTTGATAGTCTCTTAACTTCTGGATGTCTTTGATATAGTAATACCCGTTCGTCTGTTCGATTAACATTAATTCCTTTAATTTCTTGATAATCCTTAATGTCGTTATTCGATTTATACCAAGAAGATTGCTGATAAACTGTTGGCTGATTTTAATATTTAATTTGATTTTTGTGTCTTCTTCTACCCCGAAATTCTCGGCAAATGTTAAAAAAAGGTTGCACATCCCCCATTCCGTATCATGATAGAGCAATTCATCAACATGGTTCATATTGGAATAAAATTTCTTTGTAAGGGATTGCAAGAGAAAAAGGGTTACATTTAAGTCTGTTGACAATAGATTCAATAGTTCTTCTTTCTTCAAAAAGACGAGAGTGGTATCCTCACTCGCTTCAAAGTAACAAAAGACCGGAACATCAAAAAGGACATTGGACTCCAAAAAAATGCTGCTCTTCTCAAGAATGCATATGATTCGTTCATTTCCTTTGGGCGAGAATTCCGAAGCAATTACTCTGCCTTCCTTGACAAAGTAAAATCCTTCCATGATATCCCCAGGAGACGCAATAACTGTGTTTTTTTTAAAGAATAATTCCTTGCCGTTTTCAATCAATGTTTTGGAAAAATTATCCAGCCTGTAAATTCTTGAGAATTCTTCAACGGATGTATGTTTCATAAAAATCAAACTCCCTAATATTGATTATAGTATCTCTCCTTTCTGCATTAATATTATCACATACTAATTATACTTTTATTAAAATAAATAAAAATGTAGTCTAGACTACATTTGTAGTGTGGACTTCTACTATTAATTTTGAGAAATGATAACTTATTAATAGAAAATATTTTTAGGGAGGAGTTGTACTATGGATTTGGGTAAAGAAAAAACTGAAAGCACAGAACAAGAAAAGGCTATTTCCAAAAAATTTAGTAGACGGGGTTTCTTAAAAACCTCAGTCGGAATGGGGGTTGGGGCAGCAGGCGCAGCTCTGGTAGGTTACGATGGTAGCATAGCCAATGCTGCAGAGGTTGTACAGCATGATTCGTATCCGGTGGAAATTTCCGCAGATTACAAACGGTATGATCAAAAAAACAATGTAATTATGCGTGCATTGTCGGGAGATCCGGTAGTTAAACCTAATTTTGACACATATTTCGGAAAACACATGGGCTGGATACCAAATAAGGTAGCAGATGGTTACGGAAGACTTGAAGAAGCTATGAAAACCGGCGCCTTCGCGATTGAGGATGGTCTCAACGGTTATCATGCTCCAGGTTTTGCTAGTAAGGGACTATATGAGTGGAAGGAACCGCAAATTAGCGGCGTAGTAAACCCTGAGAAATACACTTTTGATACCCCTGAAGCTGCAAGTAAAGCTGTTAAAAGGGCTGCAAAATTCTATGGTGCGGATCTGGTGGGAATTGCCCCTTATGACGAGCGTTGGGTACTTTCGCGTGTATTCAATATCGAAAAGAACGATAGCGTTCCTAACGTACTCCCGTTTGAACCTAAAAGTGTTATTGTTATGGCTCTTCAAATGAGTTACGATGGTTTTCAAGCCGCTCCGACATCTCTTGAACTTGCTTCTGCCGGAAATATTTATTCCAGTATGGGTGTTGTAGTAAGTAAGGTTTCTCACTTTGTTAGAGCTCTAGGTTACCAAACCGTACCCTGCGGCAATGACACCGCCTTAAGTGTTCCTTTGGCGATTCATGCCGGGCTGGGAGAACTCAGCAGAATAGGGATTGCTATCACTCCGGAATTTGGACCGAGACAGCGGTTCTGCAAAATATTTACAGATCTCCCGTTGGCTGTGGATAAACCGATTACTTTCGGGGTTAAGGAATTTTGCATGACCTGCAAGAAATGCGCAGATGCCTGTCCTTCACAAGCAATATCCCATGATAAAGAGCCGAGTTTTCAAGCTGCAACGATCTCGACAAGTGGCGGTGTCAAAAAATGGGCTGCCAATGCTGAGAAATGTTTGGCACAGTGGGCTGACGCTGGTACTGACTGCGGAATCTGTATTAAAGTGTGTCCGTACAACAAACCGAGCGAATGGCATCATGACTTGGCAAAATTTGCTACAAAGACGCCTGCAAGACCGATTCTGAGGTACTTTGATGATCTGTTTGGATACGGAAAAGCAACGGTTGGTGAGGCCGTAAAGGATTTCTGGAAGAAATAAATAAGAATGTATTAATGAGAAGAGGAGAGATAAAATGATAATATTTTGGATGTTCCTGGGAGCATTAATAGCGTCATCATTTTGGTTTGTTTATATCAAATTCCAGGCCGCAGGCAAAATGTCCGTTGTCCGCTGGATTTTAACGTCCATATCCATACTGTGGGGAGCATTTACCCTGGCTTGGATCGTCAGCAGCATCGGCGAAGGTGAGATGCAGGCTGCTGGCATGGGACTGTTAATCTTCGGAGCGATTTTTCTTGTCCTAGTAATCGTTACGGCACGGTTGAATTCTTTGATACCTTCAAAAAAGAAAGCCAATAAAGTAGAGGCCGCGTAACAACAATAAGGACCTTTATCAGGAGCAAGAAATGAAAAACACAGCAAATAAAATGATTGTATTTGCAGCAACAGTTGTATTTCTCCTAACGTTGGGTTTCAGTTGGACTCATACTGATAACGATACCATACCGTTTATGAATCAAGTTTTTCCGGAAGCGCAATCTTTTCAAAAGATTGCGTCTTCCCCTGTTATTTATGAAGGAAGAATCCAAGGGAAAAACGGTGAGGAAGAAAAAATAGGTTACGTCGTAATCGAGCAAGCGGTTGCTTATGGCGGGCCGATTAAAATGGTCACCGGAATCGACCTTAAAGGAAAAATTGTAGGGACGGTTATTGCCGCCCATAAGGATACGCCATCCTTTATCGATAAGGTCATCGAACAGAAATACCTGGAGAAATTCATTGGAAAAGACATCACGGACCCCTTGTCCATTGACAAGGATATTGACCGTATTTCCGGTGCCACATTTTCTTCCCGGGGAATTGCCAAAGCGGTTTCCCAGGGAAGCCATGCCATAGCCAGGGGCGAGTTCGGGCTGGATGTGAAGGATGAAGTAGTGCCGTTTAAGTTCGGGGCAAAGGAAATAGCCGTTATCGCTTTGATCATCCTGGCGGTGATTGGCGTCGCCTTCAAACAGAGAAAACTGCGCTGGATTGCCCTGATAGGCAGCTTGGTCTTCATTGGCTTTCAATACAATACATCGATTTCCCTTGCCAACATTGCTGCATTATTAATGGGGAATTTCCCACCAATCCGTGAAAACCTCGTTTGGTATATCCTCTTAATCGGAATCCCGGTGATCACCTTGATATTAGGAAAGAATGTTTACTGTTTCTGGCTTTGCCCGTTTGGCGCCTTGCAGGAAATAACCGCAAAAGTAGGCGGGGGTAAATTCAAATGCTGCAATAAAACGATCGAAGCAAAAGCGGCTAAAATAAGATATATACTCATCTACCTGGCACTCATAGGGGCATTTCTGACAAAGACACCGAGTTTTGCCGGTTATGAACCATTTGCTACTTTATTTGGACGGCAGGGATTCGGTATCCAGTGGCTTATTTTGCCGGTCGTGATTTTTACTTCTTTCTTTATCAGCAGATTCTGGTGCAGGTTTTTCTGTCCGGGGTTGATACTCAATGAGATCATCTTACGTCCCAGAAGATATATCATGGGGATTCTGGGAAAAGGAACCAAAGGAATCGAGCAATTAAAGGAATCCAAGTAAGATTTGTATAAGGTTTGTAAATGAACTGAATAACATCGAGGTTAAACAATGAAAAGCAAATTAAGTATGGGGGATTTAGGATTTATTATCTTGATAGCCGCTGTCACTGTTATGATTGTAATAAGTGAATGGCACGCGTATCAGGTTGTTTATTAACCTAGCGACTAAAATTTGTACTTGATAATAAACTGCAAAAATCATCGTGACCTTGGCTTTTTAGCCTTGGTCATTTTTTTATTGGTGACCGAGATAACGGTTATGCAATATTTTTAAATGTTTGGTTAGATGATTTGCGTAATACATCAGCTATCATATGCCTTTATGAAGGCATATTTCGGCTTGATGATTTTTTAACCGCTGCAAGTCTTTAATAAAGTAATAGCCGTTGGTTTGCTCGATCAAATTCAGTTCTTTTAATTTATTGATCATCTTTATCGTCGTACCTCTAGTGACGCCCAGCATGTCACTAATAAACTGCTGGCTAATTTTGATATTCAGCTTTATCTTATTTTCTATTTCTATTCCAAAGTTATCGGCAAATGTTAATAATAGGTGACATATTCTCCATTCTGAGTCATAAACTAGTAGCTCATTTACACTATGCAAATTTGCTAAAAATTTGCAGGTAATCGATTGTAATATTAATAGCGTTACGTCAAAGTCAGTTTTTAATAAATTCAAAAGGTCTTCTTTTTTAAAAAAAAGTAAATTCGAAGGCTCTATTGTCTTAAAGTAACAATCACTAGGAATACTGAAAAGTGTGTTAGATTCCAAAAAGATACATCCCTTTTCGATAAGGCCTAGTATATTTTCATTACCCTTTGGAGAGTATGTACAAGCTTTGACCCGTCCATCTTTTAGATAATAAAATCCATCGGGGACATCTCCGGGAGAAACGAGTATCTTATTTTTGGCAAAGAAAAATTCTTCTCCTACATCCAATAATTTTTCAGAGATATTATCAAACAATAATTTTTCAGAGATATTATCAAATTTGAGAACTTGTGTGAAACTATCTTTTCTGATTTCTTCCATAAAAATCAAACTCCCTTTCGATAGATTTCCCTGAAATTCATCTGGCCTATTCAGACCATCTCAAAGATATCATAATTTCGTTGTTTCCTTTAATATCATCTTGACGATATTTAGTGTACACTGTTTTTTTGTCAGAGACCAGCTTAATTGTTATTTTTGTTACGCTCGATTTTCCCTATTCATATTGAAACAACAGATTCTATTTTGTCCTTAAAATTAATTAATGTTCTATAGTGAACACCTGTCAGATATAGATCTATTCATAATTTTTTATTTTATCTATGATATTTGTAGAGTCAAATATTTTAAGGAGGAGATAAGGTATGATTCCAGAAGATGACAAAGAGAAAAGAATTCAACACAAAAAAACCTTTTCCAAAGAATTTAGCAGACGCGGTTTTTTGAAGACCTCATTAGGAGTGGGGGTTGGCGCAGCTGGTGCCGCATTGTTTGGTTCTGAATTAATGGGCGGAAATGTCGCAAATGCGGAGACTGTAGAGCACGATACCATGCCGGTGGAGATCTCCAGTGATTACAAACGGTACAGTAAAACTTCCTTAGCTCCGGTTCTTACTTCTCCTGGAGGTAAACAATATTTCGGAAAAAGAATGGGGGTAATACCTCAAGATGGAGGAGAGGGCTGGGGACCGCTTGAATTCGCTTTTGATGACGCCTGCTGGTCGATTGAAAATGATATCAATCAGTATAAGGCTACCTTAGGCTATAAATCGCAAGGGCTCTTTTCTTGGGAAGGTAAAGTAAATCCTAACGTGTATCAATTTGAAAGCCCAGAAGCTGCAAGCGCTATTATCAAAAAAGCTGCAACCTATTGGGGAGCAAGTAAAGTAGGGATTGCCCCCTATGATGAACGGTGGGTCTATTCCGAAGTTTTCGATGCAAAAACAGATATGCCTGTTCCTAATGAGCTTCCGTTTATGCCGACACATGTTATTGTAATGGCTTTTGAAATGGATTATGACGGTTATCAGACTGCCCCGGCTTTGCCCCAAACGGCCGCTTCTGCCGATATCTACTCCAATATGGGTGTTACCTCTCATAAGTTGGCTACATTTATTAGGAAATTAGGTTACAAATGCCTGCCTTGTTCCAACGATACGGCTTTAAGTGTCCCGTTGGCTATTCAGGCCGGACTAGGGGAGATCAGTAGAATCGGTATTCTGGTCACTCCGGAATTTGGACCAAGAGTGCGGATATGTAAAACGTACGTGGATATGCCTTTAGCAATTGATAAACCGGTTAGCTTCGGAGTGATGGAATTCTGCAAAACCTGCATGAAATGTGCGGATGCCTGTCCTTCCCAAGCGTTATCCCATGATAAAGAACCAAGTTTTAAAGTATCTACCGCAACGAATCCAGGAGTCAAAAAATGGGCTCAAGATGGGTTAAAGTGCATAACACAGTGGGGAGCAGTCGGTGGTGACTGCGGGATTTGTATTAAAGTTTGCCCATATAACAAAAAGCAAGAATGGCACCATGATTTCGTGAAATTGGGAACAAGGACACCGGCTAGACCAGTCCTGAGATTCTTTGATGATTTGTTCGGCTATGGGAAAATAAGTGTCGAAGATGCATTAAAGAAGTTCTGGAATAAATAAGAAAAGGGGAGAGGTAATATGATTATCTTTTGGTTAATCTTAGGTGCACTCATGGCATCATCCATATGGTTTGTTTATATCAAATTTCAGGCTGCAGGCAAAATGTCCGTAACCCGCTGGGTTTTGACTTCCATATCCGTACTGTGGGGAGCTTTTACCTTGGCTTGGATCGTCAGCAGCATTGCCGAAGGTGAGATGCAGGCTGCCGGTATGGGACTGTTAATCTTCGGAGCAATTCTTCTTGTCTTAGTTATCGTAACGATACGGTTAAATTCCCTGATACCCTCCAAGAAGAAAGCTAATAAGGTAGAAGCAGCATAACATCAGGGTAACAGGAGCAGAAAATGAAAAACTCAGTAAATAAAATCATTGTGTTTGCAGCAACCGTTATATTCTTCCTAACGTTAGGTTTTAGTTGGACTTATACAGATAACGATATCATACCGTTTATGAATCAAGTTTTTCCGGAAGCGCAATCTTTTCAAAAGATTGCGTCTTCCCCTGTTATATACGAAGGGATAACGAAAGATCAAAACGGTAAAGAAGAAAAAACGGGTTACGTCGTAATCGAGCAAGCGGTTGCTTATGGCGGGCCAATTAAAATGGTCACCGGAATTGACCTTAACGGGAAAATCACAGGGACAGTTATCGCCGCCCATAAGGATACGCCATCCTTTATCGATAAAGTCATCGACCAGAAATATCTGGAGAAATTCATCGGCAAAGACATCACGGATCCCTTGTCCATTAACAAGGATATTGACCGTATATCGGGCGCCACCTTTTCTTCCCGGGGGATTGCCAAAGCAGTTTCCCAGGGCAGCCATGCCGTAGCCAGGAGCGAGTTCGGGCTCAATGTGAAGGATGAGGTTGAACCGTTTAAGTTCGGGTCCAAGGAAATAGCCGTCATCGCTTTGATCATCCTGGCGGTGATAGGCGTCGCCTTCAAACAGAGAAAACTGCGCTGGGTTGCCCTGATAGGCAGTTTAGTCTTCATTGGCTTCCAATACAATACATCGATTTCCCTTGCCAACATTGCTGCATTATTAATGGGGAATTTCCCACCGATCCGTGAAAACCTCGTTTGGTATATCCTCTTAATCGGAATCCCGGTGATCACCTTTATAATAGGAAAGAATGTTTACTGTTTCTGGCTTTGCCCGTTTGGCGCCTTGCAGGAAATAACCGCAAAAGTAGGCGGCGGTAAATTCAAATGCTGCAATAAAGCGATCGAAGCAAAAGTAGCTAAAATAAGGTATATACTCATCTACTTGGCACTCATAGGTGCGTTCCTGACGAAGTCACCGAGTTTTGCCGGTTACGAACCATTCGCCACTTTGTTTGGCCTGCAGGGATTCGGTATCCAGTGGCTTATTTTGCCGGTCGTGATTTTTAGTTCTTTCTTTATCAGCAGGTTCTGGTGCAGGTTCTTCTGTCCGGGCTTGATACTCAATGAACTAATTTTGCGTCCCAGGAAATATATCATGAGGATTTTAGAAAAAGGGATTCTAGAAAAAGGGACACTGAAAAAAGTTCCGGGAACCAAAGGAACCAAAGGAACCAAAGCAAGATCTACAAATGAATTGAATAAGATCGAGGTCAAAGAATGAAAAGCAAATTAAGCATGGGGGATTTATTATTTATTGTATTGATATCGGCGGTCGCCGTTATGGTTGTGATTAGTGAAATTCAGGCTTATCATGCTGTTTATTAACCTAATGACTAAAAATTGTACTTGATACAACTTTATTAATGTGAAGCCCATGAGTTGTGTGTTCTCTTCACGCTAAATGAACTGCAAAAATCATCGTGACCTTGGCTTTTTAGCCTTGGTCATTTTTTTATTGGTGACCGAGATAACGGTTATGCAATAAATTCCTAAATGTTTTGGTTAGATGATTTAACATAATACATCAGCTATGCCTTATGAACACATATCTCGGCTTGATGATTTTTTAACCGCTGCAAGTCTTTAATAAGGTAATAGCCGTTCGTTTGCTCGATCAAATTCAGTTCTTTTAATTTATTGATTATCTTGATTGTCGTACCTCGATTGACACCAAGAATATTACTAATAAACTGCTGACTAATTTTAATATTCAGCTTTATTTTATTCTCCACCTCTATCCCAAAATTATCTGCAAATGTTAATAACAGGTTGCATATTCTCCACTCTGTATCAAAAAATTGTAGTTCGTCGAAAAGATACTCATAAAAATGAAATTTACGGGAAACCGATTGCATTACATATAGTGTTACATCTATGTCTGTTGCCAGTAAATCTAAAAGGTCTTTTCTTCTAAAGAAAATTAAATGCGAGTCCTCCATAGTCTCAAAATAACTGTCAATCGGAATATCGAAAAGTACACCAGATTCTAAGAATATACTACCCTTTTCAAGAAGGGAAATTATCTGTTCATTACCCCTTGGAGAGTATTTATAACTTTTGATCCGGCCATCTTTAATATAATAAAATCTGTCTGGAACATCCCCCTGAGAAAAGACTACTTTATTTTTAGCAAAGAATAATTCTTCCCCTACGTCCAATAATTTTTCAGGAATATCACGAAATTTGACAATATGTGAAATGGATCCACACTCTTTCATAAAAATCAAACTCCTATATCGTGGATTTTCAAAAAGTATTTCCCTGATTATCACTGAACTATATTTAGTCTACACTATTTCTTTGTCGGATACCAGCTAAATTATTTAAAAATAAATTTTATTTTGTCATTAAATTGAAATAATGTTATCTAGCCAACACCTGTTGGCTAGAAATCTATACATTCTTGTTTATTTTTTATACAGTAATTACAGATTGGTATTAAAAAAGATAATTAAGGAGGTGAGGAAACAAATGAGTACAATACTAATATTTTTGGCGGGTATATTATTTTTAGCTGGTGTTCTTTTTATTAAACCTCGTGCGAAGCAGGATAAGACTTGGAAAACCGTATCGATATGGGCTTTATATGTTATTTTATTTGTTACTGCTTGTATAGGGGTTTCCTTTGTTTACATCAACGCAAGCGTAGGACACGTCAAGGCATCGAGCACGGCGATCTTCCTGTTTGGGGGGATTGCACTTATTTTGGCTATCGTCTTAGCCCGAGTCTTAGGTTTTATCGGCGCTAAGAAAAAGACCGAGCCATTACAGGCTTAGAGGAGGAAAGTAAATGTCGGAGATTTCTCAGAATAAAGAAAAAGCATCCAAACAACAATTTTCAGTAAGCCGGCGCGGTTTTCTGAAAACCGGCGTGGCTGCAGCTGCGGCGGGTGTCATGGGAGCGATTGCTGCGCCATCCAAGATGGCCAACGCTGCGTCGACAAGCTTAAGCTATCAGCCTGCCAAAGGGAAATGGTCCAAATTACGTCCCGAAGCAAATTATGGAGGAGCCTCTGTTCGTTCTGCAGAACATAATGATCAATGGCTGGGGACATCGAAGATTACAGGAAAAGTTCAAAAATTTGATGAACAAGACGGGGGATTCTGCTTAGCTATTAGAGGTTTGCTTAGCGAGAAAGCAAAATATGGGTATTATCAGTCAGGTCTAAGGAGTCCGCTGGCAACCAGTAATATTATAGCAATTAATGCTATTAGTGGTCCGGAGATGGTCGATGGTCCTGTTTCACAGGAAAGACTCCCCATTCCGGATCCGGAACAGATGTCGCAGCATATTAAAGATCTTGCTTATTATCTGAGAGCTGACGAAGTAGGTATCGGTAAAATGCCTTCCTACGCTTATTATGCAAGTACAATGGAGCCTACCCAGGGGGCTTTTGCTTCAGGTATGGTTTCAAAGGATGCGACAATTACAAAGAGACCGGTTACTGCCAGTCTTCCCAATGTTATTGTTGTGGCAGTGGAACAACACTTGGAAACGTATCTGGCGTCAACAGGCTATGATGGAATCGCCGTTTCGCAATCCACACGTTGTTACCATGCTTCTGCAAATATTGCGGTAATGATGGCACAATACATCCGAATTCTCGGCTATAACGCTAGAGCCCAACATTTTGGCAACTATGAAGCCGTTATGGGACCTTGCCTTATCGCTGCCGGAATGGGTGAACTTACCAGAACGGGGGACTGTGTCGCTCACCCTAGGTTTGGATTCCGGTCAAAAGTTGCTGCCATAACGACTGATTTACCACTGGCTCTGGACAAACCGATCGACTTCGGAATGTTGGACTTTTGCAGGGTTTGTAAAAAATGCGCGGATGAATGTCCTTCTAAAGCGATTACCCTTGACCCAGATCCTGTGCCATATAACGGCTATCTGCGTTGGAACACTGATTCGAAGAAGTGTACGGAATTCCGTTGCAGTAACGAAGAAGGTGTTAGTTGCGGTAGATGTATTAAAGTATGTCCATGGAGTTCCAAGGAGGACTCTTGGTTCCATGAAGCAGGAATATGGATCGGAAGTCAGGGTCAAGCTGCCTCAAAATTGCTTAAATCAATTGATGATATGTTTGGTTACGGCACTGAAGTTATTGATAAATACAAATGGTGGCTGGAATGGCCGGAGTTTTATAAAATCCAGATGCCAAGCTGATTCGTACAGTTTAATCTAAAAATGATATTATACGGCTCGCTTCTGATTTAGGTGGGCCGTATACGTCCTTCTATGTTATCCCCTAATTAAGGAGGTACATCTAACACCTGTTGGATAGTAGGAATCTGTTCATTTTCATTTTATCTAAATATTTATTTTATCTATAATAATATTAATCATTTACTAAACCGGAGTCCTTTGGAAATTGAATAAGGACTAGTAAAAAAAATTGGCGGGGAGGCTTAAGTATGAATTTAGACGCAATAGCAACAGCACTAGGGGAACTTGACGAGGAGAAGGTACTTTCATTGCTCAACACTTTTATTCAGGCAAATCCTTCTGAAGACGATGCTAAGCAAGTAGTAGCCGCTTGTCAGAGTGGAATGTCAATTGTTGGTGACCAATTTGAAAAAGGAGAATATTTTGTTGGAGATCTGATCTTTGCTGGAGAACTCTTAGCGAATGCCATTGAAACCCTAAAACCTTTTCTAAGTGCTGAAAATGAAGGCAATAGGGGGAAAATCGTCTTGGGAACTGTTGCGGGGGATTTACATGATATTGGGAAAAACATTTTTAGGAGCATGGCCGAAGCGGCTGGGTTTAACGTATTGGACTTGGGGATAGACCAGCCTGCCAGTGAATTTGTGAGAAGAGTGAAGGAGGTTAATCCGGAAATCGTGGGTATGAGCGGTGTTTTAACATTGGCCCTTGAATCTATGAAAAATACGGTTGATGCCTTAAAAGAAGCGGGGCTAAGAGAGAACGTAAAAATTATTATTGGCGGAAACCCCGTGACAAACAATGCATGTGAACAAATTGGAGCAGATGCCTTTACAACCAATGCAGCTGAAGGCGTAAAGATATGTCAGAAATGGGTAAGTTAAAAGGCAAGAAAATGTTAAAAACTGCTTCTTATACGTGAATAAAGGCTTTTATTTACTAAAAGGAGGAAAATTACATGACAAATATTAACCCTTTGTATCAGGAAAAATTGACAAGATTGAATACAGCCTTTAAGAGAGGTACTCCTGATAGGGTTCCGGTTCTTCCAATCATAGAAACATTCGGTCCCTACCATGCCGGAGTTAGTGTGGAAGATGCGTATGTTAAAGACCCGAATATATTATTTCAGGTATATAATAAAATAAATGAAGAATTTTATTTGGATGGAATTCTAGAAAATGGAAATGTTCTTCCGTTAAAGATGTTGAGTAACTTTGGAGAAGGTTTGTATACCTTGACCGATAAAGGTTTTGTTATAAAAGGTAGCCATGGGCAAACTATGATGCCTGATGAATATGAACAATTGATTGCAAATCCGTTTGATTTTCTTGTTAATGTTATTATTCCGCGGAAGTTTCCTGTTTTAAAAAATGATATAGAAGGAAACCTTGGGCGTCTTCAAAAAGCCGTTGGCGAAATGATGGAGTTTTTACACTATAATGCCGTGGTTGACGGGAGAATTGAAAACGAATTGGGACTCCCGGTATTGGCCAAAGGTTTGGCTATCCTTTCTCCGGACATGTTACTTGATTACTTACGGGATTTTGTTGGGGTATCCAGTGATATCAGAAGGAAACCACAAGAATTTTATGCTGCTTGTGAGGCCTTGTTTATATCGTCTATGGAAATGGCCATAGGTGCATATACGACTCCGGAGGATAATAAGGGAGTAATCTTTGTGCCACTACATCTGCCGACTTTCCTAAAACCAAAAGACTTTGAAAAATTTTACTTCCCATTTATGAGTAAGTTTGTAGATGAAGTTTCCGTAAAGCGGGGTTATAAGATTTTCTTCTTTATGGAAAACAATTGGATGCCCTATCTTGATATTCTGCAGGGACTGCCGGATGGAAACATCATTGGGCTGTTTGAAAATGGTGACTTGAAGAAGATAAAAGATTCCATTGGCAATAAATTTTGCATAGTTGGCGGAATGCCTATTGATCTCCTTCGACTTGGAACGGTAGAAAAGTGTCTCGACAAAGCCAAGGAATGTTTACAGTTGTATGCGCCCGGTGGCAACTATATTTTTTCAACCGACAAAAATTTGGTCTCCTTAAATGATGCGAAACCGGAAAATTTAGCGGCAGTATGTCAATATATTCATGAAAACGGAAAATATTAAAAGGAGAGGGAAGTATGGAAAATTATCAACTTACAGACAGTCTTGAAGAACTAAAAAAGGTACTCATCGAAAAGAACAATATGCCTGCGCCTATGGCCGAAGGGATTATTAAAGTAATGATGACAATGCTTGTAATTGTATAGATTTTCGAGTAATATGCTTGGAATTAGGATACTTTGTTTTTTCTTTTCAAATATTTCTAATGCCTATCTCCCTGATTATTTTGAAAAACCAAATTCTATTTTGCCCTTTAATTAATGTTGTGCCTGCCAACACCTGTTGTATGGAAATCTATACATTATTGTTCGTTTTGAAGAACGTAACGATCAATGGCTGGGGGACATCATTTTAAAAACTCTCAATTACATCAAAAAGACGGTTTTGGGTCAACCCCCAACCGTCTTTTTCAATTCAGTAATTGAATTTTCTAACGAAAAACCATAGATATCCGCTGTCGCCATCATGATTATGATAAGTGAATGGCAGGCTTATCATGCTATTTCTTAGTCAAGCATCCAACCAGCCAGCAATGCTGCTTTAATACTATGAGCTTTTTTAGAGCTGATCCTGCCCACTATATCATACTGGAAACCGCCGAATAGCTTTTCTGACAACTAACAAAAACAACTGACAAAGGTTTTGTCAGTTGTTTTTGTTAGTTGCGTCCCAGCTAAGCACGAATTATTTAACTAGTGAAAGTCCAAGTCGATCCATTTCCGTACAATGGTTATCTCCGTAGGCATATTATGGACATTCTAAGGAGCTGCTTTATGATCCAGTAGATTCATCATAGACATAGGACCGGAGAAAGAGAGCAACGTCAGCTGTTCAGCCATATATTCCGGGCTGTATTTCATATTGCTGTCCAAATAATATCTTAATAGACCCGCATGAGCTGAGAATATATGGTAAGTCAGCACATCCAGTGGCACCATCTTCTCAAACTTAGGCATCATGGGGCGCAGCAAGTCCGTGAACAACTCAATACCCTGCTGGTTCAGCATAACGAAAAGTCTAGGCAGGCCATTTTCTCCCAGCATCAGCTGAAATAATTCCGCATTGTCCCGCAGATACCTGATACGTATCCTATTTCGACTCATAATCGTCAACAATAGAAGAGCTTTTTTGTTGTGCCGACACGATGTGGTAGTGAAAGGAGCGCGTACATGAGTAAAAATGAGGATCATCGTAAGATGAGAACAAAAGAATACCTAAAGATTGCTCTGATCACAAACGATACGGCTTTAAGCGTACCGTTGGCTGTTCAGGCCGGACTGGGCGAACTGAGCAGAATAGGTATTCTAATCACACCCGAGTTTGGACCGAGAGTGCGGTTATGTAAAATGTATGTGGATATGCCGTTGGTGATTGATAAACCGATTACCTTCGGAGCGATGGAATTCTGCAAAACTTGCATGAAATGCGCGGATGCCTGTCCTTCACAGGCAATATCCAATGATAAAGAACCAAGTTATAAAGTGTTACCTGCAACCAATCCGGGAGTTAAAAAATGGGCTGCAGATGGATTGAAGTGCGTAACACAATGGGGAGAAGTCGGCGGTGACTGCGGGATTTGCATTAAAGTCTGTCCATATAACAAAAAACAGGAATGGCATCACGATTTGGCAAAATTTGCGACAAGAACGCCTGCAAGACCGGTTCTGAGGTTCTTTGATGATTTGTTCGGCTACGGGAAGATTACCGTTTCGGATGCATTAAAGAAGTTCTGGAATAAATAAAAATATTTTATTGAGAAGAGGAGAGGTAATATGATTATCTTCTGGATGCTTCTGGGAGCACTCATCGCGTCATCCATATGGTTTGTCTATGTCAAATTCCAGGCTGCAGGCAAAATGTCCGTAGCCCGCTGGATTTTAACGTCTATATCCGTACTCTGGGGAGCTTTTACCATTGCCTGGATTGTCAGCAGCATTGCTGAAGGTGAGATGCAGGCTGCAGGTATGGGACTTTTAATCTTTGGAGCGATTCTTCTTGTCTTAATTATCGTGACGGTACGGTTAAATTCTTTGATATACTTAATAAAGAAGGCTGGTAAAGCAGAGGCCGCATAAGTACAGTCAGGCAGACCTTTACAGGAGCAAGAAATGAAAAAGTCAGTAAATAACGTCGTTGTGTTCGCAGCAACAATTATATTCCTCATAACGTTAGGTTTTAGTTGGACTCATACAGATAATGATATCATACCGTTTATGAATAAAGTTTTTCCGGAAGCGCAATCTTTTCAAAAGATTGCGTCTTCCCCTGTTATTTATGAAGGAAGAATTCAAGGGCAAAACGGCAGGGAAGAAGAAATAGGCTACGTCGTAATCGAACAAGCGGTTGCTTATGGCGGTCCGATCAAAATGGTCACCGGAATTGACCTGCAAGGAAAAATTGTCGGGACGGTTATTGCGGCGCATAAGGATACTCCCTCGTTTATTCAGAGGATCATAGACCAGAAATATCTGGAGAAATTCATCGGCAAAGATATAACGGACCCATTGTCCATTAACAAAGATATCGACCGTATTTCCGGTGCCACCTTTTCTTCCCGGGGGATTGCCAAGGCTATTTCCCAGGGCAGCCATGCGGTAGCCAGGGAACAATTCGGGTTGGATGTTAAAGATGAAGCTCAGCCGTTTAAATTCGGTTCAAAAGAAATCGCAGTCATTACATTGGTCATCCTGATGGTGGTCGGTGTGATATTCAAACAAAGAAAACTACGCTGGGTTGCCCTTACAGGCAGTTTGGTCTTTATTGGTTTCCAATACAATACGCCTGTTTCGCTGGCAAATATAGCCGCGCTTTTCATGGGGAATTTCCCGTCTATCCGCGAAAACCTCGTTTGGTATATCCTCCTAATCGGAATCCCGGTTATCACCTTGATATTAGGAAAGAATGTCTATTGTTTCTGGCTTTGTCCGTTTGGCGCTTTACAAGAAATCACGGCAAAAGTGGGCGGCGGTAAATTCAAATGCTGCAATAAAGCGATTGAAGCAAAAGCGGCTAAAATAAGGTATGCATTAATCTACCTCGCACTCATAGGGGCATTTTTGACGAAGTCACCCAGTTTTGCAGGTTATGAGCCTTTCGCTACTTTGTTTGGACGGCAGGGGTTTGGCATTCAGTGGCTCATTTTGCCGGTCGTATTTTTCACCTCTTTCTTTATAAGCAGGTTCTGGTGCAAGTTTTTCTGTCCGGGGTTGATACTTAATGAACTAATCTTGCGTCCCAGGAAATATGTAATGGTAATTCTAGAAAAAGGGATCCTAGAAAAAGTGAAATTGAAGAAGGTTCAGGGAATCAAAGGAATAGAAGGTATCGAAGCAAGATCTGCAAATGAATTGAATAACATCGAGGTAGAAAAATGAAAAGCAAGTTGAGTCTAGGGGATTTATTATTTATCCTATTGATTTCGGCGGTTGCCATCATGATTGTGATAAGTGAATGGCAGGCTTATCATGCTATTTCTTAACAGATATTTCGCTTTATAGGATATAATAATAAACCGTCTCTATATGTTGTAATCATTAATATTCAATTATCTAAAAATAGAGGACTGTTCCCTAATATGAAGGGTCAGTCCTCTAACTAAAAAGTTAATTTCCAGTTTTTCAGATTACTTCAAGAGCCATGCAGTTACATCTTGGTACACCTTTTCTACGGTCTCAGGTTTATCTTCGCCCGGTAGATCCTGATTCATCGACATACCCATTCCTTTTAATTGATAGCATACACATTTATAACTGGCTCTATATGAATTCAATTCATTTTCATCATATACAAAGTTTGCTGTTGGGACAGTAGGAATGAAAGCGTCTCTCTCATAG
This sequence comes from Dehalobacter sp. TeCB1, assembly GCF_001707455.1. NCBI lineage: Bacteria > Bacillati > Bacillota > Clostridia > Eubacteriales > Desulfitobacteriaceae > Dehalobacter > Dehalobacter sp. TeCB1. The sequence goes on along the minus strand of NZ_MCHF01000038.1, from coordinate 14,751 downwards.
ATAGGTGTAAACCCTTTAATTAACCAACGTCCATTTATTTTTTGAACACGATAAACAAGTCTGGCGTAGGAAACGACGTCCGTTTCTATACCATTAATCTTTTGACCACGGGGACCTAACATTTGAGCTTGCATTTCGGCAATAGCTTTATTGCCATTCAGCCAAACGATGATCGAATTGATTTTATGCTTTGCCCCTCTACCAGACTTTTTCGATACCTCGGCAAACTGCTTTCCGGTACCGTGGAACCATGCTGTGTCAATCACCGAATCGTCAGCATAGCAAGCTCCCATCTGATCAAAATGATATGTGTCCCTGCAATAACGCTCATATTCTACTAAAGCTTTAACATTGGCAGTATCGATAACGTTTGCGCCATTATTATGATAAGGAAGAATATCAAATAAGCTTGTAATTTTAGGTTTGCTGGTTACACTCAGGCTGGCTGTAGCTGCGTTGGCAATCTGGGACGGTGCTGCCATTGCCCCCATAACACCCACAGCAGCAACTGCTGCCCCGGTTTTCAGAAAACCGCGGCGATTTAAGTCTTTCGTAGATCCATTTTCTTTATTACCTAAATTCTCAGACATTTCATTTGCCTCCTCTAAGCCTCTATTATTTTATTGACCCTTTCTTAATACGGATAAATCCTAAGTCGCGCGCCAGACTGCGGCCAATACCACCGAAATTCCTCCAAACAGGAAAATCACCGTGCTTGATGCTTTAAGATGTCTTACGATGGCATTAATGTAAAAAATTTAAATTGTACCCATCATTTTTTAACCTCTTCTTTTTCGCCTCCTCTTTGAAATGATTTGGTCAATCATATGGGTACATTTTACAAAATATCAATCCATGATTATCTTTTCTTTTAAATATTAATATAAATTGATTAAATATGAGTATAGATTGACCACTCTTTGATTATAGATCACTGTAAATGCATTGAACACCAACATGAAAGTTATAAATGTTGCAAACTCAACGATATTAAAGATATTGTTGAGTTTTTAAAATACGAGTAACATATTTGATAAAATTGTTTTCTTTTTTTTTAATCGGACACCTATTGAATAAAAATTAAATACTATGTCGCGGCCATAATGCAGATAAAAATATCCTCTGTCATGCGCGACAAAAAGGAAACGATTTTATCAAATATGTTACTAGTTAAAAAAAAAAGCAACAATATTTAAAGTATTGTTGCTTTACCAACATGAGTAACTATCTTGTTGGTTCTCAGGGCATTTGCTGTGATTTATAATTTGTAACGAATTACAATAAATTTATAAAAGCAACGAGGGGAGGTGAAAAAATGAGTATATTCTTAATTTTTTTGGCAGGAATTCTTTTTTTAGCCGGTATCCTTTTTATCAAACCTCGTGCGAAGCAGGATAAGACTTGGAAAACCGTGATTATTTGGACCTTATATGTAATTTTCTTTGTTATCGCTTGTATGGGTGTTTCCTTTGTCTACATTAATGCCAGTGTAGGACATGTCAAGGCAACAAGCACAGCTATATTCCTGTTTGGGGGGATTTCGCTGATTCTGGCTGTAGTCTTAGCCCGTGTATTAGGATTTATCGGTACAAAGAAAAAGGATGAGTCATTACAGGCTTAGAGGAGGAAAATTAATGTCCGTAAATAATAAAGAAAAAGAACCAAAGAAAGAATTTTCAGTAAGCCGCCGTGGTTTTCTGAAAACCGGGGTAGCAGCCGCTGCGATGGGTGTCATGGGGGCGATTGCAGCGCCATCCAAGATTGCCAACGCAGCATCTCCCAGTTTAAGCTATCAGCCCACCAAAGGACAATGGTCAAAATTGCGTCCTGAAGCAAATTACGGCGGAGCATCTGTCCGTTATGTAGAAAGTAACGATCAATGGCTGGGGACAACCAAGATTCTCGGAAAAGTTATTCAAACCGATGAGAAAGATGCTGGATTTTCTCTGGCTTTAGCAGGAGATTTAGGTGATAAAGCAAAGGCCGGATTTCTTAGCACAGTGTTTAGACATCCTACGGTACTCCCGTTTGCAGATGCTATTGGAGCAATAAGTGCACCTTCAATGCTCACTGGCGAGCCAAATCCAAATAAATTACAAATTCCGGATCCGGAACAAATGTCCCAGCATATTAAAGATTTCGCATATTATCTTCGAGCAGACGAAGTAGGTATCGGTATTATGCCCGATTATGCTTATTACGCAAGCAACATGGCACCACCTTTAGGCGCGTATCTTGTGCACGCCGTTCCCATGGACACGCCATATGGAAAGGCACCTATCACAGATAAACTGCCTTACGTTATTTGTATGTCTGTAGAGATGCATTTAGAGACCTGGCTGGCTTCAACAGGGTATGACGGCATATCCAACGCCCAATCGGAACGGTGTTACCATGCGTCTGCCAATGCGGCAGTCATCATGGCAAGTTATATTAGACAGCTGGGTTATCATGCCAGGGCTCATCATTTTGGGAATTACGAGCTTATAATACCACCAGTTCTAATTGCCTGCGGTATGGGCGAACTTACCAGGACGGGTGACACGGCTGCGCATCCCCGTATTGGTTTCCGCCATAAATCTGCGGCAGTTACGACAGATTTGCCTTTGATACCGGATAAACCGATTGATTTTGGCATGTTGGATTTCTGCAGAGTGTGTAAAAAGTGTGCGGATAACTGTCCTGCCCAAGCGATTACCTTTGATGATGATCCTGTGCCGCACAATGGTTATCTCCGTTGGAATACGGATTCCAAGAAGTGTACGGTATTCCGCTGTGCCAACGATGAAGGTGTTAACTGCGGTAGATGTATAAAAGTATGTCCTTGGAACTCCAAGGAAGATTCTTGGTTCCATCGAGCGGGCTTGTATATAGGCAGTAAAGGCGAGAACGCTTCAAGAATGCTGAAATCCATTGATGATATGTTTGGTTACGGTACTGAAGAGGTTACGAAATATAAATGGTGGCTGGAGTGGCCGGATCTTTATAAGTATGACGTTAATGCCACTCTCAAGGCCTTTTCCGCAACTGCATCTGCTGCAGCTCCTGGAGTGTAAAGCAGGTCAACGCACCAAGTTAACCGGAACGCAGAAGTTATGATAATTTATGGGGACTCTGCTCAAAATTAATATCGGCAAATGTTGGGGTAACCCCTAAACAAGAGTAAATAGTCCGAAATGATGATGGTAATAGTCCATCTAGATTGTTACCATCATTTTTTATTTTTAAGATCAGGCTAAACGACACGGTGCAATCCGATTTTATCTGGCCTATTAAGCCATCAGATTGAGAATGAGGGGTCTGTAAACGGCAGCAGAAGAACAAAGTATTACTGGAGGTAGATTATTCATGATCGTCATTGGAGAAAAAATTAACGGTGCCATCCCTTCCGTAGCGAGAGCAATCGCTGAAAAGGATGCAGGCTTCATCCGAAATCTCGCAAAAATTCAATCTGATGCCGGTGCGGATTTCATTGATGTCTGTGCATCCACGGACGTCAGAATAGAACTCGAAACCTTAAAATGGCTGATCGACCTGGTACAGGAAGTGAGCGACACCCCAATTTGTATCGACAGCCCGCATGCTCAGACTTGCGTCGATGCCATTAAATTCTGCAAACGGCCGGGGCTCATCAACTCCGTATCCGGCGAAGGAGACAAGATTGATGTCGTATTCCCGGTTATTGCTGATACTAAATGGGAATGCGTTGCGCTTCTTTGTGATGACAGCGGAATTTCCAAGACAGCAGAGAAACGTCTCGAAGTATTTGCAAACATCATGAAAAGAGCTAAAGAATTTAATATTGCTCCGTCCCGTCTGCACATTGATCCGCTGGTCGAAATGCTCTGCACTTCGGAAGAAGGCATTAACATGATTGTTGACGTGATCAGAGAGATTAAAAGACAGTGTCCGGCAATTCACATTACCGGTGGATTCAGCAATATTTCGTTTAACCTGCCGGCCAGAAAGCTGGTCAATCAGGCTTTCTGCGTTCTGGCAATGAACGCCGGCATGGACAGCGGGATCCTTGACCCGACGAATCAGGATTTGGTCGGTATGATCTTCTCAACGGAAGCTCTCTTAGGTCAGGATGAATATTGCATGGAATACATCGGTGCCTTCAGGGAAGGACGATTTGGTCAGAAAAAATAATTGTAAACGCTGTTAAATCACAAAATTGTTGTTTAATTCAAAAATTTTAGGAGGATTATAAAAATGGCTAAAATTGAAGAAGTAAAAGCAATGGTAGAGGCAGGAAAAACAAAACTTGTTCCTGGTCTGGTACAGGAAGCCCTCAATGAAGGAAGCGCAGCAAAAGATATTCTGCAGGCAATGGTAGACTCGATGGGGGTTGTCGGGGACAAATTCTCCACAGGCGAAATCTTCGTGCCTGAAATGCTGATGGCTGCCAAAGCGATGGCTAAAGGTGTTGATATTCTGAAACCGCTGATGGCTGGCGACAGCTCAAATTCCCTAGGCACCTGCATTATCGGAACCGTAGCAGGTGACTTGCATGACATCGGTAAAAACCTCGTTTCTATGATGATCGAAAGTGCCGGATTCACCATGGTTGACCTCGGTGTGGATGTATCATTAGCAAAATGGCTTGAAGCAATCAAAGGAAATAGCAACGTTACCTTAGTGGCTTGTTCAGGACTTCTGACCACCACCATGCCGTCCCTGAAAGAAGCTGTACAGACGATTAAAGGCAGCGGACTGAGCGGATTCAAAATCATCGTCGGTGGAGCCCCTGTCACGCAGCAATTCGCCAATGAAATCGGAGCCGATGGTTTTGCTCCTGACGCCGGTAGTGCTTCAGTAAAAGCTGTTGAATTGGTAAAATCCTTATAGTAAGAAATCTTAAATGCTGAGATCTTAATAAATAAGAGGAGGTAAATCAATATGACGCTGACTCAAAGAGAAAATTTTGAATTAATGCTTAAGGGGGAAAAACCGGAATATTCCCCAATACTGTATGAAATGTATAAAGCATGCATGCTGGCAACCAATAATACCGATCAACCTTGGAAGGGCGGGCAGGATCCGTTTGGCATAAACTGGGTAGCCACGGCTGAGGGAGTCATACCGGAACCAGGGAAAATATTATTTGATGATATTGCTGATTGGAAAAGATATGTAAAATTTCCTGACATTGATTCTCTTGGAATTGAAAAGATGGCACAAATGGAATTGGCTGACTATACTGACGAAAAAAGAAAAGAGCAGCCACTTGCGGTATTTAATGTATGCGGTATCTTTGAACGGATGGCTGCATTTATGGGATTTGAAAATACCTTATGTGCTTTGATTGAAGATCCGGATTCCTGTCATGAATTCTTCGAGGCAATGGCAGATTATAAAATAGCTTGTTTAAACCGATATATTGATGTTTATAATCCGGATGTTATCATCTACTTTGATGATTTTGCCACTGCCCGTGGATTATTTATGTCTCCCAAAACCTATCGCGAGGTCATTAAGCCGCACCACAAAAGAATCATTGAGGCTGTGACTTCCCGTGGTGTTATATTCAGTCAACATACCTGTGGAAAATGTGAAGATATCCTCGAAGATTATGTTGAGATGGGTGTTAGAATTTGGAATTCTGCGCAGGTTTGTAATGACTTGGATGGGATTCTGACGAAGTATCATGGTCGCTTACTTGTTGAAGGGGGATGGGATACATCCGGACCTGCAAGTTATATGGGTGCTCCCGTAGAGGCGATTATAGAAGAAACCAAAAGATGTGCAGAACAATATGGTAAAAAGGGTAATTTCATTCTGTTCCCAGTAATTATGAATGAAAAAGGAAATGCCTTTATGACTGGTGACGAAAGAATTCCTATGCTAATGAAAACTTGGCATGAAGTCAATAAGTTATAATACACTCAATAGAAAAATATTTGAATCATCATTTAAGTGAAAGACTGCAAAATCCTCGGGATAATTTTATTCAAGGGGATTTTGCTTATATTCTGTTGGCTCTTTTCCTGACCTCTAGTCTAAAATGGGCCCAGAGTAGCAAACAAAATTTCTGCGATATAAAGGCACTGGAGAGAGCTCAGAAGCACGATGAAACGAAAAGGAGGGAATTGCCATCAAAGTAATCATAGTAAGCGGATTCTTGGGATCAGGAAAAACCAGTGTGCTAATGCAGCTTGCAAGATATCTCATTGAAATTTCACATGGTAATAAGAATGAAAAAAAAGTTGTAATCATAGAAAATGAAATCGGTACGGCCGGAATTGATAATCTTCTTCTAGAGAATGCGGATTTTACCGTCAAGAATCTTTTTGCCGGCTGCGCCTGCTGTACATCTTCGGCTAAACTTACGGATACAGTTGATTATCTTAGTAAGGAGTACAGCCCGGAATGGATCATCATTGAGGCAACTGGGCTTGCTTTTCCGAGCAAAATAAAAAGCGCGGTGGAGACCGAACTCGGGATGCAGGCAATGACAATTATTGTTGTCGATGCCAAACGGTGGTTTCGTTTGCTTGGTGCGATGGAAAACTTCGTCTCAGAGCAGCTAAAGGATACAAAGTCAGTGTTGGTTAACAAGATTGATTTGGTGGGTGAAACGACTGTGGAAAAAGTACAGGAGAGTATCCGGAAATATAACCGGGATGCGTACTGTTATCCTGTATCCGCTACAAACGAGCTTTCGGCTGGATTCTGGGACGATTTATTTGAAAAGGCGGGGATCTTAAATGGTACACGAACACCATGAACACGAAGGCCAAGCCTGTCAGTGCGGTCATCACCATGATGAGCATCATGACCAACATGAACAACATGAGAAAACAACGCTCTGCAATCAGGAAGAAATCACAGTTACCCATCATGAAGGAGCCGTCATTTTTTCTGCTGAGCGTGTCATTGCCAAAGAATATTCGTGGGTAAGAGATAGACTGAACAAAGAGCTACAGTCTTTGGCTGGCTGGGTTGAAGATCAGGGAGGACTTGTGGGGCATATCAAGGCTTTTCTTATTGAAACCGGCTATTCCTGCATGCTATCCACGACAGGTGGAGATGTTCAAATCAAGGAAACCCTCAAACCAAAAGTCACGGTCAATATTGCCTTGATTGTTTTTATTAAGAATGAAAGTGAATTATATTCTAAATTGGCAGAAACGTTAAAAGAATTAGCAAATTAACTTTCTTAAGGAGGGATGCTATATGTCGAAAAAAATAATACCAAATCCTGAAGAACCGTTTACCTTTATCAATGTATTTGAAATTCCAGTAGAAGAGGTTGACTCGTTTATAGAACAGTGGCGTGAACGTTCAAAACTTATGAGTGATTCGCCTGGTTTTTTGGGCGCGGAGCTAAACCGTGCGCTTCTAACCGAAACACGCTTTCAATTAATCAATATAGCTAAATATGAAAGTTACGCTGCATTTGAAGCGGCAACAACTAATTCAAAGTTTAAAGTTGCACTTGGAAAGCAACTAGACAACCCTGCATCCAATATGATTCCAAATCGAGGGTTTTATAGACCTGTTGCTATTGCTGATTCTCATGAGGGGTAATTTTAGAAAATATAAATATGGGAGGAAAATGTACAATGAAGATTGCAGATAGAGTTGAAATGTTGGAAATAGATGGAAATGATAGGCTGATAAACCCTGTATTTATTTGGGATGATCATAATCGCATTCTAATAGATGCAGGTTTTCCGGGGCAGGTCCAGTTGTTTTCGGACGCGATTGGGTCCGCTGGTTTTGATATTAAAGATTTGACCCATATAATCATAACGCATCAAGATATAGACCATACTGGGTCTGTGCTGGATATCCTAAAAATTGCTCCAAACGCGAAAGTACTGTCCCATGAGAAAGAAGTTCCATATCTGCAAGGGGAACTGCCGCCTGTGAAAACTGCTGCGCTAAAACAAACTTTTGCAAACATGCCGGAGAAAAAAAGAGCATACTTTGAACGATTTGAGGCTGCAATTAAGAATACCAAGTTTAAAATAGATGAATCTTTAACTGATGGGCAATTGTTCCCGTTCGGAGAATTAGGAATAGAGATCGTTCACACTCCAGGGCATACACTTGGACATATTTGCTTGTACATTAAAGAAAGTAAATTATTGATCGCAGGTGATGCAATAATTATTGAAGACGGGAATTTAAAAGTTCCAATTCTTACAGCAGACATACCGATGGCTACTATGTCGCTGAAGAAGCTTCTTCCTTATGATATTGAACAAGTTGTATACTATCACGGTGGACTTCGTCGTGGGGATATAAACCAGGAAATTGGAAAAATTACTATAAGTTCACGCTAAGTGCTTTATAAACCAAAGAATACGGGGATACATTGTATTCTGTAAGGCAAGCGGATCCATGACGTCAGCCGCAGCCACAAAAAAACTGGTGACAGTCTAACAGACTGTCACCAGTTTTTTAGAAAATAAGAGTCCTCAAAAATTACGCCTTAAAATCGTTCCGATTAATCGGGTACGTTGAGAATTGCTTCAACGTCATGATTATAAGGCTCCGGGAGTCCGGGAATTTAGTGAGCTGCTCCAGGTGCTACAGGTGCTGCAGCGGCCTTGAGAACTGCTTCAACGTCATACTTATAAAGTTCCGGCCACTCCAACCACCACTTGTATTTTTCAATCTCTTCCGTACCGTAACCAAACATATCATCGATAGTTTTAAGCAACTTTGAAGCATTTTCTCCTTTGCTGCCAATAAAGATTCCCGCTTCATGGAACCAGGAATCTTCTTTGGAGTTCCAAGGACATACTTTCACACATCTTCCGCAGCTGACGCCTTCATCGTTAGCTGCGCGGAATACCGTACACTTCTTAGAATCAGTATTCCAGCGGAGATAACCCTTGTGCGGCATAGGGTCCTTCTCAAAAGTAATCGCCTGTCCAGGACAGTTATCCGCACACTTCATACACACTCTGCAGAAATCCAGTGCGCCAAAATCAATCGGTTTATCCGGTGCCAAAGGCAAATCCGTTGTAACTGCTGAAGTTTTATGACGAAAACCAATACGAGGATTCGCACAAGTATCACCTGTCCTGGTTAGTTCACCCATTCCGCAGGCAATCATACAAGCCGGTATAAGAACTTCGTAGTTCCCAAAATGATGGGCCCGGGCATTATAACCCAGCTGTCGAATATAATTCGCCATGATGACCGCCGCATTGGCAGCGGCATGGTAACACCGGTTTGATTGGGCGACACCCATGGAGTCATATCCTGTTGAAGCCAACCATGTTTCCAAATGCATCTGTACAGACATACAAATAACGTAAGGCATTTTATCTGTAATAGGTGCTTTTCCATAAGGAACACTTTGGGGAACAGCTTTCGTAAGATATGCGGCTAAGGGCGGAGCCATTTGGCTAGCGTAGTAAGCATAATCAGGCATATTACCGACACCTACTTCGTCTACACGAAGATAATAGGCAAAATCTTTAATATGCTGAGACATCTGTTCGGGGTCAGGTATCGGCAATTTTCTAGGACTTGGCTTGCCAGTGAGCATTGCAGGTGCACTGATTGCTCCAATAGCACCTGCAAACGGTGCCACCATCGGAGACCTAAGCATTGTAGTAAGAATTCCGGCCTGTGCTTTGTCACCCAGTTCTCCTGATACAGCCAGGGCAAACCCGGCATCTTTCTCATCGGTTTGAATCACTTTTCCGAGAAGCTTGGTCGTCCCGAGCCACTCGCTATTATTTTCTACATAACGGACGGTTGCTCCGCCGTAATTGTTAACAGGACGCAATTTTGACCATTGTCCTTTGACGGGCTGATAGTCCAAACTAGGTGACGATGCTGCTGCGTTGGCGATCTTGGCCGGAGCCGCAATCGCACCCATGACGCCCATTGCAGCGGCTGCTGCCCCGGTTTTCAGAAAACCGCGGCGGCTGACCGAAAATCCTTTTTTGTTATTTTCTGAATTTGCGGACATTAGTTTTCCTCCCCTAAACCTCTATTGATTCATTGACCTTTTTATTAATACGGATAAACCCTAAGAAGCGCGCCAGCACTATTGCCAATATGATCGAAATACCTCCGAACAGGAATATAGCTGTACTTGTTGCTTTAACGTGTCCTACGCTGGCATTAATGTAAATAAAGGAAATCCCCATCCAAGTGACGGCATACCAAATAACATATAAGGACCAGTTCAGTACCGTTTTCCACATTAGATCCTTTTGGGCGCGAGGTCTAATCCAAAGTATCCCCGCTAAAAATAACACACCGGCAAGAAAAATTAAGAACGTACTCATAAATCCACCTCCTTTTAGATATAAGTCTACTGATTTGTCCGATGGAATTGTTAATTTAAATTAACAATTGCTAATATTTTTCAGGTCTGTGCGCATCAAAAAAAAAGCTCCCGGATTTCTCCGGGAGCACCTATGAACCAAAAATTACTTGATAATTCTTTGCAAGTTGTTGCTGGAATCTTTAATATTCTGTATCCGTTTGAAAATGACCTCAATGCTCGAATTATATTCTTCCGTAGTAGCCATCAGTTCTTCTGTTGAAGCCGAATGTTGCTCAGCAATGCTTGCAATACTTTCTGTTTCTTTATTAATGAGCGAAAATAGCTCTACCATATTATTGATTCTGCTGGTTTCCTCGGCTATGTATTTCTAAAAAAGATGTTTCTCAAATGTTAGCTCTTTTAATCTATCTAAATCATGGATAATGATTTTGCCTTTCTTTTTCTCGATAATCTTTTGCTTTTCCAAATATCCTAATACTTTGGATATCGTGACATGATGGACTCCTGAGATTTCAGAAATAGTTCTCTGAGATAATTCGAGACGGACTTCATATGAATTTCCTACGGGTATTCCGTTGGAAATGCATAGACCGTAAATCAGTCTTACTATCCTGATCGTCGGATTAAATAATTCCATTTCAATTATTTGCATCATAAAATAAAGGCTTTTAGAAAAAGTGTTCTTTAAGATTTCAAAAAATATATTGTCATCTATTTGAAATATTTCTTTGAGCTGCGCCTCAGTGAAAAAACATACGCTGCATTTTTCTATAGCAGTTATATAAGAATTATCATGATTCATCGGAAAGAGCTTGCACAGGATTCCATTTTTGCCGCAAAAATAATGCAATTTTTCCCTGCCGTCCTCGGTTACCATTTTGTTTTGGACTTTTCCTGAAAGCACATAGATTAGCATCGGCTCACTATCCCCTGGTAAAGTAATAGCGCTCCCTTTTGCATAGGATTTCACAATTCCTAGATGGGTAAATTTTTGCAGTCTCTCGACAGGGTAGAATGTGTCAGGAATTGTTCTTGCCACTTCATCAGAAAAATCGTATTTCATAACTTCTTCCCTCCTTTATGGTCATTTAAATAATAAAAGTTTTTAAATTTAGTATACATTAACTTTGATTAATTTATTTAATATGGATTTAACTTTCCAAAATTTCACCTTAATTGTTAATTGATGCCGAACCAAATAGACATAAAAAGACCAATAAGTAAAATTTTTGCTTTTTCAATAAAGGCTATAAGATCAAGGTCTTCCGTTAAATAAATACAACGAAAATAATCTCAGAGGACTGACCTTTCATATAAGGGAACAGTCCTCTATTTCTAGATAATTGAGTTACTCTAATTATATAGAAATTAGCAAAATGTTATATAAAATTTTAAGAAGGGGATATCGATCCTAATATTTTTTTTTAGTTATGTAGCATGCGCCAACATTATGAGTTTTTAAATTATGATAATATTCATTATAACAAGTCGGAAGCCGTAGAAACAAAAAGGACAATAGAATGAAATTTTAGGGGAATAATAGTTATGGAAAAAATTTTTAACAACAATTATATTTTACCGAATAATTTTTATCCAATAAATAAGTTAAAAAATTATCTCAATAGGGGGATCGTCCGAAATTACCAAAAAGGAGATTCCGTTGTTTCACCCGGAGAGATCATCGATAGCGTTATCTATGTTATTTCAGGAAAATTAGGTATTACTTTTCTAACTGAGGATGGAAAAAGAAGGCTAATGTTTCATGCTGATGCCGGCACGTTTACCGATCGATTATTTCAGCCTGATGATTGTCTCGTTGATGTTGTTTCGGAAGAAGAGAGCGTTGTATGCTATTTTTCAAAAGACCAGTTGCTTGAGATGTTTCAGCAGGATAAGGAAGTTCTCTGTGAATTTATTACGAGTTATGCGTCAAAATGCGGGTATTTTATGCATGAAGCTAAGGAAATGGCTCTTTATAATCCTTCGGTTCGGGTTCTGCGATTGCTTTATAAGCTTTGCCTCACGAAAGGAGAATTAATTAACAATGTTTATGAAATTAATATTAAGTTGTCGCAAAAGGCTATTTCCGAAATGACAGGTGTCCATTATGTGACTGTCTGCAAATTATTTCAAAATCTAAGAGAAAAGAACATTTTGCGTAAAACATCCAATAGGATTATAATCTTTGACTTAAAAAGACTTAAAGACCTGATCAGCAACTGACGAACCTTTCGTCAGTTGCTTTTTGTTGTGCGCCACGCATGGCGATTAACTTGACGGTGAAAGTCCGTTATGGGGGCATGTAGCGACCAACCATTAGCTTAAGGCAAGGGTGTCCTCCGAGAGGGGGAATCTGAAGGAAGCCAGCGGCAAAGTTCCGCCCCGAGGAACACGAACAATATCAGGCGCAAAACGTGGGGTAAGACTGCGATACTAGTCAAGGCCCTAAAGCTACACGGACACGTCAGCGTAAATGTTGCGGGGACATGGAATGAAAGTGAATCGTCTTACCGTGGGAGGCCTCACGGACGGGTGGAAACAGAGTAAGAAACCCGGTTGAAACAAGATTTGTCGTGAGGAGTCAGCCGAAGCCATAGTACAGAGGTGTTCTAGGCACCGACGGAAGGGCCGAACCAAAGGAGGTGTGGGTCAATGAAAGTTACTGAAAGTGGTAATCCAAAACACAGACAACTTCAAATTGAAGACTATCTGCAAAGGGTATCTGCGGAACAGAAAGAGTATGCAGAAGTGTGCGCGCCGCCCAAGATGACTGAACCCGACAGCACCAACACAGATGAGCAGAAAGAAGGATTATTCGAGCAAATTCTTAGCGCCGAAAATCTAAACCGAGCGTACAAGCAGGTGAAGAGAAATAAAGGCGCAGGTGGAATCGATGGCATGCAGGTGGATGAACTTCTACCCTTCCTAAGAGACCACAGGGATGAACTCATAGAATCCCTCTGGGACGGTAAGTACCGTCCACAACCCGTACGGAGGGTAGAAATACCCAAAGATAACGGAAAAACCAGAAAACTAGGAATACCTACCGTCGTTGACAGGCTAATCCAACAAGCGATTACGCAAGTCCTGAGTCCAATCTTCGAGAAGCAGTTTTCGAATAGCAGTTTTGGATTTCGACCAAATCGAAGCGCACATGATGCATTGAGAAAATGCCAAAACCAAATCACAGAGGGCTATAAATATGTCGTCGACATGGATTTGGAAAAGTATTTTGATACGGTCAACCAAAGCAAGTTGATCCAAATTTTATCCGAAACGATAAAAGATGGACGGGTTATCTCGCTCATCCATAAATTCCTGAGAGCAGGAGTTTTAGTGGATGGACTGTTCGAAGAAAGTCCGGAGGGTGTACCGCAAGGCGGCCCCTTAAGCCCATTGCTAGGCAATATTATGCTCAACGAATGTGACCATGAGTTAGAACAGCGAGGTCACTGCTTTGTACGCTACGCAGACGATATGATGATCTTTTGCAAAAGTAAGAAAGCGGCAAGACGTACGCTAGACCACATTCTTCCGTTCATCGAAGGAAAGCTATTTCTTAGGGTCAACAGGAAGAAAACGAAGGTCTCACATGTAAACTATGTCAAGTATCTGGGATATAGCTTTTATATCTACCGGGGAGAAGGGCGGCTGAGAATCCATCCGAGGAGCATCCAGAAACTCAAAGACAAAATCCGAGAGGTAACTGGGCGTAGTAACGGGATGGGAATCGAAGAACGCCGAATAAAACTCAATCAGGCAGTGCGAGGATGGACAAATTACTTCAAACTTGCAGACGCAAGGAGTTTGCTTGGGAACTTAGACGAATGGCTAAGAAGTCGTATAAGAATGGTGACTTGGAAACGATGGAAGAAAATCCGAACACGTTATGAAAACCTCAAGAAAGCGGGCATAAAAGAAGCCCAAGCATGGATGTGGGCAAACACAAGAAAAGGCTATTGGCGCATAGCCCATAGCCCGATTTTGACGAAAGCCCTATCCAATGAGCGATTCAAGCGGATTGGATATCTTAGTTTCAAAGAATGTCATTCTGCAAAGTGAAGTGTAAACTTTGGAAGCGCCGTATACCGAACGGTATGTACGGTGCTGAGGGAGGTCGGCTACCCAATTAATGAGTAGCCTCCTACCCGATTGGGACAAAAAGAAGAGGTCATGTAGAGAAGCACCTCTTTTTACAGGTATCTTTTCATGCAAAAAAAGTGACTCCATAAAATTAACTAATTATTATTGACAGTCAAAAAAATTTTAAAATTTATAATCCATATTATAAGGGTTAGTAAAACAATATTTGTACAATGTACTCAGTTACTCGGACCAAATCATTAAAAGAGGAGGTGAAGATGTATGGGTACATTCTTAATTTTTCTTGCCGGTGTGTTATTTTTAGCGGGGATTCTTTTTATTAAACCTCGCGCCAAAAGGGACTTAATGTGGAAAACAGTACTGAACTGGGCCTTATATGTTAT
>NZ_MCHF01000037.1:0-36216 GCF_001707455.1 Dehalobacter sp. TeCB1 | reverse complement strand
ACTCAAAGATTCCCGCAGAACACATCCTAAAGTTCTTGTCGGAATATTGCCAGACTAAATGCAATCACTCCCCCATGGGGGAGTGAAGAAAAAGGAGACTTTCGATTGTAAGACTTAATGCCACTATCCTGTTTGAAGATTTAAATGCAATCACCCAGTAATGTATAGGTTGCATTTACAAAGTCAATTGAGGTACAATTTTTTATTAAAGCGCTATTTCAAAATACAGATTCAAATATGGATTATCTTGATATATAATATACCTATTGTTAACAGTTAGCGTTCAAAATAAGTTTGAGGCAGGAGGATGGTAGGATGACTCAGAATGAGTTGTTACTTCATTTAAGAAAGACCGTTGAACAGGTCTTAAAAGCTCCCTACTACAAGAAAAAACTGGCTGAGGTGGGTATCTATTATCCCGGTGATGTCAAATCCCTGGAGGATTTTCGGAAGATACCATTGACGGATAAAGAAGCGTTACGCCAGAATTATCCTTTCGGATTATTTGCCGAGCCATTGGAAAAGATGGTCAGAATCCATGCTTCCTCAGGGACAACGGGAAAACCGACCGTTGTAGGGTATACCCGTGAAGATATTCAGTTATGGGCCAAAATTGTGGCCAACGGTCTCAGAAGGGCTGGCATTACGTCCAACGACGTTGTACAGGTCGCTTATGGCTATGGCTTGTTTACCGGCGGTATGGGACTGCATTACGGATGTGAAGAACTTGGGGCTTTAGTCATTCCGATCTCCGGCGGCAACACCCAGCGTCAGCTGATGCTGATGCGTGACTTTGGAAGTACGGTTCTTTGCTGTACTCCGTCGTACGCACTTTATCTGGCAGACAGTCTGGGGGAAGAGGGTATGACCAAAGAAGACCTGAAGCTGAGGGTCGGGATATTTGGCGCTGAGCCCTGGACAGAACAGATGAGGACAGAGATTGAAGCCAGACTTGGTATTCGGGCGCTCGATATCTATGGATTGAGTGAAACGATGGGACCCGGCGTTTCTTTGGAGTGCCTGAAGGGCGAAGGGCTGCATATCGATGAGAACTTCTACCCTGAAATTCTCGATAAAGACGGAAATGTTCTGCCAGAAGGAGAAACAGGAGAACTTGTTCTTACCAGCTTTAACAAAATGGGTTTCCCCGGACTTCGCTATAGAACGAAAGATATTACCAGCATCACCTATGGAAGCTGTACCTGCGGCCACACCGGCTGGACGATGAAGAGAGTGTCGGCCAGAGTCGATGATATGCTGATTATTCGCGGTGTCAACGTCTTCCCAAGCCAGATTGAAGAAGCGATCCTGTCGGTAGGCGGAATCGAACCGCATTATCTGATTGTTGTGGACCGTGAGGGTAATCTCGATACCCTCGAAGTGCAGATTGAGGTGAATGCGGCAAGCTTCAACGATGAGATCCGGGAACTCGAAGAGCTCCAGCAAAGGCTTCAAACTAAAATACATGAGATCCTTAATATTGCGGCCAGGGTGCGTCTTGTCGAGCCGAAGAGTATCCCGCGCAGCGAAGGAAAAGCGAAGCGTGTAATTGATAAACGCAAGGAAAAACAATTAAGCTAAATTCTCCTAAATGAAAAAAATAAAGGGGGAAAAACATATGTTACAACTGTCAATTTTTCTGGAAAATGCCCAGGGCCGTCTGGCAGACGCACTGAATACTTTAGCTGACCTTCAAGTCAATATCCGCGCGCTGTCCCTTGCTGACACCAAAGATTACGGTGTACTCAGGATTATCGTGGAGAACCCGGAAGAAGTTGCGGAGAAACTCCGGGAGCGCAATTGTGTCGTCAAGATCACCCGGGTCTGGGTGCTAAAAGTTCCCGACAGTCCGGGAGGTCTGGCTGGACAACTGAACAAGCTTGTTGCCGAGGGTGTGAACGTTGAATATATGTATGGTTTTGTGGAAAAGGAAAACGAGCAGGCCCAGGTCGTTCTAAGAGTCAGAGATGCTGAAATCATGCAGGCCGCGATGGACAAACTCGCGCTCAAATGAAGAAAGAAGAAAGTAAGCGATCAAACACAGTATGAAAATATAATAACAATATGAAAAAAACCTGTTTCCTTACAAAAATAAGGAAACAGGTTTTTTGTATAATCCGTTCTGGCATTTAGGAAAATAAATTTAGTACCATTGAAAATTTGTTTTTGGAGGATGATATGCAGGACTTCATTGCGACTTACACCAGCCAAAGAAAAAAACAGGAGACTCGGCAATATCTGCTCGATAATATCACCTATCATCTTGCACCGCTGCTTATCGCATCCAAGCCGGCTGAGCTGCTTACATTTACCACTGCCATCAAAAAAGATGCGCTGGAGGCCTGGGATCAAATCAAAGATAGGCTTTACCCCTATGTGATGGTTCAGGAAATTGTCAGGAATAAAGCTTCTGTCAGCGTATTATTTTATGCAGCAGACAGATTATCTTCAATACTTCAAATCCCTGAGAACCAGCATTTCTTAAGATCACTGGATTATTGTGGGGAGACGGATCAGGATACGGCAATCCGGACTTTAAAACAAAAATGGATCATTGGGCCTTTCCCTCACGAAATCGGACTATTTCTGGGCTTCCCACTGGACGATGTGGCAGATTTTATCTATTTCCCCGATAAAAAACCTCTGCTGACCGGTTACTGGAAGGTCTACCATGCTCCTGAGAAAGCCAGGAGAATATTTCAGGAATACAACGAGGCCAGATATGCATACATCCGATACATGCTCGACGGGAACAAAAGTGAGGGCTTTTTAAAATGCATGGGTCGGAACCGGTTGAAAGGATCTTCAATATAATAAGCTAAAGAATGATTTGCCATGGCCGTCAGGAGGAATTGGGATGTTTAGTTACCAGAAACGTTTACTATATCCGGTTTATGTTGAGCAGAAAAATGAGAAGCTGGCCTGGACCTTATTGGAACATATCGGCGGGAAAGACGGGGAATTTACTGCTTTTACACGTCATATGTATCAGCGCCTGCATGTGATCAATCCATATATTCGTGATCTTTTGGGTATGATTGCTTCGGAAGAGCTTGCGCATATGGAGATCATTGCAGCTGTAGTCAGAAAGCTTGGCCTTGCTGATTTGCCGCTTGCCAATTCCGGGCAGGAGTCCTGGAATATGGAATATGTTGAGAAAAGTACGGATATTAATGAGATGCTCAAAATCGATGAAGAAGCGGAAATCAGGGCGAAGAGACTGTACCTGCGGCATCTCACACTGACTGAGGACACTTCGCTAAAGAAAGTGCTCCAATTCTTAGTCAACCGGGAAGAAGTTCATCAAAGATTACTAAGAAAAAGCGGTGTTCTAGTGGCTCAGGAAGCCAATAATGAGCAGTTCTCGACGCTGATTCATGAATATAAAATGAGTTTGCGCGTAATGAAGTAACAAATTTTCCCTTGGTCAATAAACTATGAGGGGATTATTATGTTATAGGGGAGAGGAAAATGAGTATTGCTATTACCAAAATGAATTATGGTAAACTGGTTGTCGGAATTGATGCGGAGGTTGAGCTCAAAAACGGTAAAAACTGCAGGGGAATCAATTTTGATAATGCAGCAACGACGCCGCCTTTTGTTTCAGTGCTCCAGGAAATCAGCAGTTTTGCACCGTATTATTCGTCAATTCACAGGGGGTCCGGCTACAAGTCCAAATTGTCTTCGGAAAAATATGAAAGTGCCAGGAAAACAGTGATGGATTTTGTGGGTGCAGACCACAAAAGGGATGTGGTGATCTTTGTTAAGAATGCCACAGAGGCTATCAATAAAGTGGCCTTCAGGCTGTCACAGGACGTGGATCCATACATAAAAAGTGTTATCCTTTCAACTTCCATGGAGCATCATTCCAATGACCTGCCCTGGCGGGAAAAGTATGAGGTCGATTATATTGAGGTGGATGAATGTGGAAGGCTAATCTTTAACGATTTTATTGAAAAGCTGGAAAAATATAAAGGCCGGGTCAAGCTGGTAACTGTAGCCGGAGCTTCAAATGTAACAGGTTATGTCAATCCCGTACATCGAATTGCTGAATGGGCTCATAAATATGGTGCAAAGGTCATGGTTGACGGATCACAGCTGCTTCCTCATCAGCCGTTTGATACGAAGCCCTCCGCTTCCAGCAAACATATCGATTTTCTTGTTTTCTCCGCACATAAGATGTATGCGCCTTTTGGGACCGGCGTTCTGATTGGCCCCAAAGACTTTTTCCTGAAGGGAAGCCCCGATTATCAGGGCGGAGGAACAGTCAAAGCTGTAACCCGTGATTTTGTAATCTGGAATGATCCTCCTTCCAAAGATGAGGCCGGAACGCCCAACTTAATGGGCGTGCTGGCCTTGGCCGCAAGTATAAAAACCCTGAGCGCAATCGGGATGCGAAATGTGTACAAGCATGAAAAAACCCTGACATCTCAACTGATTCAGGGATTAAAGAAAATAGACTGTATCGACATATATTGTGCAGAAGATCAAAGTCAGGAACGGGTCGGGATTGTCCCCTTTAATATGAAGGGCATTTATCATGAGAAACTGGCGGATATACTAGCCGGAGAAGCCGGAATTTCTGTCAGGAGCGGGTGTTTCTGCGCACATCCTTACGTCCAAAAGCTGATGAAAGTCGAACCAGCCATCTTAAGCGCAGTTGCAGATCATCTTCCGGAAAATAGACCCGGGATGGTCAGAGTCAGTTTTGGTTTATACAATGAACCTCACGAAGTTGGCAGGCTGCTGGAAGCATTGCAGGAAATTGCCAAAGACAGAAGACGATATTTGAAAATGTACAGCTAAGACAGTCAAGCCTGCATAAAGATAAGAACCATTACCGACAATAAAAACATACATCTAAGAAATGGTGGTGCTTATCATGGAAAAAGAGAAGAAACTCAGCCTGATTTTGTTCAGCGGGGATTATGACAAGGCGATGGCTGCCTTGATTCTGGCTAATTCGGCCCGCGAGCTCAACATGAAAGTCAGTATCTTTTTCGCTTTTTGGGGTCTGTGCCTGATACGCGATCCGGAGAAGATGTCTTTGGAAGACAAAACAGTTTATGAAAAAATGTTAGGAATGACGGCACCGAAAGGTCCGGAAGACCTGCCGCTTTCTCGGATGAATATGGCTGGCATTGGAAAAGCCATGCTGAAACAAATGATGGAAGACCAGGACGCACCAAATCTTTCCGCTTTTCTGAAAGGAGCGCAAAAAAAGGGGGTAAGCTTTTACATATGCAAGCTTTCCCTTGAGATCATGGGTTTTACACTTGAAGAAATGATTCCGGATGTCAAAATCATGACAGCGAAAGATTATCTGCAGGATGCCCTGGAAGCGGACATAGAGCTTTTTATCTAAACTGCTAATCGGCTTCTTCCTTTACACTGTTTCCTTAAAGTTGTTATATCTTCGGTATCCGATATTCGTTCTCTGTATTATCCGCATCAATCACAGTCATATATTCCCGCTGACTGCCATTGGCAGTTTTATTCCGCGTCCCTTGGCGAAAGGCATTCGCCCCGAGTATGGTCTTTTTCTTCTTGCTGAAAAATTTCTGATAGATGACGCGGGTGGAAATCCCGATGCCCAGGAGAAGCAAAAAGACCCAAGAAACTATTACTGCCAGGAAAATCATTCCTAAAGCAAAAATGGAATATAGAAGATATTTTAATAAATCAGGCATTTATATCACCTCTGACTATTATTATAAGCAGTAAGCTTAAGATATGATTAATGCAGACAAATGATTAATGCAGATCATTAATATGCAGAATGAATCTTAGGTTATCGGATAAGCTCTAAGGTGAATTTAATCATTGCCGGATATTGTAAGGTTTAGAAGAACGATTGTCTTTACAAATGAAGTCATGAATCTAACGTGACAGTACGAAGAAGGAATAGCCCAAAAAGTAAAATTATGCTAAAATAAGTGAAGAAAGGGGATGTGAATTTGGATGTTTTTGTCGGGATTTCTCTTTCCCTGATTATTGTAGGAATCATTCTGGTTATTCTGGAAATATTCATTATTCCAGGCTTTGGCGTCTCAGGGATCATCGGGCTTTTGATGATGATCGGTGGAGTATTTTTAGTGGCTGATTCGTTCGCCGAGGGCGTCGTGTATCTTCTGATCATACTTATTATGGCAGGGCTGCTGATCTATATTGGGTATAAAACGGGTCGGCTGAAAAAACTCTGGCGTAAGGTAACTTTGGGGGAAAAGCAGAGAACCGAAGAAGGCTTCGTAGCACCCAAAACAGATTATAAACACTATCTCGGGAAAACAGGAAAAGCCCTGACCCTGCTCCGTCCGGCAGGCACAGCGCAGATTGAAGGAGAACGGGTCGATGTCGTCACAGATGGAAGTTTCATCCCAAAAGATTCTGCGATAAAGGTCATCGCGGTTGAGGGCACAAGAATCATTGTGAGTAGGGAAGAAAATGAATAGGAGGTTATAAACATATGACAACGGCACTTGTTACAACGGTGATACTGATTATGCTGGTTCTGATTATTCTAATGGTTCTGTTTACGTTTATTCCGGTCGGTCTCTGGATTTCGGCTTTGGCAGCTGGTGTTAATATCGGCATATTCACACTGATCGGAATGAGACTTAGGCGAGTTGCACCGATCAGGATTGTGAACCCATTGATTAAAGCACATAAAGCTGGTCTGGGACTTACCCCGGCACAGCTTGAGGCCCATTACCTTGCCGGAGGAAATGTTGACAAGGTTGTTAACGCATTAATTGCTGCGGAAAGAGCGGCCATACCGCTTAAATTTGAAAGAGCCGCAGCCATTGATTTGGCAGGACGTGATATTATGCAAGCGGTGCAAATGTCCGTTAATCCGAAAGTTATCCAAACACCCACTGTCTCTGCTGTTGCACAAAATGGGATTGAATTAAGAGTCATAGCAAGAGTCACAGTTCGGGCAAACATTGACCGTCTGGTTGGCGGAGCTGGTGAAGAAACGATTATTGCACGCGTCGGAGAGGGCATAGTAACAAGTATCGGCAGTTCCTCTTCCCATGCCAATGTTCTCGAAAATCCGGACATGATATCCCAGGCTGTTTTGAATAAAGGGTTGGACTCCGGAACAGCTTTTGAAATCCTCTCCATTGATATTGCCGATGTCGATGTCGGCAAAAACATTGGAGCGCAGCTGCAAACAGATCAGGCTGAAGCGGACAAGAGGATTGCCCAAGCCAAAGCGGAGGAACGCAGAGCGATGGCGGTAGCCAGGGAACAGGAAATGAAAGCGTCCGTTCAGGAAATGAGAGCAAAAGTCGTGGATGCGGAAGCGGAGGTGCCACTGGCACTGGCATCAGCTTTAAAAGAGGGACGCCTTGGCGTTATGGATTATTACAATCTGCAAAACGTGATTGCAGATACCCGCATGCGGGATAATATCGCTGTCACAGCCAAAGGAGATGAACCGGAAACGACGATACCCAAGAAGTAGGTGATGTTCAGTGGATATCATAACATTTATCATTATTGCGGTTGTAATTTACAGCTTCTTTGCCAATAAAGACAAGCCTCCGCAACGCAGGCCTGTTAGGCCGGAGGACAACAGGCCGTTGTCCGAACCTCTGACAACCGAGATGGACAGGGACATTTCCCGGATGGAAAGAAAGAAAAAAGGAAATTTCTTCGAAGATCTGGAAAGACAGCTTAGGGAATCTGTGGAAAAGGCTGAGAGAGAGCTGCAGGCTGGACCGTACGGATCAACCGTCAAGAAAAAGGCTGCTGCCCCTCCGACTTCTGCTTCTTCAGTTCCGCGGAAAGCTGAAACCGTCCAAAAAACAGAAAACAAATGGAGAGAAGAAGGACGATCGGACTATGATCGGTATATTTCCAACGAGGGCACCCAGGGCATTGAAGGCCTCGGCGGCGATGAAGGAACCGCAGACCAGGAAGGAACATGGGGAGCCGAAGGCAGTGATTATACCAACAGGCAGATCATACCGAGAGATCAAATTTCTCAAAAAAGACAAGCCTTCGGTTTCGGTTTGTCATCCTCGGAAGTGATGCGTGGCGTGATCTGGGCTGAGGTTCTAAAGGAACCGAGGGCCAGGAGAGCATTTCCGCGAAGATAAACAAGATAAAAATTTTAAAATAAATAACAATTTAAATTTTTATAATGTAATGAAGAAATTAAAAATATACCCTCCTATTGGCAGTAAACTGCTCGGGAGGGTTTATTTTTGCCTCTTGAGCAAAATAGAGTACCATATTATGGGAATATGAATAGAATAGAGCGAATATAGAATAGCAGGAGGTGCAAAAAAATGGCAGTTGAAGGTGCTGTAGGCGCTTATGGCGGAGGCATGGGCGGCGGATGTCTTTGTGGGATCGCTATTGTTGTTGTAATCATTTTATTGTTGATTGCAATGGGAATCGTATTCTAGGATAACGAAATAATACAAGTGTCCCGGAAAGGAGGCCCAAAGAATGTATAGACAAGGTGGTTGTTGCTGCAGCATGCCGGTTGCCAGACCAGTGGCTGTACCCAATTATGGGGTAGCAATTATTGCGATTGCAATTTTGATTTTAATTGCCCTTGGCGTAATATTCTAATTCTTACGGCTGAATCTGCTGGATGGTAAAACCAAAAATAGATGCAAATTGCTTGCTTAGTCGGGGATGTCCAAGAAATTTGGACATCTTCGTTTTTACGTGTTATTCTTTATTTTTGATACAAAAAATGGACAACAAGCTTTATTTAGCCAAAAAGAACGGAAGAGACCGGGTTGAAGCCTGATCTGGAGGTTAAGGAGAGTTCATGAACATACAGATATTTGGGATTAAAAAGTGTTTTGATACAAAAAAAGCGGAGCGCTGGTTTAAAGAACGCCGCATTCAATATCAGCTGATTGATCTGGAGCAAAAGGGATTAAGCAAAGGGGAACTGCAGAGCATCAAAGCAGCGATTGGTCTGAACAACCTGTTTAATACCGGAAGCAAAGACTATTCCCGGTTAAACCTCAACAAAATCAGCAGTTCCAATGTCAGGGAAGAGCTGCTGCTGAACAATCCAAGTCTCTACCGGACGCCGATCGTACGCAATGGCAGACAGGCCACAGTAGGGTATGCTTCTGAAGTTTGGGAATCATGGGATTAGTACCGAGCCATAACAAATGTTATGGGTTAATCTCAGTAAGTGCTTGGAGCAGGCTGTCCATCTCCTCGTCACTGCCGATACTGACACGCAGGTAATTGTCAATCTTGGGCTGGCGGAAGTACCTAACCAGAATGCCCTGCTGTCGGAGTTCGGTAAAGACCCCTTCGGCTTTGAACACGGGGTGGGATATGAAAATGAAATTCGCCTGTGAAGGAATCACTTGCCAGCCCATTTGCCTGAGTATCGGAACAATTCTTTCCCTGGTTTGCATCACTTTCTGTCTCGTGGCCTGAAAGTAGGACTCATCTCTTATGGCTGCGATTGCTCCGGCCATGGATAGGCGGTCCAACGTATAAGAATTAAAGGAATTTTTGATCCGGTTCAAGCCTTCCATCAGCCCATCCTGACCTAAAGCAAAGCCTACCCTTAAGCCTGCCAGAGACCGGGACTTGGACAGGGTCTGGATCACCAGCAGATTCGGATACTTCGCAATAAGCGGAATGGCAGTTTCACCGCCAAAATCGATATAAGCTTCATCAACGATGACCACCTTATCTGGATTGCGGATAAGGATTTTTTCTATCATTTCCATCGTTACATAGTTGCCGGTAGGGGCATTGGGGTTTGGAAAAATGACGCCGCCCTCGGAATCGTAGAAATCAGGCGGGTATAAAGAAAATTCTTCCCGCAGCGGAACCAGCCGGTAGTCCAGTTGAAACAGGTTGGCATAGACCGGGTAGAAACTATAGGTAACATCCGGGAAAAGGATCGTGCTGCCCGGGTCAAAAAAAGCCATAAACGCAAAGGCCAGGATTTCATCGGAGCCGTTTCCGACAAATACCCACTCCTTCTTCAGGCCGTAATATTCGGCTACGGTCTGGCGCAAGTCCTCTCCGCTCGGATCGGGGTATAACTTCAGTTTTTCATTCGCAGCTTCTTTGATTGCTTCGAGGACTAAGGGCGAAGGCGGATAGGGGCATTCGTTCGTATTCAGCTTGATATATTTTCTGTCTTTCGGCTGTTCTCCCGGTACGTACGGTCTCTGACCAGCCGCAATTTTGCTCCAGTATTTGCTCATTTGCTCACTCACTCTTTTCAGTAAAATAAACCACCGATTTTTTTCGTTTCTGGGTAAAAAATAAGACGTTGAGTAGATTATATCCTGAGTATATCGGGCCTGCAAGCCAATTCTAATTAATCTTTTTAAACGGAATCACGATTTAAAGATATTTATTCATATTGTACTTGACACCGGGCAAATACTTTAATAAACTAAAGTGTAAAAGAGATAACCCCGGAGGTAAGTAATCATGTTAAGTGACGAAAGGATCAGGGATACCCTGACCGATTCTCTTTTTGAAGCGATCCTTAAGCTCAAAACGAAAGAGGAATGTTACAGCTTCTTTGAGGATCTGGCTACGGTAGCGGAGATCAAGGCCCTCGCGCAGCGGCTGGAAGTCGCCCGCATGCTGGAGGAAGATGTGACCTATTCCAGGATTGCTGAAATGACCGGAGCAAGCTCTGCCACCATCAGCAGGGTCAAACGTTGTTTAAACTATGGTGCCGACGGGTACAAGATGGTTCTCGAGCGGATGGAGAAAGACCACAAAGAATAAGAACTTTCAGAAAAAGAGGTGCAATAATTATGGAACGTTCATCATTGGGGCTTAAAATTCCGGAGGGGATGATCGATCTTCTGCCGGCTGAATTAGCACAGCTGGAGGAACTGGAAGGAAAAGCAATCAGTGTGTGTAAAAATTGGTCCTATCAAAAAGTTGCGACTCCCGGGCTCGAATACCGGGCTTGTGTGGAGCCTGACGCAGACAAGGATGACCATCTATATAAATTCTTTGACAAGAACGGTCATATTCTCGCGTTAAGACCGGAATTTACGACTCCGATTGCCAGGATGGTTGCCACAAGGCAGAAAGGCGGACAATTTCCTTTGCGGTTCTGTTACAGCGGTGATGTTTACAGGAATGATTCCGCCCGTTACCGGGAGTTCAGACAGGTGGGTGTTGAACTGATCGGCTCGGATAATGACATTGCAGACGCTGAAGTCATTGCGCTGGCCATAGAAATCATGAAGACGCTTGAAATCAAAAATTTTCAGCTGAACCTCGGGCATAACGGGATTTTCTCGGGGCTTGCCGAAGAAATGAAGTTTGAAACCAAAGTCAGGGAGGAGTTGGAAGACGGTATAGCCCGCAAGGACATGGTCAAACTTGAAAAAATCATTTCTTCCAACGATTTGCCTGAGTCGGCAAAGGAACTTCTTCTTTCCCTGCCTTATCTGACCGGCAAAGAAGAAGTCCTGGATAAGCTCCAGAACTGGACGCATATCAAACCGATAAGAAAAGCTGTTGAATCTTTACGGACCATCTATTTGTATTTAAAGGAATTCGGAGTTCAGGACTACGTATCCCTGGACCTTGGGATTTTAAGAGGGTTCTCGTATTATACCGGCGCAATTTTTGAAGGCTATCTTCCGGGGATCGGCGTTCCGCTGATTGAAGGAGGACGTTACGATGGTCTCTATGCAGATTTTGGAATGAACCACGGCGCAACAGGCTTTGCGGTTAATCTTGGCTTTATACTTGAGAAGGCTGCAGATTTTGAATTGGATATGGCCGATGTTCTGGTTTACGGACAATCCCCCGGAGCTGTGATCAAACGCTGCCGGGAGCTCAGAAAGAGCGGCAAAAAAGTTGAGATGGCCCTCGGATTCCTGGAGGACACCGATGCCAGAAACATGGCTTCCAGCCGCGGAATTGCGCTGCTGGAGAAGATTGAAAGCAATAAATAAGTGTCCTGCCTAATGGGGCAGGTCAAATAGTTTCTAACTTACACGATTTTCATTTAACATCGTTAGCAATTAATTTACAGGCCATTGGTCTAATCATGAATCTTTGGAAGGGGCTTTGCATTGTGCCGAAGAATTATTTAACCATAGCGCTGCCAAAAGGAAAATTACTGACGGATTCAGTGGCGCTTCTGACGGAAGCGGGGCTGGACTGCAGATCAGTAGAAAATGATTCCCGTAAACTGTTGTTTGATCTTCCGGGATCAGAGGCGAGAATCATCATTTGCCGCCCGACGGATATCCCGACCTATGTGGAGCAGGGAGCTGCGGATATCGGTTTTGTTGGCAAGGATACTGTAATTGAACAAAACAAAGATGTCGCCGAACTGGTCGACTTAAAATTCGGGTACTGCCGCTTTGTCGTGGCGATGCCGGAGGAGAACCTGCCGCAGAAGCTGCCGGATGGCCTATATGACCTGAGCGTGCTGAATCATAAGAGAGCGGCAACCAAGTTCCCGAGAGTCGCCCAGCTGTTTTTCAATGAGCACGGCATGCAGGTCACACCAATCAAGCTGCATGGCAATATTGAACTTGCTCCCCGCGTGGGTCTGGCTGAAATGATTGTGGATATTGTCTCAACCGGCAAGACCTTAAGGGAGAATAAACTGGCGGAGGTTGCCCAGATCCTCGAAGCTACGAGCAGAATGATTGCCAACCGTGTGTCCTACCGTGTAAAATATGAACGCATTCAGGGACTTGCAGAAAAAATCAGAGTCCTTGTCCAGTAGTACGACTGACATTGCCAAAGGAGGCTTAAGACGATGAAGACTGTGCAAAAAATTCAGGATATTGACCTGAAGAAGCTTATTAATAAATCCTACGGCGATAACCACAACCTCGAAGAAAAAGTTGCAGGAATTCTGCAAAAGATTCGTGAGCAGGGGGATGAAGCCCTATATGACCTGACTGCCGCGTTTGACGGGGTTGACCTGAAGGGCTCGGGATTGCGGGTCACCGATCAGGAGATCTGGGAAGCTTATAAAAAAGTAGATGATGTGTATCTGGAAGCAATTAGCCAGGCGATGAACAACGTCAGAACCTACCACGAAAAGCAAAAAAGGGTTTCCTGGTTTGATATTGCTGAAGACGGCAGTATCCTCGGTCAGATCATTCGTCCTCTGCAGCGGGTTGGGATCTATGTTCCGGGAGGAACAGCGGCTTATCCATCTTCTGTTCTGATGAATGCGCTTCCGGCAGCTGTAGCCGGAGTCGAGGAGATCGTCATGGTTTCTCCGCCCCTGAAAGACGGAAGTCTTTTGCCGGAGGTGCTGGTCGCTGCCGCAGAGTGCGGTGTCAAAGAGATCTATAAGGTCGGAGGTGCGCAGGCGGTCGCTGCTCTTGCTTTTGGCACAGCGACGATTGCACCGGTGGATAAGATTACAGGGCCGGGCAATATCTTTGTGACCCTTGCTAAGAAAATGGTCTATGGAACCGTGGACATTGATATGTTGGCCGGACCGAGCGAGATCCTTATTCTTGCGGATGAAAGCGCTGCCCCGGAGGAACTGGCGGCAGACCTGCTTTCGCAGGCGGAACACGACAGGCTTGCCTCAGCAATTCTGATTTCGCCGTACTCCGATTTGTTGGAAAAGACCGTGATTGAGGTGGAACGCCAGCTTGAAGCGCTTCCACGGGCTGAAATTGCCAGGGCTTCCTGGGATACTTACGGGGCTGCAATCCTGGTTGAAGATCTTGAAGAAGGGATCAACCTTGTGAACCGCATTGCCCCTGAACACTTTGAGCTTGTTGTGCAGGATCCGTTTGCTTGGCTGGGCAAGGTAAAAAATGCCGGAGCGGTATTCCTGGGAAGATATACGCCGGAACCGGTCGGCGACTATTTTGCGGGACCGAACCATATCTTGCCGACAGGAGGGACCGCACGCTTTTATTCTGTCCTTAGCGTCGACACCTTTGTCAAAAGGATCAGTGTGATTAATTATTCCGAAGAAGCACTGCAAAGGGATGCCGCCCAGATTGCGTATCTTGCCCGCAAAGAAGGCTTGGAGGCGCATGCCAGAGCCATAGAGGTCAGACAGAAGTGGCGTTGAAATCGTGATGGCGGAAGAACAGTATCTTCATGTATAATAGAAGGATAAGGTTAGTAAGGGGGCCTATAGTGTGAGGAGTGCCAATCTAAACAGAACAACCCTGGAGACGGAGATTTCACTGACGCTGGCGATTGACGGCAGCGGGAGAGTAAACGTAGATACCGGAATCGGTTTTTTTGACCACATGCTTGATGCCTTTTGCCGGTTTGCCCATTTTGATCTGGAAATTAAAGCCGGAGGAGACCTGAAAGTTGACCAGCATCATTTGGTGGAAGACTGTGGGATCGTCCTTGGACAGGCGTTGAAAGAAGCGCTGGGGGACAAGTCCGGAATTGAGAGAGTCGGGGATTGCCTGTTTCCGATGGATGAAGCCCTGGTTCAGGTTGCCGCAGATATCTCCAACCGGGGATTTTTGGTCTGGAAAGTTGATTGCCCGGAAGGGATGGTCGGTGATTTTCCGGTAGAGATGGCGGAAGAATTTTTCCGGGCATTGGCGACGAATGCCGGCATCACGCTGCATATTTGCATGCTGGATGGGAAAAACAGGCATCACATTCTGGAAGCCTTATTTAAAGCCACGGGCAGGGCCTTCGGACTTGCTGTGAGGAAAAACAGTCATGTTGACGGCGTACCCTCCACCAAGGGGAGCTTATAGGATAGAGCTTTTAGGTTGACAAGGTACTAGCTGGCAAAACAGCATGTAATTACTGGAGGACATCATTAGAATGATAGGCATAGTAGACTATGGACGCGGAAATCTGCGAAGTGTGGAAAAGGCGTTTGAAAAACTTGGGTTTTCAGCGAAGATCATGGAGTCTCCGGAAAAGCTAACCGATACGGCCGGAGTTATTCTGCCTGGAGTCGGCGCTTTCGCGGATGCTATGGATGCGCTGGCGAAAGGCGGCTGGCTTGACCCTTTAAAACAGTATGTACAAAGCGGCAAACCTTTTCTGGGCATCTGCCTCGGTATGCAGCTGCTTTTTGAGATTGGCGAGGAACATGGAGAACATGCCGGTCTTGGTTTTCTCAAAGGCCGGGTGGTCAAATTCCCGCCGGGTTTGAAGATACCGCATATGGGCTGGAATACGCTGAATGTTGTCAGACCGAACAGGATCTGTGATAATATTCCGAACCATTCTTATTTTTATTTTGTCCACTCTTATTTCGCTCAGCCAGCTGATCGGGATTGTATTGCCGGGACCAGCGATTATGGGCTGGAGTTCCCTGCGCTGGTCGGTAAAGACAATGTCTGGGGTGCGCAATTCCACCCAGAGAAGTCCAGCCCCTGGGGTCTGGTCATGCTCGATAATTTTGGGAAATGGGTGAAAAATCAATGATCATATATCCGGCAATCGATTTAAAAGACGGCAAAGTTGTCCGTCTCCTGCAGGGAAGAATGGAGGATGCAACCGTATATTCCGACAATCCTGCCGAGGTGGCGGCTGATTTTAAGGACAGAGGATCAAAGGTTCTGCATATCGTCGACCTGAACGGGGCGTTTTCCGGAAAACCCGTGAACGATGAAGCTATTCGGGATATTGTCAAGAATGTTTCGTTAAAAATTCAGGTGGGCGGCGGTATCCGGACGCTGGCCAGAGTCGAAGAACTGCTGGAATTAGGCGTAGCTCGGATCATACTCGGGACGGCCGCGGTAAGGGACCCGGAGCTTGTGATGGAGGCTGTCCGTAGGTATGGCGATCAGATTATTGTCGGCATCGATGCCAAAGACGGCATGGTGGCGGTTCAGGGATGGGCGGAAAGCACCGATCTCAAAGCGGAGGATCTCGGCAAAGCGATGAAGCAAGTCGGCGTGTCCCGGATTGTCTTTACCGACATCTCCCGGGACGGGATGCTTGGTGGCCCGAATATTGCCAGCACCGTCAGTATGGCTGAGACAACTGGCCTGAAAGTGATTGCTTCCGGCGGCATTTCCGCGCTGGATGACCTGAAAAAACTGAAAGCGGAGGCTGACCATGGAATAGCGATTGAAGGCGCAATTGTCGGCAAAGCGATCTATTCCGGCGCATTCACCCTGGAAGAGGCCCTGCAGGTTATCTGTTAGAATATAATTCCTAATTTACATTACTTATACACCTGCTGATTAAGTCACCAGGCCATCCATTACGGTGACTAACCCAAGCAAAAGGAGCAAATTTAATGCTTGCCAAACGAATCATACCCTGCCTCGATGTTCACGATGGCCGGGTAGTTAAAGGGACTAATTTTATTCATCTGCGGGATGCGGGCGACCCTGTGGAACTTGCCTCACTGTATGACCGTGAAGGTGCCGATGAGCTTGTCTTCCTGGATATTTCGGCTTCTGCCGAAGGACGGGAAACGATGGTCGATGTCGTCCGAAGAACTGCTGAGGAAGTGTTTATTCCGTTTACCATTGGTGGGGGCTTAAGAACCATTGAGGATATCCGGAGAATGCTGCGGGCCGGAGCAGATAAAGTCTCCTTAAATACGGCTGCAGTTCAAAATCCGGAGTTAATCGAACAAGGAGCCCTCGCCTTCGGCAGCCAGTGCATTGTTGTCGCAATCGATGCCCGCAAAGTTGGAGAGGGACGTTGGGAAGTGTATACGCACGGAGGCCGTAAACCGACCGGGATCGATGTTCTGGAATGGGCCGGTAAAGTTGAAGAACTTGGGGCGGGTGAAATTCTGCTGACTTC
Source organism: Dehalobacter sp. TeCB1 (assembly GCF_001707455.1). Taxonomy (NCBI): domain Bacteria; kingdom Bacillati; phylum Bacillota; class Clostridia; order Eubacteriales; family Desulfitobacteriaceae; genus Dehalobacter; species Dehalobacter sp. TeCB1. The sequence goes on along the minus strand of NZ_MCHF01000037.1, from coordinate 19,500 downwards.
GATGGACCGTGACGGAACCAAAGAGGGCTATGACAACGAACTGAACCGGACCGTGGGCAGAGCGGTATCTATTCCTTTAATCGCGAGCGGCGGGGTCGGAACACTCGAACATATGGCTGAAGGTCTGACGGAGGGGGAAGCAGATGCAGTACTCGCTGCGTCCATTTTCCATTACAGGGAATACAGCATCAAAGAGACGAAAGATTATCTGGCCGGAAAAGGCATACCGATTCGAAGATAATCTTCAGAAATTGATAATCACAGAAAAGATAAGCAAATTTGGATATTGAAGAAACATCTTAGTAATTAGATCCCCGGAAAATAATGATTGAGAAAAGTTAGGAGTCAACCGAGATGAACAGTAGATTTGAGTCAGGGAGCATCGATATCTCTAAAGCCGTACAGGCTGTGAAGTGGGATGAAAAAGGTCTTGTTCCGGCCATTGCCCAGGATGCCGAAAGCGGAGAAGTGCTGATGCTCGCCTACATGAATCAGGAAGCATTGAAAAAAACTCTGACTGAAGGCAAGGCGTGTTATTTCAGCCGCAGCAGAAGCCAGCTGTGGGTCAAGGGAGAAACATCAGGTCATTACCAGGAAGTCGTCGATATCCGGTTTGACTGTGACCGGGATACGATTCTTCTGAAGGTGAAACAAAGTGGAATGGCCTGCCATGAAAACTATTACTCCTGTTTTCACTACCTGCCGGGCTCTGAAACGTGCAGCGGCGAACCGGATACCAAACCTCCTGTCTCTCTGGGCAGGACTTTGGAAATGCTCGCCGAAGTTATCAAGCAGAGAAATATCGAGAGGCCGGAAGGTGCCTATACGACCTATCTCTTTACCAAAGGGATCGACAAGATCCTAAAAAAAGTCGGTGAGGAATGTGCGGAAGTCATTATTGCCGCCAAAAACGATTCGCTGAGTGAGATCCGCTATGAAGCTTCCGATCTGCTGTATCACCTGCTGGTCCTGCTGGAAGACAGGAACGTTCCTTTAACGGAGATTGCCGAAGAACTCAATGCAAGAAGAAAATAAATATATTTGTTCAAAGTGAAGATGTCGTAATGCCTGTAAAGGGAGAAAGAGCATGAACGAAAAAGTAACGAAGACCATCACATTGCCGCGGTTGAACAGATTGAATCCTTCCCTCGAAAGCACCGCGTTAAAAATCATGGAAGAATCTGGGGAGCTGGCCCAGGCGATCGGCAAATTCCGGGGCTTAAACGGAGAAGCGCTGCGGGTGGAAGAGGCAGAGGCGATGCAGATGGTCGCCAAGGAGCTGATGGATGTTGCCCAGACTGCGGTAACCATGATGTTCGTTCTGGAAGAGCATTACGGTATTGATCTCAATGAGGTTCTGACATCACATCTCAGCAAACTGAAAGATAAAGGATATTGCGATTAACCTCTTGCTATTGATCTAATTATTTCTTCTCGAACACCTGTTCCCTTTTTGCTTTTTATGTGGTAAAATGAGGATAATGTTTTGTATCGGTCATAAACGAGTATATTCGGAGATTTTAATTTGGAAATGACAAGAAAGGTGATCTTATCAATGTATTATCTTAAGGACCTGAACCCTGTCCAACGGGAAGCAGTTGAAAGTGGAGACGGTCCTCTTCTTATTTTAGCCGGAGCCGGTTCAGGCAAGACAAGAGTATTGACTTATAGGATCGCGCATCTGGTGGCTAAAGGCGTTAATCCCTGGAACATCCTGGCGATTACGTTTACGAATAAGGCTGCCAAAGAGATGAGAGACCGCGTTCTTGCGCTGGTAGGCAGTGAGGGTGAGGGGCTCTGGGTAGCGACCTTTCATTCTACCTGCGTGCGGATCTTAAGGCGGGAAATCAATGCCCTGCCGGGATATTCCCGGAGCTTTGTGATCTATGATGCCGGGGATCAGCTGACTGTGCTTAAAGAGTGTCTGAAGGAACTGAATCTCGATGATAAAAAATTTGCGCCGCGGGCTGTTTTAGCAACGATCAGCGATGCCAAGAATAAGCTTTTAGGGCCGGATGCTTTTGCTGCAGAGGCCAGAGATTTCTTTACCGAAAAAGCGGCTGCGGCCTACCGTTTGTACCAGAGAAAGCTCTCCGGCAATAATGCCTTAGATTTCGATGATATCATCATGCTGACAGTGAAAATATTCAGGGAAAACCCGGATGTCTTAAGCTACTATCAGGAAAAATTCCGTTACATCCTCGTCGATGAGTATCAGGATACCAATCATGCTCAGTATATCCTGATCAAGCAGCTTGCTGCACGCTATTGCAACCTTTGCGTCGTCGGGGACGACGACCAGTCCGTTTACGGCTGGAGAGGTGCTGATATCCAGAATATCCTGGATTTTGAAAGAGACTATCCGGAAGCCAAAGTGTTGAAGCTGGAGCAGAATTATCGTTCGACGCAAAAGATTCTGCGGGCGGCCAACGAAGTCGTCAGCAATAATTATAATCGCAAAGGGAAATCTCTCTGGACAGAAAATACGGAAGGAGAGGAAATAGTTCTCTTTAAAGCGACAGATGAGCATGACGAAGCCCGCTTTGTGACTGGGAAAATTCGTGATCTGGCTGATACAGAAGGCAGACGGTATAACGATTTTGCGATCCTGTACCGCACAAATGCCCAGTCCCGGGTGCTGGAAGAACACTTCATGAAAGAAAGCATACCCTACAAAATATATTCCGGGGTTAAGTTCTACGAACGCCTCGAAATCAAGGATATTCTGGCCTATTTGCGGCTGCTGAACAATCCGGCCGATCGCGTCAGCTTCGCCAGGGTCATTAATGTGCCCAAAAGAGGTATTGGAAAAGTCAGCCTGGATAAAATACTGGAGTACGCTGAGGAACAGGGTATGCCGATTCTGGATGCGCTGGCTGAAGTGGCATATATTCCAGGTCTCCAGACTAAAGGCGTTGGCACACTGACGAATTTCCATGAACTGATGCTTGGATTCCGTCAAGAAGCTCAAAAGGGTGTGCCGCTGACCGAGTTGACGGAGAAGATCATAAGGGATACGGGATACATGGCATCTCTCCGAGCGGAAAATACGGTGGAGGCTGAATCCCGGATAGAAAACCTTAATGAATTCCTTTCCGTAACAGCCGAGTACGACAACAACATTCAGGACTACCTTGAGGATCCTGATCTGGAGACTGACCAGAATATGCTTATTCTGGGAGGATTCCTCGAACAGGTTTCTCTGGTCGCAGAAATTGACAGTTTTGATGAAGCGGAAGACGCCGTAAAGCTAATGACCATGCACAGCGCCAAAGGATTGGAATTCCCAGTTGTGTTTGCAGTTGGAATGGAAGACGGGATCTTCCCGAGTGGCAGGAGCCTTTTGGAACAGGTTCTGCTCGAGGAAGAACGCCGGCTATGCTACGTTACGATCACCCGGGCCAGAGAAAAGCTTTTCCTGAGCACGACGGAACAAAGGATGGTCTTTGGCCATATCCAGAGTAGTGTGCCTTCGCTATTCCTAAAAGAAATACCCGAGGAGCTTCTGACAGAGGAGACCTCCCGTCGGGAAATTCTTGGCAGGGGATTCGGGCTTTCTTCCCAAGCCAGGAAATATGCCGGTGATGCTGCTGCTTCCACTTCAGGCAATTCCTTTGCCGGACGTAAAAGCTGGAAGGACAGTGGAGCGTCTGTTGTCAGCTCCGATCCCGGGAGCTTTCTGGTCGGTGACAAAGTCGGGCATCCCAAATTCGGCCACGGCATTGTAATGTCCGTAAAAGGTGAAGGGAACAGTGCCGAGATCACGGTTGTTTTCAGCGGTGAAGTTAAGAAACTGATTGCCGAGTATGCCCGACTTTCAAAGATCTAACAGGTTATTCTAATGCTAAATCGATAATTTGGGTAATTTTAGTTAATCTTTTGGCGAAACGGCAAACAAGCCTTCGCAGCAAAAATATGAGATAAGGTAAGGGGTTCCGGTATGGATCAAAATAACCGTTTGGTCGAACTCAAGAATATGATCGAAAAGGCCAATTATCATTATTACGGCTTGGATGACCCCATTCTTACAGATGCCGAATATGACCTTTACTTAAGGGAGCTCATCGAGATCGAATATCAACACCCGGACTGGGTCACACTTGATTCTCCTTCCCAACGGGTCGGGGGTTTTATCGCATCCCAATTTCCAAAGGTCCGGCACCCGGAACCGATGCTGAGTCTCGATAATGCTTTCAATGCTGAGGAATTGATGGACTTTGACCGTCGGGTGCGCAGTGTGGCACCCGATGCGGAATATGTCGTAGAATTGAAGATCGACGGGCTGACAGTAGCCTTAACTTACCAGGAAGGTATTTTGCAGCGGGGGGCAACCCGCGGTGACGGTGAAGTCGGGGAAGAGATCACAGCAAATGTCCGGACCATTAGAGCCGTGCCACTTCGGCTGTACAACGCAGATGGCGGGAAATTCAAAAGTTCTGTGGATGTCCGTGGCGAAGGATATATGCCGAAGGAGTCCTTCCTCCAGCTGAATACGGAGCGGGAAGAAGAGGGACTTTCCCTGTTTGCGAACCCGAGAAATGCGGCAGCCGGTTCCCTGCGTCAGCAGGATTCCAGGATTACGGCGCAGCGGAAACTAGGATATTTTGCGTATCAGCTGATTCAGGCCGAACAGATGGGGATCAGTACCCAGATCGGAGTGCTGGAAGCCTTGAGCAGGTTTGGATTTAATGTCAATCCAAACTATCAGCTGTTTTCAACCATGGAGCAAGTGATTGCGTACTGCAGTCGGATGACGGACGAACGGCACGGTTTTCCTTATGAGATCGATGGCCTGGTCATCAAGGTGAACAGCTTTTCTCAGCAGCTTGAGCTCGGCTATACGGCCAAAAGCCCGCGCTGGGCGACTGCTTATAAATTCCCGGCCGAACAGGTTGAGACCCAGGTGAAGGATGTTGAGATCAATGTGGGCCGGACGGGAGTGCTTACCCCGACTGCGGTTCTTAAGGATGTATTTGTAGCCGGTTCTACCGTAGGAAGGGCCACGCTGCATAATCTGGACAATATCCGGGACAAGGACATCCGGATCGGCGATTATGTATTAATTCATAAGGCTGGAGATGTGATTCCTGAAATCATCAAATCGCTACCTGGGAAACGCACCGGTCAGGAAATTGTGTTTGAAATGCCTGCCAATTGCCCGTCCTGCGGCAGTCCAGTTTACAGGCTGGAAGGAGAGGCCGCCCATCGTTGCCAGAATATCTCCTGCCCGTCACGCCAGAGAGAAGCCCTGATCCATTTTGTGTCCAGGGATGCGATGAATATTGAAGGTCTCGGGCCCGCTGTGGTCAGCCAGCTGCTGGATGCCGGGCTTGTCAAAGACGCCTCCGATTTATATTATCTTCAGTACGAAGACCTTGTTCAATTAGACCGGATGGCTGATAAATCAGCCCGCAACCTGCTTGCTTCGATCGGAAAAAGCACAGAGCGCGGCCTGGCTTCACTGATTTTTGCGATGGGCATCCGGCATGTCGGGGTCAAAGTCGGCAAGATCCTGGCCGCAAGGTACCGAAGCATGGAAGCTCTGGAAAATGCGACCGAGGAAGAACTCCGGGAAATCGGCGATATTGGCGGCATCATGGCCAAAAGTATTGTGAGTTTCTTCAGTGCCCCTGCGAACCGCGAATTTCTGAACAGGCTGAAGGTGGCCGGTGTCACCATGACCGCAGCGAATACGTCTGTTTCCCAGGTCCTTACAGGGAAGAGCATTGTGGTGACTGGTGCACTTCGATCGTGGGAAAGGCGCGAAATCGAGGACCTGATTGAACAGCTCGGCGGTAAGGCCTCGTCAAGTGTAAGCAAAAAAACATCCCTGGTTCTCGTCGGTGAGAACCCCGGTTCAAAGTATAATAAAGCCAGGGAACTCGGAATCCCGGTCTATACCGAAGATGAATTTAAGGCGCTGATTAATACCGAAGCATAAGTGCCGAAGAGCGGTTTGCTTACGTTCCGTAAACATGCAAATATAAACATAGAAAACAAAATAGCTGCTAACACATAGTCAGCAGCTGTCAAGCTGGCAATTATTACGGCTTCACTATTGGTTTAGGATCTAAAGCGAGGTACTCTTCCGTAATTGGGATGTAGTAAAAGCCATCTTTGATGTCACTATTGATTCTGGCTACAAGCTCCGACAGATTATCGCACTTGATATCTAAAAGGTTCAGGAGCTTATTGGACCAGCCGTGGGGCAGGGGATTAAGCATAATCAGATTTACGTGCTGGAACAGGGATTTGATTTCCGAGGATGTTTTGTTTAGAGATCCGATGGCAGCCCATATTTCAATGAGTGAGCCGTCTTCTTCCTTGCGGTTGGCTGTAATATAATCGAGTCGGCCAAGCTGCTCTGCAAACTCAGGAATATTCCAGTACTTGGACGGAAGATCGATGAAAATCCGGACTCGGTTTGTTATGTTTTTTTCGTGGATTGACCAGGTAGCAAGGCATTCCAGAAAAGTGATGATTCGGGGTGCGTAGTCGCAGGCACAGTAGTATATACCTGGCTTCGTAGGTTCAGTGACCCAAGAAATATCGGTTTCATAAGGATTGATCGTACGGACAGGATTATTGGGAGGATTGTACCAAATACGTTTTTCTGAATCTGTCAGGACGATGTTGATGGAATGATCCTCAACAAAGTCTTTTCCCTGGAGTATGGACCAAATGAGGCGGGTCTTTCCGGAACCCGCTTCTCCGAGAATAAGGTGGCTTCCCGGAAAAAACTTTTCAAAGGGTCTGACGTTCTGCTCCATTGGCATTACTTCCTTTCTGATTCAGTTGTATATTTAAAAATAGTGATTATTTTCTCCTTAAGTATCATTATCGATACTTTTACTTAAAGAAAGATGAGAGTGTTTCGGCGTTTTGGCCAATGTAATGAATTACATAGTTCTACGTCAAGTATCTGATCACCTTTTAATTTTTTTCAGGCGGCCAAAACTTTTTCTTTGTCTTTTTTCTGATCATCTTATTTAATCTACTCGCTATCTTCTCGTTATCAGTTTGTTGTTTTTTTTATGATTTTTACTCATTGTGGTTTATACCGATTAGTCATAAATTCTTATAGATAACTTGGATTTGCTGGCTTTTTTTGCTTTTCCTTGCCCCACAGGCTCATTTTTGTTATATTTATTTATATGTCCATTTGAGAAAGGCGGCGTTATTGAGTTATGAAACTATCCAGAGAAGAAGTGGAACACGTTGCTCTTCTGGCCAGGCTGCAGCTTTCAGAAGAGGAAGTGGAATTATATACGGAGCAGCTGAATTCGATCCTCGGATATGCTGAAATGCTCCAAAAGCTCAACACGGATCAGGTTTCTCCGACCGCGCATGCGGTGCAGCTTTTTAATGTTTTGCGGGAAGATGAAGTAAAACCTTCGATGAGCCAGGATAAAATCTTAATGAATGCACCTGACGAAGAGGACGGGTTCTTCCGGGTTCCCAGAATCGTCTAGTATAAAACAGAGACTGATCCAATTAAAAGCTTTGTTTTAACAGAATTTACATACGCGATCAATAACTGATCAACAAGCAGGTTGCCTTCTGACAAACGATAATTGAACGTCTCTCTGAGTGTCTCGGATTCGGAAAGGAGTACCAGGTTCATGCCAATATTCAAGTCATTAGAAGAATTACATCATATGCTCGTAAACAAAGAAATTAGCTGCGTGGAATTAACCAGATCGTATCTTGATTATATTGACAGTGCGGATTCCAGGGTTAAAGCGTTTCTGACGGTTACCGCAGATTCGGCGCTGATGAAGGCAGCAAAAGTCGATAAGAAGATTGCCGGCGGCGAAAGCCTCGGATCGCTCGAAGGGCTGCCAATGGCCATGAAAGATAATATGTGTACAGAAGGAATCCCAACGACCTGTGGTTCGCGGATTCTAGAGAATTTTAATCCGCCTTATGACGCCACGGTGACCGAACGGTTGAAAGCTTCTGGAGCCGTACTGCTCGGCAAACTAAATATGGATGAATTTGCGATGGGATCGTCTACCGAAAATTCCGGTTACCATCCGACAGCGAATCCGTGGGATCTGGAGAGCGTTCCGGGCGGTTCTTCCGGGGGGTCGGCGGCCTGCGTTGCAGCAAGGGAAGTACCGTTTGCGCTCGGTTCGGATACCGGTGGTTCCATTCGCCAGCCGGCAGCCTTCTGCGGAGTCGTTGGTCTAAAACCTACCTACGGCGCTGTGTCACGTTACGGACTTGTGGCCTTTGCTTCTTCGCTTGACCAGATCGGACCGCTTACGACGAACGTCAGGGATAATGCCCTAGTTCTTAATGCGATTGCCGGTCATGATCCGAAAGATTCGACTTCAGTACCGTTTGTTAAGCCAGATTATACCCGATTTTTAGAAAATGATGTAAAAGGCCTAAAAATTGGGATTCCCGATGAATATTTTGCTTCCGGTCTGAACTCGGATGTTGCTGAAGTTATACAAAAGGCGATCCGGACTTTTGAAAGCCTGGGGGCGGAGATCGAGCGCTGTTCACTACCGCATACGGAGTTTGCAATGCCGGCTTACTATATCATTGCTCCGGCTGAATGCAGTTCCAACCTGGCCCGCTACGACGGAGTGCGCTATGGTTACCGCGCGGAAGCCGACGATATGATTGAGATGTTTAAAAAGACCAGGGAAAAGGGCTTTGGTCAGGAAGTCAAGCGCCGGATCATGCTCGGAACGTATGCTTTGAGCTCGGGCTATTATGATGCTTATTACCTGAAGGCCCAGAAAGTGCGGACGTTAATCAAGCAGGATTTTGACCGTGCTTTTGCCAAATATGATGTGCTGCTGTCGCCGACAGCGCCGACCACCGCGTATAAGATCGGCGAAAAATCAGATCCTTTGGCGATGTATATGGGAGATGTCTATACGATCCCGGTTAATCTGGCTGGTCTGCCGGCCATCTCAGTGCCGGCGGGATTTGTCGATGGCATGCCGGTCGGGATGCAGCTGATCAGCAAGCACTTTGAAGAAGGCATGCTGTACAAAGCCGCTTATGCGTTTGAACAAAATACCGAGTATTATCATCAGGTGCCTGCGCTGCTCAAGGAGGTGCGCTAGATGTCTTTTAACGATAAATATGAAATGGTTTGCGGCGTAGAAACCCACGTCGAGATGGCAACGAAAACGAAGATCTTCTGCGGCTGTACAACGGAGTTTGGCGGAGAGCAGAACACACACGTTTGTCCTGTGTGTCTAGGGCTGCCGGGCGTCCTGCCGGTACTGAATAAAGAAGTCGTCAATCTCGCGATCAAGGCGGGTCTTGCTTTGAACTGCGAGATCGCCCAATTCTCCAAATTTGACCGTAAGAACTATTTCTATCCGGACCTAACGAAGAATTACCAGACGTCTCAGTATGACCTGCCGATCTGCAAAAATGGCTGGCTCGATGTTACGGTGAACGGAACGAATAAACGTATCGGCATCACGAGAGCGCATATGGAAGAAGATGCCGGGAAACTGGTGCACAGCGGGGAGACTATTATGACGTCCAGCAGTTCCGGGGTTGATTATAACCGGACGGGTGTACCGCTTCTGGAAATTGTCTCGGAACCGGATATGCGCTCTATAGATGAAGTTCTGGCTTACCTGGAACAACTGGTCCAGATCATGGATTATGCCGGAATTTCCGACTGCAAACTCGAACAGGGTTCCGTCCGTTTTGATATCAATGTCTCGCTTCGCCTCAAAGGAACCGAACAATTCGGCACGCGGACCGAAACCAAGAATTTGAACTCCTTCAGCTCAGTCCGCCGCTGTCTGGAATACGAAACCGAGCGTCAGGCTGAAGCACTCGACGACGGCCAAGAAATCATTCAGGAAACGAGGACCTGGGACGAAGGTAGAGGGATGACGCTGTCTCTCCGATCCAAGGAAGAGGCCCACGACTACCGCTATTTTCCGGAGCCGGATCTGATGCCGCTCGTGATCGACCGAGACTGGGTCGAGAGAATCAGAGCTTCCTTGCCGGAGCTGCCTGCCGCCAAAAAAGCAAGACTGCAGTCCCACGGCCTGTCGGAATACGACGCAGGGGTCATTACCGCATCCAGAGCGATGGCAGCATTCTTTGACCAGGCACTCGCCAGGATCAATGACGCGAAACTTCTTGCCAACTGGGTCATGGGAGATTTAAGCGGCCTGCTGAAAACCAACGGACGCTCCTTCGAAGATTCGCCCGTCTCTCCGGAACAGCTGGCAGGGATGCTGACGCTGATCAAGAAAGGTGATATCAGCGGCAAGATCGGCAAGAATGTGCTCGAAGAAATCTATAACACAGGTAAAGATCCGGAAACGATCATAAAAGAGAAAGGACTTGTCCAGATCAGCGATGAAAGTGAACTTGGAATAATTGTGGACGGCATTCTTGCTGCTAACGAAAAATCCGTCACTGATTACCAAGCCGGCAAAGAGAGCGCACTTGGATTTTTAGTCGGTCAGGTTATGAAAGCGACCAGAGGGCAGGCTAATCCCGGTCTGGTCAACAAACTGCTGAAAGAAAAACTGGCACAGTAAAACGCAATATTAAGCTCATAATAAAGCATACTGAAAGTACAATAAAAAGCACAAAAAAGCATAATAGATCAAGATATAGTGCCAGAATAATAAGACATACTTAATGAATACAAGAAATGAACATGTTTAGAGGTGGATAAAATGGGAAAAGTACCGGATACCGGATTGGTGATTGTGGATACAACCCTGCGCGACGGGGAACAGACCGCCGGGGTTGTCTTTTCCAATCAAGAGAAATTAAGGATTGCCCGGATGCTTGACGAGATCGGGGTTAACCAGATAGAAGCGGGAATACCGATTATGGGCGGCAAAGAACTTGATGCCATCAAAGGTATCTGCGGCCTCGGACTGAAAGCCAGCATCATAGGCTGGAACCGCGCTGTGATCAAGGATATTGAAGCATCACTGTCCTGCGGCTGTGATGCCGTGGCCATTTCCGTATCGACCTCGGACATTCACATCAAACATAAATTAAAGACCACGCCCGGGGCAGTTCTTGATATGATGATCAAAGCAACGGAGTTTGCGAAAAAGCATGTCGATTATATCTCCGTCAATGCTGAGGACGCTTCGAGATCAGATATGAACTATCTCGTGGAATTTGCGACGGAGGCCAAAAAGGCCGGTGCAAACCGCCTCCGCTACTGTGATACGATTGGCATCCTCGATCCTTTTCTGATCTTTGACAGAATCAAAACCTTAAGAGAACGCGCCAATATTGATATAGAAATGCATACGCATAATGATTTTGGGATGGCGACGGCCAACGCTTTAGCCGGAGTGAAGGCCGGAGCCAGATTTATCGGCGTAACCGTGAACGGTCTTGGAGAAAGAGCCGGCAATGCAGCGCTGGAAGAAGTCATCATGGCTCTGAAATACCTGGAAGAAACAGACCTTGGCTTTGTTACGGAGCGATTTGTGGAATTATCCGAATACGTCTCCAGGGCTTCAGGACGTGTTCTCCCGCCCTGGAAAGCCATTGTAGGCAGCAATATGTTTGCGCATGAATCCGGTATTCATGCCGACGGCGCATTGAAGAATCCGAAAACCTATGAGGTATTCCGTCCTGAAGAAGTCGGGCTGGAAAGGCAGATTGTGATCGGCAAGCATTCAGGTACAGCCTCGATTAAAGCGAAATTCAGGGAATATGGCAGAGAGCTTACCTCTGAGCAAGCCGATAAGGTCCTGAAGCATGTAAGATCCCTTGCAGTCGATATGAAACGCTCACTTTTCGATAAGGAACTGATTTATATTTACAAAGACCTTTATGGAGATGAATAAGAGGCAGAATTACTTTCAGATGGAAATATGCCGAGACTGAACACCCATGGTTAAAAATAACAATAACTGGAGATAGGTATAAATGAACGCTTTGGAAAACCCCAGATGGAACTTCTGGCAGGCTCTTTACCTGATTCTTATTGTCTATGTTCTGGAATTTGTTTTAGGCTGGCTAAAGCCTCTTGAGAACCTTGGCTATCTGAAAGGGTATATCAGTTATCTTGTCATCGGTTTTGGCGAGGGTCTACTCTTTTTTGTTGCCCTTTTTTTATTCTTCAAGATCTTGCACGGATCGTTCGCTGATTTGGGGCTGACCAATTTTAACTGGAAATGCCTTCTGGCCGGACTGGGCGGCGGTATTGTGCTGTTCTTTGCTGTCGGTCTTCTGGGAAATGTCCTCGTGGAATATTTCGGGCAGCCTGAACCTCAGAGTTTTGCGCTGGTCGTTGAGGGCGTTGATTCTATCTGGCAGCTGATGCCGCTGGTTCTGCTAGGCGGTTTTATCGTACCGCTTAAAGAGGAAATGATTTTCAGGGGACTGATCTATCCTCCGCTGCGCCAGGGGTACGGCAAAGCGAAGGGCATTCTTTTTGCAGGACTGTTTTTCGGACTGATGCATTTCGATCTAATAAGGTTCGTGCCACTGGTGATCGGGGGCCTGGTGCTGACTTTTCTATACGAAAGAAGCAAGAACCTCTGGACTTCAGTCATTGCGCACGGGGTCTGGAATATATTAATGGTCATCCTGATGTGGTGGCAGCGAGGATAGAGCGTATCCTACTTCAGAGCAAAGACCCGGTGCTACAGGACACGGATAGAACATATTTCTGCAAGCGGGATAAAGACAAGATAGCGGCAAGACAATCTGAATGAGGCTAAAATCAGTCAGAGTTTGAAATAAGAGCATGTTCAGACGAGACTGCGAACAGAGGGAAGAAGGACCCATGGTTAATAAAAATGATCGACATGAAGGTACTTATGATCATACCGTCGCCAGAGAAGAGCGCATCGGCGCGAAAAACCTGGATATAGAAATCGTCCGTTTGGCTTCCGATGGATCCGGTGTCGGCTATACCGACGGAATCACCACCTTCGTCCCGAGGATGCTTCCGGGAGAAAAAGGCAAAATACAGCTGACGGAACAGAAGAAATCTTACCGGAGAGCACAGATTGTTGAAATTGAACAAATGTCTGAAGAAAGAGTAGAGCCGCCCTGTACAGTTTATCCGGTCTGCGGCGGCTGTAATCTTCAGCATGTTGAGTATCAGACTACGCTCGCTTGGAAGCAAAGGTGGGTTGAAGATGCCCTGCGGAGAATCGGCGGATTCACCGATATTCGGGTCGAACCAGTTCTAGGCATGGACGATCCCTGGCGCTACCGTAACAAAGCAGTTTTGCACCGTGACCTGAAAGGCCGGTTTGGCTATTATCGTGAAAAGTCTAAGGATGTAACAGTTTTTGACGATTGTCTGCTGCTGAGGCAGGAAACCAATCACAGAATAAAAAAAATGCAGCAGGTGATCGGAGAATGCTGCGAGGGAATCAAGACGGCTACGTTCCGGGAAAGCAACCGCGGCAAGGGATTGCTGGTCTTTGACGGCAATACGGAAAACACGAAAGAACTGGATCAATTGATCAGTAAATTGAAAGAACAAGCTGAGTTTTCTCCTCAAAGCTGTTCGATTACGATTCCCCGGGGGAATAACGTGTTTGAGGGGAGCGGGGCCCAGTATCTAAATGAACATTTAAACGATCTGCGCTTCAAAGTCTCCCCACGTTCTTTCCTTCAGGTCAATCCGGCACAAACGGCGGTGCTGTATGGACTGGTACTGGATTGGGCCGGACTCACGGGAGAAGATGAGGTTTGGGACCTCTACTGCGGTATCGGTACGATGACCCTGATGCTGGCCCAGAGAGCCAAAAGGGTATTGGGCATCGAGGAAAATCCGTATGCGATCGCCGACGCACAAGAAAATGCCGAGGACAATAACATCATCAATGTCCGTTTTGTGGAAGGAAAAGTCGAGGAGAAACTGGCCGCACTTTCCGAAACCCCGGACCTCATAGTATGCGACCCGCCCCGGGCCGGAATGGAGCCGGAAGTTCTTGAAGGCCTGCTTGATATCGGGCCGGAAAGAATCATCTATGTGTCCTGCAATCCTGCCACCCTGGCCAGGGATTTAAAGGTGCTTTGCCGGAATACTTATCGAATCAAGCGTGTACAACCAGTGGATATGTTCCCGTGGACACAACACGTTGAGTGCTGTGTACTGCTATATCATAAGGATTATAAGGTCGGGGAAAAGGGCAAGAAGGTTACGGTTGAGGTTGGGATGAATAAGTAAAAAAACTGAATCCACTTATATTAAAAGGCATCTGCTGAATGAATGAATGGCAGGTGCTTTTTAATATGGGTGGATAATTTGCATCAAAAAGGTCTAATAGAATTGTGTATCTTTCTGAAAATGTAGACAATCTGTTGCTATTGTTCGATATGTAGAATATAATATAGGAAGTATTTAACACTGGGGGAGTGTATCTATGGACTATATTACTGCCCAAGAAGCAGCAGATAAATGGGGAATAACAAGAAGGCGGGTACAGATACTTTGCGTTGATGGACGTATTGAAGGTGCTGTAAAAAAGGCAAATTTGTGGCTGATACCTAAAGATACTGAAAAGCCAGTAGATGGGCGTTCACAAAGATATAATAAGAATATTACTGATAATAAGTGAAATTCAGGGGGAGCAGAACATGAACGAGGTAATCAATTCAACTGAACAGTTAATTATAATGATAAATGATATTCTAAAGAGCAAAAAGGACAGCATTGTTAATATTATCAATGACAAGCTCACCCTTTCTGTATTCTCAGAGCTTGCTAAAAATCTCAAGAATGTAAAAGAAATAAACTTTATTATAAGAGATACTGCTTACATTCCGTCCGCACATGAAATAGCACGAGAATTTGAGATGAGTCAAAACACATCAGACTTGTTTTTCAATTCATACGATATTATTGAGAAAAACAAACTGAAGCACTTTGTAAAAGCAAAGTCCATGTATGATTTCATAAAGAAAAATGTTAACGTTCGGAAGACAAAAACTTCTCAAATGGTTACTGGAAATATAATTATAATTGACGATGAATTTCAGATACAGGGTTCATCTTCTCTTGAAATATCAAAAAAAGCCTCAAGAGGAACTGTTCCACGTATTAATTTTGATACATTCATAACTAACAATATGGATAAGACTCAGATAGTAAACAACAAAGCCAAGTTTGAGGTTCTGTGGAATAATAATTCCTATACTGAGGATTACAAAGAACAGCTACTACAGAGCTTGAGTTATGTATATAAAGATTACTCTCCTGAGTTTTTATACTATTTCACACTTAATGAATTGTTCGGTTCACAATTAGATAATGGGATTGAACGGTTTGAAAGGGACAGCATAAGCTTTAAAAAGTCAAAAATATGGAGTAGCCTTTTTGAATTTCAAAAGGATGCGGTGGTATCCGCTATACAGAAAATTAATAAGTATAATGGCTGTATTATAGCTGACAGTGTGGGTCTTGGGAAAACATTTGAGGCTCTTGCAGTAATAAAATATTTTGAACTAAGACAGGATAATGTACTTGTTTTGACTCCTGCCAAACTATATGATAACTGGAATTCGTTCAAAAGTCCTTATACGGATAATGCTTTTATTAATGATAGATTTAATTATAAAATACTTTTCCATACTGATTTATCAAGAACCAAAGGGGAATCAAAGAGCGGCTTAGACCTTTCGAGAGTGGACTGGAGCAAGTTTGACTTAATTGTGATAGATGAATCTCACAACTTCCGCAATCGTACAGAAAGTGAAGACCATATGACCCGCTACCAAAGGCTTATGTATGAGGTTATCAAAAAGGGACATAACACAAAGGTTTTGCTTCTCTCAGCTACGCCAGTAAATAATTCGCTTACAGATTTAAAAAATCAATTAAGTATTATAACAGCAGATAAAGATCATGCCTTTGAAGAGTATGGTATTGAAAGTGTATCAAATCTATTGAGGAAGGCACAGAAAGAAATAAATGTATGGATAGATACGCAAGAGAGAGCAAAAAGTCAGCTTTTAGACAAACTTCCATCGGACTTTTTTAAGCTGCTCGAAATGTTGACTATATCCCGCAGCAGAAAACATATCACAGGATATTACGGCAATGATAATGTCGGTAGATTTCCAAACAAAATGACTCCAGATACATATAAGCCTGAAATAGATGAGAAACGTGTACTATTGAATTTTGAAGAAACTAATGAAATACTCGAATCTTTGAAGTTAGCTGTTTATGCCCCTATGGGCTATATAAAGTCGGAATATAAAGAGTATTACCGTCAAAAGTATCAAACAGTTTCAGGCGATAGGGTATTGTTTTATCATGAAAATAGAGAGCTGATTACAGCACAATTACACCGTTTTAATCTATTTAAGCGACTGGAAAGTTCAGTTTTTGCATTTGGTGAAACAATAAGAAGGCTTATTGCCCGTATAGATAGTTATATTGAAGCGATATCCCGATGTAATTCGGGGGAAGTTTCTCTTGAGGGAGAAGAATTTATTGACGAAGATGTAACATTAGATTATAAATATGAAATAAAAGTTGAACATTTGATTACTGGAGATTTTCTCCAAGATTTGTATTATGACAAAGAAATATTAGATTCCTTGTATAGTAACGTATTAAAGGTTTTGAATGACAAGCGTGATGAAAAGTTAAAAACCTTACAAGGAATTATTATAGATAAAATTACTCAGACACCTTATAATCCAGGGAATAGAAAGATACTGATATTCTCTGCCTTTGCCGATACAGCAAATTATCTTTATAATAGCATTTCGCAGGAGTTGTCAAGACATGGTATTCATACTGCTTGTGTAAGTGGTTCTGGTGACCCGAAAACAACTTTAAAAGGAGTAAACTGTGAGTTTAATAACATACTAAGGCATTTTTCTCCACGTTCAAAGATGGGACAAGAATTACCGAAAGAAAAGAATATTGATGTTTTAATTGGAACGGATTGTATTTCTGAGGGGCAAAACCTTCAGGATTGTGATTGTGTAATAAATTACGATATTCAATGGAATCCTGTTGTTCTGATTCAGAGATTCGGAAGAATTGACAGAATCGGAAGTCAAAATGCCAATATTGCTATGGTAAACTTCTTCCCAAATGTTCAGCTAAATGATTATTTGCAGTTGGAACAGCGAGTGCAAGGGAAAATGATGGCGGTAAACCTTGGCTCTACAGGTGATGAACATTTGCTTTCGCCAGAGATGAACGATTTCTTATTTAGAAAAAAGCAGCTTGAGAGATTGCAAAAAGAAGTAATTGATATGGATGACTTAAATGATAATATTTCTCTTACAGACCTTAATATGAATGACTATTTATATGAGCTTTCAGGATATATTAAAGACCATCCTGAAATCAGACGTATACCGAGGGGGATATATTCGCTGGTTGATGATGTTAAGAAAGGTTGTATATTCTGTTTCAGACATCAGGGGGATAATGAGAAACCAAAAAACGAAAGTTCCCTTTATCCTTATTACATAATGTATATGACTGTCGAAGGCGAAGTGTTTATTGGAAACGCCAATGCGAGAGAGGCTTTAAAAGAAATAAGAAAACTATGTTATGGCAAATGCACACCAGACTCTGAGTTGTTTAAAAAGTTTAATAAGGTTACAAGAAATGCTGAGGATATGTCAGTGTATTCTTCACTGTTGAGCAAAGCTATCAGTGCAATTCAGGGAGAAGAAGACAAAAAAGCTCAAACTTCAATATTTGACTTTGGTGGATATAATAATGAGTTTGCAAACTCAAGCAGTGATGACTTTGAACTAATTTCATTCTTGGTAGTGGATTAGAGGTGATAAAATGTTTAGAATTCCTGATATGTATAAATTGAATAGGAAGTTTGATATTAAGACATTTATCACTGCTGATTTAAAACCAAATGAAAAGAAAAGGTTCAAAGAAAATGTTCTTGATGTTGTTCTTGAATATCAAATAGTTGGGGAAGCAATACCTTCACTTATTACTGAAGAATTTGATTGTCAGGCCATTCTTTTCTTTGGTATAAAGCTTAGTAGCATAAAGGATGCCAGCTTTGTTTCAGGGATAATACAGAAGCTTGGCAAGCCACTTTATGTTATAAGACTATACGACCATTCAGATGTTGAATGCTATAGTTTTGCACATAAAAGGTTGAATATGCAGGACAAATCACAAATTGTAATTGAAGATATGGTACTGAGTTTGCCAACATCCCAGCAGTTTGATGATGATATAAATGTGCTTATAAAAGAGTATGCCGCTTTTGATAAGATTAAAAATAGAGCTGATAAGATATCATTGTATTTAGAAATGATGGTGAAAGCATATATCATTTCGAATATGCTGATTTGGTCTGGAACTAAAGCTTTACTTACTTCAAAGGTTTGGTATAATGCCAATGATGTTCTAAGAGTTTTTTATAAGCTGAAAAGAGTTGAGTTGTTAAAAAAGGAGCAGAAGTCAGCAAAGAAGATTTCTGTGAGTTCAAAAATAAACTCAGAACTGAAGATTATATTTGCAGAGCTTGAAAAAATAACTGAAAGTGTATAGGAGGAATGGAGATGGAATATAGCAAAGTTTCAAAAGAGATATTCGACCCGATAAAGGCAAATAGGATGCTTTTTCAGGATTCTTTGAAGGATAGGCTTTCTGAGATTTTTCCCTCAAGTATTAAAGATGGAGAAGTTGATTTTAAAGCATTACTTGAAGAGCTTGGAGAATATGTAGATTCAAATGAAAGATATGAATTGTCATGGGCTGGGAAAGCAGATGCAAAGAAGAAGGCTAATGAAGAGATTGTTGGTAGAACGTTAAAGTACATACCAGAGGATAGTAAAAATACTGATACGACTGAGAACATTTATATTGAAGGTGATAATCTTGAAGTGTTGAAATTGCTTAGAAACAGCTACTATAACAAGATTAAAATGATTTATATCGACCCACCATACAACACTGGGAATGATTTTATTTATAATGATAAATTTCAAATTACAGGAAAAGAAATAGATCAAGTAGAAGGTGTGCTTGATGAAGAAGGGAATAGGCTTATTCTAAATCAAAGAAGTAGTGGGAAATTCCATTCTAATTGGCTTTCAATGATGTATCCAAGGTTGAAACAAGCAAAAGACTTATTGACAGATGATGGAGTTATATTTATTAGTATTGATGACAATGAATTAGCAAATTTACGACAGTTATGTGATGAGATATTTGGTGAAGAAAATTTTATAGATAACATAATATGGAAAAAGAGATACGGTGGTGGTTCAAAAGAAAAATACTTAGTTACGTTACATGAAAGCATTTTATTTTATGCTAAAAATAAAGAGGCAGTAGATCCAATTTTTGTACCACTTGATGAAGAGTCAATTAAAAGATACTACACTAAAAAAGATGAGAAATATGAACAAAGAGGAGGATATAGGACTCACCCTGTTTTTAGCAATGATAAAGTACCGAAAGGTACTATTTTTTTCTCACAATGCCCTTCCGCCGGAACTGGAAATAGTGTAGGATAAAAAGTAAGAGCACCCTCAATATGTCCTGGTTGACATAAATAT
>NZ_MCHF01000036.1:0-42169 GCF_001707455.1 Dehalobacter sp. TeCB1 | reverse complement strand
GTAGACGCTCCGAATCAGTGAGATGCTTGTTTTTTGCCATGGTAAATTCTCCTTTGACTCAAAGATTCCCGCAGAACACATCCTAAAGTTCTTGTCGGAATATTGCCAGACTAAATGCAATCACTCCCCCATGGGGGAGTGAAGAAAAAGGAGACTTTCGATTGTAAGACTTAATGCCACTATTCTGTTTGAAGATTTAAATGCAATCACCCAGTAATGTATAGGTTGCATTTACAAAGTCAATTGAGGCGAGAGACGAATGAATTGAACTGTAGGATCAACTGATTGACGAATATAAGGAAAAATGCTAAAATGTTAGAACGTGGTGGCTTCTCACCACAACCGCACTTATTAGGTATGAACTGGTTTCTTGCCGTTTATGCGGCAGCGGGCCGACCTACGCAGGCGAGTCTGGGACTGGGAGGTGTAGAAAAATGTATGTAATTATCGAAACAGGAGGCAAACAGTACAGAGTCAAGGAAGGCGATGTCGTCAATGTTGAAAAACTTGATGCAGCTGTCGGCCAGGTTCTCGACCTGAATCAGGTACTGCTTGTTGAAAAAGATGGTAATGTAACGGTTGGAGCTCCAGTTGTTGCCGGCGTGACAGTTGTCGCAAAAGTTCTGGAACAGGGCAAAGGCGACAAAGTCATTGCATTCCGTTATAAACCCAAAAAACACGTTCGTGTTAAAAAAGGCCATCGTCAGCCTTACACGAAGCTTTCAATTGAAACAATCAATGCTTAATGGTTGAAAATTAGAATACGATCAGCATGTTCTTTTTAGGAGGTGATCTTCATGGCCCACAAGAAAGGTGTAGGAAGTACACGAAACGGCAGAGACAGTAATGCGCAAAGACTCGGAGTCAAACGCTCTGACGGACAGTACGTTTTGGCAGGAAATATTCTTGTTCGCCAACGTGGAACCAAACTCCATCCTGGCAAAAACTGCGGCATTGGCAAAGATGATACGCTGTTCGCGCTCACAGATGGTTACGTAAAGTTCGAACGCAAAGATAAATTCCGCAAGCAGGTAAGTGTTCATGCGGAAAACGGGATTACTCAAGCCCAATAACAGATTACACGTCATACCCCTGGGTTAGCCCGGGGGTATGTTTTATTGTTAATTATCTTTGGTGAGGAGAAGAAAAATGGTCAATCTTGATAAAAAGATCCTTTATGAGCAGTTGGATAATTTCCAGATCCTTCGGCATGATTTTCTGAATTATTTTCAGGTCATCAAGGGGTATTTGCAGCTGAATATGCCGGACAAAGCGTTGGCTTATATTGATGAAGTCTTGGTGGAGATTCGGCCGCAGCAAGATATTTACAAGATTGGCCAAAAAACACTGCTTGGTATTCTCCTGGGATGGTATTTTAAGCTGCGTCTGAAAGGTGCAGAATTTGTGTTGGATTTTCCTCCGGAAATGAAAAATGAAGAATTTTGGCTTGATCATTGGCAGGAAGAATATGCCCTGAGTTTTTCTGGATACACTAAAGACTGTTTAGACCTATTCGTGCAGGGAGATCAGGATGTTGAAACATTAACGGCAAAGATCCAGTTCGGCGTTGTCGGCGGAGGATTTTCCTGCGAATTCAGACTATATAAAGAAGACAATCTTTTTGAGCAGAATGTATATTCCCCAGTCTACCAGAAAGCATGAGTTACTTTCTGATAGGTCTAAGCGCAGCTAAGGCTGACGTCAAAGGCTTGGCGCCAGCCAAGTTTTCTTTAGAAAAATCCGAATGAAGGGGTTAACGAATGTTTTATGATCGCGCAAAAATATATGTAAAAGCTGGGGACGGCGGAGCAGGAGCTGTATCTTTCCGCAGGGAGAAGTATGTCCCGTTGGGAGGGCCTAATGGCGGAGACGGTGGCCGTGGCGGGGATATCATCCTCGAAGCGGATGAGGGCCTGCGGACCCTGGTGGATTTCCGCTATCGCCGCCATTATAAGGCAGACCGCGGCGAACACGGGCAAGGCAAGGATATGCACGGGAAAGGAGCAGAAAACCTGGTGTTGCGTATACCGGCGGGAACGATAATCAAAAATGAAGGTACAGGCGAAATTATGGCTGATCTTACCCGGCATGGGCAAAGGGTCACCATTGCCAAAGGCGGCCGCGGCGGCCGTGGAAATGCCCGTTTTATGAGTAATACAAACAAGGCTCCTACAGTGGCGGAGCGCGGAGAACCAGGGGAAGAGCTTTGGCTTCTGTTTGAACTGAAGCTTCTGGCAGATGTCGGCCTGGTCGGATTCCCAAACGTCGGAAAATCCACACTGATCTCGAGGGTATCGGCTGCCCGTCCGAAAATCGCAGACTATCATTTCACGACCCTGGTACCGAATCTTGGCGTCGTTCAGGTAGAGGATGAGAGTTTTGTCATGGCGGATATCCCGGGAATTATCGAAGGGGCTCATTCCGGCGCAGGACTTGGACATGAATTTCTGCGTCATATCGAGCGTACCAGACTGCTTCTTCATATTCTGGACATTTCGGGTTCCGAGGGCAGAGACCCGCTGGAAGACTTTAAAATCATCAACCAGGAACTCAAACTGCACAGTCCGGCTCTTGCTGAAAGGCCGATGCTGGTTGTTCCGAACAAAATTGATGTTAACGGTTCCGAGGAGAATCTCCGGCGTCTCCGCGAGGAATTTGGGGATGCCTATGAAATCTACCCAATTTCGGCGGTAACCGGAGAGGGAATCGATAAATTACTGCATAAGATGATACAAATTCTTCCTGAGGTACCGCTGATTGGACTTTCAGCTGATCCTGATGAACATCGCATGGTTCAGGTCCAAAGCGAGGACAGATTTGTCATTACGCGTGAAGACGGCATGTATATCATTACAGGCAAAGAGATTGAAAGACATGCGGCGATGGCCTACCTCGATACGGATGACGGTGTCATGCGCTTCCAGAATATCCTTAAAGTGATGGGAGTCGACGATGCACTGAAGGAACAGGGGATCAAAGAAGGCAATAAAGTATCGATCGGAAAGTTGGAGTTGGAATGGTCGGAGGGAGGACAATAGCATGCTGACAGGCAAACAGAAAAGGTTTTTAAGGGCTATGGGGAATGAAATGGAACCTATTTTAATCGTTGGCAAAGATGAAATTACAGATAATATGATTAAACAGGCCGCCGATGCGTTGGAGGCAAGAGAGCTGATTAAAGGACGGGTGCTCCAGAATTGTGCCGATGCCCCGAAAAATATCGCCTCCGGGCTGGCCGAAGCTACCCATTCAGAATTGGTTCAGGTGATCGGGCGGAATTTCCTGCTCTATCGGAAGGCCAGCGAAAAACCAAAAATAGAGCTGCCCTGACATATTTTCTTGGTAAATGAGGACAATTTGCAGGCGGGATATTTCTCAGCATATTTTACTTAAGTATTCTCCTGAGATCAGTCTCCGTTATAGACAGTGTTACGGAGACTTGTCTAATAATAAAAATTTAGGAGATAAATAATGGAACGGAGTGTTCGCGAGTCAATCGCTGGCGGATGCCGGATTGGCATCATGGGAGGAACGTTTAATCCAATTCATTACGGCCATCTGGTGGCTGCGGAGACAGCCAGGGTCGAATTTGCGCTTGATAAGGTCTTATTCATCCCCACAGGCATTCCTCCGCATAAAGTCCATCATCAGATTGCAAATTCGGATCTGCGTTTTGCGATGGTCGAAATGTCTATCCGCGACAATGAGAATTTTATCGCATCCAGAATTGAGATCGACAGAGAAGGCCCTTCATACACCTATGACACTTTAAAAGCCTTGCATCTGTTGTTCCCCGAACAGGAACTTTTTTTTATCACCGGTTCCGATGCGCTCCGGGATATTTTGAGCTGGCGGGAAGCAGAAGGAATTATTGGAATATCCAAAATTATCGGGGCTTCAAGACCGGGGTATGAAATTGGTGGTTTTTTGGGAGAATTATTTGACAGATATCCTTATGCCCAAAACAGAATATTCGAGATGGAAATTCCCGCTCTGGCTATATCTTCGACAGATATCAGAAAAAGGATCTGGAATAACAAGTCTATTCGTTATTTGCTTCCAGAAGAAGTACGGCGTTTCATCATAGAAAATAATATTTACATCAGTAAATAAACATTTGACTTCCGATAGGATTGTATACTATAGTAATAGTTGTTTCATACTATAAACAAAATTATTTTAGAGGTGAATTCCATGACAAAAACCCTGTACGTGGGCAATCTCCCCTGGAGTACGACTTCAGAGGAACTGACTGAGTACTTTGCTCGGTTTGGCAATGTAATCGGCAGCAGAATCATTACCGACAGAGAAACCGGTCGCTCAAGAGGCTTTGGCTTTGTAGAAGTTGCTTCAGAGGATGCCGAGCGCTTAGCAGAAGAACTTAACGGTAGTGAGTTCAATGGCCGTTCATTGACAGTAAACGAAGCGAGACCTCGCCAAACTGTCTAATGTTTTTGGTTGGGGGTTTCTGTTAAGATAAATTCTGATCTTTAATGAGTCGTAGGACTCTATATAAATAGCATGAAGAATCCTGGTTTATCTTACATTCTCAGACCCTGGACCCGAGAGAATACGGTACAGCAAACTGTACCGTATTCTTGTATGACGCCCATGGATGGCAAGGAGCGGTAAAATAAGAGAGGTTGAACGTTGTGAACGACCGGCTGGAATATTTCAGAACTTTAGCCTCACAAAAACTTTCGCTGGAAAGATTTCAGCACACGCTTGGGGTAGAGGCTCTGGCCGTGGAACTTGCCCCGAGGTTCGGTGTAAAAGAGGGAGATGCGGGCTTAGCTGCCCTTACCCATGACCTGGCTAAGGAGTACACTTATTTGGAGCAGCTGAAAAAAGCCCGGGAATGGAACCTTATTCTTTATCCGGAAGATATGGAAATTCCCCAGGTCATTCACGGAAGAGTCGCAGCTTATATGCTGCAGATTCTTTACGCGATAAAAAACGAGGATGTCCTGAATGCGGTTGCGAATCATACCTTGGGGAGACCGGGGATGTCCCCTCTGGAAATGTTGATCTACAGTGTCGATCTCACGGAACCCGGGAGGAATTTCCCCGGTGTAGACAAGCTTCGCCAGAAGTTGTATCATGACCTTAAGACAGGTACACTGGCTTGTGTGGAGCATACCTTGTACTATCTGAAGGAGAACAATAAACCGATTCATCCGCTGACAATTCTGACGTATGAAGATTTGAAAAATGGAAAAGCGTCTAAAGGAGGTTAGAATTTGGAAATAAGTCATGACCAGCTGCAGAAAGTAGTTGACTTTATTGACGATAAAAGAGGCGGAAATATTCTGACCCTTGACTTAAAGGGAATATCCGTCATTGCAGATTATTTTATGATTGCCACGGGAAACAGCACGACTCAGACCAAAGCAATTATCGAGTACCTTGCAGAAAAATTGCCCGAGGTCGGGATTCCGGTTTTAAGGATAGAAGGGCTTCCTGAAGCTCAGTGGGTGCTGATCGACTGTGGTGATCTGGTTATACATATTATGACACCAGATACCAGAGAGTTTTATAGTCTGGAAAGACTGTGGGGCGATGCCCGGGAAGTCGTATTATATAATTAGATTTTAATTTGGATATCCAATCTAATATTTTTACGCTTTGAAGGAAAGCAGTACCTGAAAGGGATGGATCAGAGAGACGGCGGTTGGTGTGAGCCGTTTTCACCAGGCGGGGAACTCGTTCCTGAGCAGTGTCCGGGCAGCAACGGATGCCGGTGAGAACCGTTATAATCTTTAAGCGCACAGAATTAGGGTGGTACCGCGGGAGCAAACTCTCGTCCCTTGGGGATGGGGGTTTTTATCTATTTTTGGACTAGTAATATCTACCAGAAGAATGAACATTTGAAACATAAGGCAGGACAACTAAAGGCTGTTCTGTTGGAAAGAACTTTGGAGGTCGGATCTATGCAGGAAAGATATTTATTCAACGAGATTGAGTCAAAATGGCAGAAAGCCTGGCTGGAGAACAAAGCAGGAAAAACTGAGGAGAATAGCGGTAAAGAAAAGTTCTATGCACTTGCCATGTTTCCATACCCATCTGGAAACTTACATATGGGACATGTCCGCAATTATTCGATCGTTGATGTGATTGCCCGCTTCAAAAGGATGCAGGGCTATGATGTGCTGCACCCGATTGGCTGGGATGCCTTCGGCCTTCCCGCTGAAAACGCCGCGATCAAGCATCAGACACCGCCGGCAGAGTGGACCTGGAAAAATATTGCGAACATGAAGCGACAGCTTCAGGAAATGGGTATTTCTTACGATTGGGATAGAGAAGTTGCAACCTGCCACCCCGAGTATTACCACTGGACGCAATGGATTTTTAATCAGTTCTATCAACATGGTTTGGTCTATAAGAAGAAAGCCGCTGTAAACTGGTGCCCGTCCTGCGCGACAGTGTTGGCTAACGAACAGGTCGTGGACGGTGCCTGCGAGCGTTGCGACACACCTGTTACCAAAAAAGATCTTGAACAATGGTTTTTCAAGATTACGGATTATTCGGAACAGCTCTTAAACGACCTTGATAAGCTCACCGGCTGGCCGGAAAAAGTAAAAACCATGCAGCGCAACTGGATTGGCCGCTCTGAAGGGGCCGAAGCCAATTTTAAAATTGAAGGCACCACAGATATGATCACTGTATTCACAACCAGAGTCGATACGATTTTTGGCGTGAGCTATGTGGTTCTTGCCCCCGAACATCCGCTGGTTACACAGCTCGTCAAAGGAACACAGTATGAACAAGGCGTGCTCACTTTTATCGAGAAGATGAAAGGTTTGAACGAAATTGCGAGAACCTCATCGGAAGCAGAAAAAGAAGGGATGTTTATCGGACACTACTGCATCAACCCATTAAGCGGAGAAAGGATCCCGATCTGGATTGCCAATTACGTTCTTCTCGAATATGGAACCGGGGCTGTTATGGGGGTCCCGGGACATGATGAAAGAGATTTTGCCTTTGCCGGGAAGTACGGTCTGCCGATTGCGAGAGTCATTCTTGATCCTAAAGTTTCCGCTGCAGATAAAGATATGCCGATGAAAGAAGCTTATATTGAAGACGGGACCATGGTCAACTCCCTTGATTTTGACGGACTGGATAACCGGACGGCCTGGGGCAAGATGGCTGCCAAACTGGAAAAGCTGCAGCTTGGTGAGCGTAGAATCAATTACCGCCTTAGGGACTGGCTGATTTCCCGTCAGCGCTATTGGGGTGCGCCAATTCCGATGATTTACTGTGATACGTGCGGCGTTGTGCCTGTGCCGGATGATCAGCTGCCGGTGATGCTGCCCGATGATGTCGTGTTCAAGGCCGGTGAGAATCCGCTGACCACTTCCCAGAGCTTTGTGCAGACAACTTGTACGAAGTGCGGAGGCCCTGCCAGAAGAGAAACCGATACGATGGACACCTTCATGTGCTCTTCGTGGTACTATCTGAGGTATTGTGACCCGCGGAATCCGGATAAGGCTTTTGACGAGAAAAACGCGGCCAAATGGATGAACGTCGACCAGTATGTCGGCGGTGTTGAGCATGCGATCCTGCATCTGCTCTATTCACGCTTTTTTACTAAAGCCCTGAGAGATTTTGGCTACCTCCAGGTGGATGAGCCGTTTGCAAATCTGCTTACCCAGGGAATGGTCTGCATGGACGGTTCCAAGATGTCCAAATCCAAAGGAAATGTCGTCAGCCCTGAGGAGATCATCAGCAAATATGGTGCAGACACGGCCAGAATGTTCATTCTGTTTGCTGCCCCGCCTGAACGGGATCTGGAGTGGAGCGAACAGGGTGTTGAAGGTTGCTACCGCTTTTTAAACCGTGTCTGGCGGCTTATTGTCCAGTATCAAGCTGCCTTGGCTTCTGCAGGAAATGGCAGTACTGCACGTGAATCCTTCACGGAGCTCGATGCCAAAGCCAAACAAATGCGTTTTACCACACACAGTACCATCAGAAAGGTTACCAATGATGTCGGCAGCAGATTTAATTTCAATACCGCGATCAGTTCCATTATGGAATTGGTTAACGCACTTTACCTGTATAAAGAAGAAAAGGATGCCAACCTGGCCGTTGCCAGAGAAGGCATTGAAACACTGCTGAAGATCTTGGCACCGTTTGCCCCGCATATCACCGAAGAGCTCTGGGGAGAACTTGGAAACACCGAAAGCATTCATAAACAGGCCTGGCCCATTGAAGATGAGACGGCGCTGATCGAAGAGGAGATCACGATTATTCTCCAGGTAAACGGAAAAGTTCGCGACAAGGTTCAGGTCCCAGCCGAAATTTCTAAAGAGGAACTGGAAAAGATGATTCTGTCTTCAGAAAAAGTCAAACAGCACCTTAAAGGAAAAACCGTCATCAAAGTGATCACGGTTCTGGGTAAACTGGTGAATATCGTTGTGAGGTAAGACAGTTTAAGAAAATAGCTGTTCAAGAGGGACAGACAAGCCTTCAAAATATAGAGACTTGATCGTATCACTGCTCTGATAAACGCGGTATTCCCTGATGTCCAGTTCGGCAAAGCAGTATAAATAGACTTCTTTGCGCCAGGGATTCACAATCCAATATTCCGATATACCGGCCTGCAGATATAAATTTAGTTTTTTCAGCAGGTCTTTTTTTTGTGTGGAATCGGACAATACTTCAAGAACTAGGGTAGGTACGCCGGTATACCTGCCTTTTTCATTGATATTTTCAGTATCGCAAATCACAATCATATCAGGCTGGACAACATTTTTATTGTCACTGACTGAAAGGGTTACGTCGAACGGAGAAGTCAACGGACGGCATTTCTTGCCTTTGAAATAGTTGTACAGGACATTGGATATTTCCATGATGATGCACTGGTGGTCATAAGTAGGTGAAGCCAAAAGGTAGACCTCTCCGTCAATATACTCGTAGCGGTTTTCACTTGATTCAGAAAGCATTAAAAAGTCTTCATACGTGATCTTCTCTTGGTCCCAGAAATAGATTTCAGCTTTTTCAGCAACGACTGAAACATCTTTTCCGGGCTCCTCATAGCGTCTAACAACTACTGTTTTTTTGCCGTTTTTCGTGATGATAATGTCTTCAAACCAGGCTAGCTTCAGATAGCGGCCAAAATTATTCTGGGCTTCAGTTGAGGTAATTTCCATTAGAGCACCTCCGCGTTAGCTAATATAAAAAATTAGCTAATACAATTGTAACATATTTACCAGTTGTGTCAAATTAAAATAATACAGTTAAAACCAGCCACGATTCGAATAGAGAATCGTGGCTGGTTTGCCACGGACAATGACACGAAGTGCCTGGTGTCAACACGTTAGGGATAACAAAGTGTTCAACTGGCCTAATGCTGCGGTGCAATTCAGAAGATCAGAATGAGGAATCAATAATAAGGGTATGGCCTGTAAGGCCCGTACGGGTAGGGGCCATAAGCAAAACGGGAACCGTAGGCCAGGCCTGCGCCGTAAGCAAAAGGAACACTTAGTGCTAAAGCGGCTATAGCCAGGAACGGAAGAAACAGAAATCCTGGGTTATTGGAATGAAACAGAATACCGTCCTGACGGACTTCAACAATTTGTCCGTGGTAGCTTTTACCGTCAAAGAGACTTACTGTGGCCTGATTCCCTGCATAAGGAGCAACAAGCTCATAATTCAGATGGGTTCCTCTAAATAATGTCATTGGGAGTAAGAGCACCTCCTTGTAAAAATTTGCCAGTTTCGGCTGATATATTCTATGTTTTGGAATAGAAATGGGAACATTCTCATGATCAGGTTTAAAGTTTAAGCGCGCTGATTAACTTGGAAACGGCAAAAAAGTAATCCACACAAAGGAATTTGAAAATAAATGGAGAATAATGGAAAAAGAGGAGGTATGGACGATTGGAGAAAAAGCTGAGGCTGCTTTGGTGGGGCATTTTGGGTGTATTACTGGTTCTGGCCGCTGTGAAACTGTTTTTGCCAGTAAACAGTCCGGTTGAAGTTAATCAGGCAGAAGAAAACAGGGAGATTGTAGTTTATATTTCGGGTGCAGTTGTGCATCCCGGTCTTTTGCACCTCTCTTTGAATGCCAGGTTGGATGATGCGCTGCAGGCAGCGGAACTGACAGCTGAAGCTGACCTTGAAGTATTGAATCCTGCCCAAAAGCTCAAGGATGGACAAAAAATAATTGTGGCCTCAAAGAGTACCGGAACGGGTCAATTAACCGGAAAGACCGAAAACAGCGCAGCTCAGCCGGGTACAACAGGTGGATTATCGACAAAGGTCAATATCAATACCGCAGGTATTAATGAACTGGATACTATTCCGGGGATCGGTCCGGCCTTAGCCCAGCGAATTATTGATTATCGTACGGAAAACGGGTGGTTCTCCGCACCGGAAGAGATTCAAAATGTTTCGGGGATCGGTTCAAAGACCTATGAGAAAATGGAGAAGTATATCTCTGTCGGTTCGTAACGTGATAAAGCAGTATGTTTGAGGCAAGTCTGCGGGCCACAATATCCGCATGCCATGAATGGCACAATCCGCAAATAGCTGCGCTGCGTTATCCTATTCCGCTCATAGCGGAACTGTAGCTCTCGGACTGAGCATAGGGTGTTTGCATACCAAAATGAGAAAAAGGTCATGAAGGGGCATGAAAGCGTCATGAAAGATAAACTGGTCAGTCAGGCTATAGCTGTGCTGACAGGTGGATTGCTGGCCGTTCAAAGTGAAAAAGAAGTAAGAATATTCATATTGGCCATTTGCTTGCTTTTAGCTATAGGAATTGTGGTTATATGGAAACCGCTCGATTTTTTTGGTAGGGCTTCCAAACCTGAAGCGGTACTGCTGGCCTGCGGGCTTTTAACAGGTTTTTTGTATGGGATGCCGGCAGAGAACAATATCGCTTCTCCGCTGCTTATAGAAAGAATTGAGATACAGGGCAGATTATCGGATTGGCGGATTAATGATAAGACCGGCCAGGGTATTTTCATCCTGGAAGATGTCTATCCCGGAACGGAAGAACGCTTGGGGGAAAAATACAATTTTCGTGTTTATCCCGAAAAAGATGGGGTATATATGAAGGGATGGGATCGAGTTAAGCCCGGAGACACCATCTTGGTCACAGCCAGACTGGAACATCCCAAACCTCCGGGAACAGAGGGCGAATTTGACCTTCCGCTTTATTATGCCGTAAGAGGCTTAAGCGGTACGATTACAGCCTTCGGGGAAGCTGATGTACTGGAGGAAGGTGTTCCGGGTTTTACCTGAAGGATACGTCAGCATGTACATGATATTCTGACCGCGTCCTGGCCGGAGCAAGCCGGTATTCTTGAAGGAATTTTGTTTGGGGATTCCAGCGGGATATCTGCGAAAACACTGGAGATGTACAAGGCCGCAGGAGTCATGCATGTTTTTGCGGCTTCGGGATCTAATGTGGCCTTTGTGATGGCCCTGGCATGGCTGTTTCTGTTTGGCCTGCCCCGGAAAGCCAGGATTGTCGCAACGATTGGAGTTATCTTGTGTTATGCAGTCTTATGCAACGGTAATCCGCCTATCTTACGGGCAACCATTTTAGGAACCTCAGTCTTAATCGGCCGCTTAGGCAGTGGAAAGATGTCGCCGCTTAGATGGCTTCTCTTTGCTGCGTTGATTCTTTATTTATGGAATCCTTTATTTTTGCGTGATATAGGTTTTCAGCTTTCCTTTGCTGCTACTTGGGGAATGCTGGTTCTATCACCCCAGTTGATGAAAAATGCCTGGTTCGGCAGGCTGCCTGAATTACTGAGACTGCCTGCAGCAGTATCATTTGGGGCTCAGATTGCCGTGATACCCATTATGATGAATGTTTTTCACAAACTGTCTCTGGCTGGGCTGGTCACCAATATATTTATCCTTTTTATGCTCGGCGCAGTTCTGCAGATCGGGCTTATTGGAACGGTACTGATTTTTGTTCCGGGTATCCCATCCGTTTTTTTTCAAGCTGCAGTATGGCTGCTTGAGATCTCTGACCGTATATTGACGCTGATTGCATCTTTCCCTTGGGCCTATTTCTGGGTATTAAACCCCGGCCTGGCCTTTTGGATAGCCTGGTATGGATTTTTGGCAGCGATGCTATTCGGTACAGAAAGAATACAATTCATTTCGAACGTACAGGTCAGAAGACTCAGAACGACAGCGAAGAGATTACAATTTCTGCCCTACCTGTACAGAATGGTTGACACGCTCAAACTTGGAAAGAACGAAAATAAGCCACACCATATGGGATATTCTAATCTGTGGTCTGCAAAGTTCCTAGATTCTGCCAAACAACTAATTCCTGCGAAACTGTTAAGTTTTATCAAATTTAGACATGTCTTTGCTTTGCTTATGATGCTGCTGCTCTGGCACCCCTGGTCGGCCGGCAATGCCCTGGAAATTTCGTTTATTGATGTGGGCCAGGGGGACTGTATCCTAATTCAGACAGCCCGAGAGAACCTGCTTGTCGATACCGGTCCCCGTAGGGAGAACTACAATGCAGCGGAAAAAATTGTGCTTCCTTATTTGATGGAAAAAAGGATAGGTCAACTGGATTTTCTTTTTATCACGCACGAGGATGCTGATCATTTGGGAGGGGCGCAATATCTGCTGGCCAATTTGCCTGTGGCAAAAGTCGCAGTACCCGAAGCGGGTGATAGAATAACAAATGAAGAATGGCAGTCGGGAATTCCAGCGGAATACTACCGGAACGAAGAAAAGTTTGTAACGCTCAAGGCAGGGGATTATATCCATTTTTCTTCCGGTTTGCAGATTGAGATTATGGCCCCGGTCGAAGAAATGAACAACACCGGCGCTGATTCGAATAATAATTCTCTGGTGATACAGATGGAATATCTGGGAAAGAAAATCCTATTGACGGGAGATATGGAAGCAGAAGAAATGGAATCCATCTCAGACAGAGGAACTGACTGGAATTCGAATTTTATAAAAGTTCCACATCATGGCGGAAAAGGCTCTCTGGATACAGCTTGGTTTGACAGTACCAATCCCCGGGCGGTGTTTGTTTCTGTAGGCAAAAACAGCTTTGGTCATCCTTCCCGGGAGGTTATCAACTACTGGGAAGAAAGAGGTGTACCTATATATCGGACAGATATGGACGGGACAATACAATTGATGATCAATAAAAAGGGCTGTCAGATAACGACAGGCAGGTGACAGCTGCAAATTTCTTTTTTATCCAAATTTATGCTATAATCAACAACTGAACGAATAATTCACACGTTGAAAAGGAGTTATCGATCATGGAAAAACCGATTGTAACAATTGAAATGGCCAACGGGGATGTCATTAAGGCCGAGCTTTATCCTGAAATAGCCCCAAATACTGTCAATAATTTTATTTCATTAATTAAAAAGGGCTTCTATAACGGTCTGATTTTTCACAGAGTCATTCCTGGTTTTATGATTCAGGGAGGATGCCCGCAGGGTTCGGGAATGGGCAATCCAGGCTACAGTATTAAAGGGGAATTCTCCGGTAACGGCTTCAAGAATGATCTGAAACATAGCCGTGGAGTCCTGTCTATGGCCCGCTCCAGAATGGAAGATTCAGCCGGTTCTCAGTTTTTTGTC
This sequence comes from Dehalobacter sp. TeCB1, assembly GCF_001707455.1. Taxonomy (NCBI): domain Bacteria; kingdom Bacillati; phylum Bacillota; class Clostridia; order Eubacteriales; family Desulfitobacteriaceae; genus Dehalobacter; species Dehalobacter sp. TeCB1. The sequence continues at coordinate 28,586 of NZ_MCHF01000036.1, read as the reverse complement.
ATGGTTAATGATGCACCTCATCTTGACGGTCAATATGCAGCTTTTGGCAAGGTGATCGAAGGCATGGAATCTGTTGATCATATTGTTTCTGTCGAAAGTAACTATCAGGACAGGCCCAATCAGGAACAGGTAATGAAAAGCGTAACCGTCGACACCAAAGGTGTAGATTACGCTGAACCAGAAACCGTCTAAATATTTTGGTCTGAAACATCAAATTAGTCCAGTAAAGACTAATTTTATACGGAAATACAAAAAATATCAAAGAACATGAATAAAAAGAGGAAGTGCATGGAAATAATACCAAATGAACATCTCTTTTCTCCTCCTCTTTCTTTCCCCTTCATCCGTTGAGGGGGACTTTTTTTGTTGTAAGATCCCAATGATCTTTGGTTGAAAAGTTATTTGTTCTGCGTTATAGTAGAGATAATTCAAAATAATTACTAAATAGGTCATTTTGGGAAGAGAGAGGAAGATATTTTAATGGATTTTGCAGAAAATCATGTAAAAAGCTATGAAGAAATCTTGGAAGCCTACGTGATGGTATTAGCCGATTTAAAAGAAATAATGCAGGAAGACATCATGGTGCTGATAACAAATAGGACGGACGCGCTCTGTCATTACTCCGGCTATAAACTTCATACGAAGGTGGATCAAAGTTTTAAGGTTAGTGATCACGCTCACCTTGTTGAAGCGATGAGAACAGGTAAAACCAGATCGGATATTATGTCCAAAGAGAGATACGGTATTCCGTTTGCGTCATTCACATACCCAATTAAAGCACCCGATGGAGAAATCATCGGCTGTGTCGGAATCGGTAAAAGCCTAGAAAAAGAGGGTAGAGTTGAAGAAATTTCTCAAGGTTTAGCAGCAACGCTTCAGCAAGCAAACGCTGGATTGCAGGAAGTTGCCTCAGGATCACAAGGGCTTTCTTTCAAAATCAGCAATGTGGTAAAATCCGCAAATGAATCCGCCGTGAAAATTAAAGAAATTAATAAGGTCATTAGCGCTATTTCGGATATATCCTCACATTCCAACCTGCTGGGTTTGAATGCTGCAATTGAAGCGGCTCGCGCCGGTGAACAAGGTCGCGGCTTTGCAGTGGTTGCAGAAGAAATGCGCAAACTTGCTGCCCAAAGTAACGACTCAGCTAAAATGGTTACCGAAATACTTACCCAGATGAGAGAATCTATTGAAGGCATTATTATGGAAATCAACCAAATTGGCGGTATTGCTGAAAATCAGGCCGCAGCGACTCAGGAAATCACCGCTGCAATTGAGGAAGTAAGTGAAAATTCACAAAACCTGGTTGAATTATCAAAAATCACATTGGGTGGCAAGTAAGAGAGTTTCTTCTTAACTTCAAGGAGAAAATAGGATATGACATTAGATATCATCAAACTGGATATAAAGAACCGCGATATCCCCTCCGTTTATCTCTGGTACGGCGAGGACCGCTATTCTCTAACCGAGGCTTTAAAACTGCTAAAAAACTATTATTTGCTGGATGATCCTTCCGGCAGCAATACAGAACTTCTTAACGGAAAAGAACAAACCCGGGAAGAAATGATCCAGGCTGCCAATATGACAGCCTTTTTTTCCGGAAAACTCGTGGTTGTTGATGATCTTCCATATTTCAGTACGGGCAGGAGCAAAGGCACTTCCGAATCGGAAAACAGCGCCGAAGAAACAGAACGATCCGATTCAGGGAGAGGCAGCGACCCGGATATCCTGCTGGAATACTGTCTGAACCCCAATCCGTCCACCTGCCTGGTCCTGATATCGGAAAAAGTGAACAGAGGCAGAAAACTGTTTAAGGAAATTAATAAAAATGGAAAAGCAGTGGAATTTGCATTTCCGAAGGGCCAGTCGGAATGGACGGCCTGGTTGCAAAAAGAAGCGCTTCAAAACGGAAAGAACCTGAGTGTTCCCGCCGCTTTGTTTCTTCTGGAATGGGCTGGCCATCAGACGGGGGTACTCAGTCAGGAACTGGCCAAATTAGCTTTATATACTGGAGAAAAACAAAACATAGAAATTGAAGATATCCGGAAGATATGTCTGCCGATGATCGAGACGACGGTCTTTGCGATGCTGGATGCCATCGCGGCAGAGAATACCAAAGATGCCCTGACCAGGCTTTGTGAAGTGCTCAGTCAGGAACATTACCTCAAGGTGCATACTATGATCGTCCGCCATATCCGGCTGTTGCTGGTAGCGAGCATTTGGCGGGCCCGCAGGGGCACAGTCAATGATTTTATGGACACTGCAGGGATCAGGACGTTCTTTGAAGGGAATAAGCTTTTTCAGCAAGCGGACTCTTTTTCAGCCAACAGATTGGCTGAAGCCATGGAAGATTGTCTTCAGACTGAACTGGCGTTAAAGAGCAGCGGAGGGAGCCCTCAGCTGCTGCTGGAAATAATGGTTATACGATTATGTAAGAAATAACGTAATTATAAAAAGAGGATGCCTCAGGGTTCTGAGATATCCTCTTCAATGTCTATGGAGCGTGAAGCGTTTAAATAGCCTTCACGGATGCTGCGACGTCCATGGAGGGACTAGTGCAGCGTTGTTAGCTGGCTTTATTATTCAAAGCCTGAAATTTTTTGGCCATTCTGGATTTTTTGCGAGCTGCTTTGTTTTTGTGGATCAAACCTTTGGCAGCAGCTTTATCAAGTGCACGGGAAGCTTTTTGCAGAGCTTCAACAGCATTTTCAGGATTATTGTTTACAACTTCCTCAAAACGACGAATAGCGGTTCGTAAGGAAGATCTGGCAGCAGTATTCTTGGCATTCTGTAATTTGCTTAGTTGGACCCTCTTAATTGCTGATTTAATATTTGGCATACAGTCACCCCCTTCGAAACATCTAACTACCGCACGTTTTTTAGACAAAAGTTATTTTATCATATTTTAGCAAGACTATGCAACTAAATTCTAAAAAAAGAATACCTTGCCTTTACTATTGCCATGTCAATCCTAAATCTTATACCATCCTGAAATATATTTTTACTTTTACTATAGTGATACAGAACAAATATATTTCTAATGATATTTCTAATTGACGAATCTCAAAGCCCTGTGATAATATAGATTCAAATCAACACCATTATTGTATAAAAGTAATGATGGGGTAAAGTAAACGGTATGAGCTTTCCAGGGAGGAAACGTCTTAGACTGAAAGCGTTTCTATCGCATTGATCGTTGAAGGTTCACCCCTGAACTTCCGGACTGAAACCTTTGGGTAAGTAGGTCTGGACGGAGGCTCCCGCCGTTAAAAGGGAGGGGGTATAAGGAAGAATAAAGTCCTGTACCTATTGAAAAGTGGGGTCTGCTTAGACCCAAATAGGGTGGTACCGCGAAGCACTTTCGTCCCTTCAGGGATGAGAAGTGCTTTTTTAATTGGCTGCAAGGAGCGGCTAGCAAGGCCACGGATGGCCACGGACCACACTAAGTTTCAGTAGGGAAAGATTTCTTTATTCGTACTCTTAAGAGAGGGTTGGAGTGATCCAGCTAACTGGGGTGGTACCGCGGAAGGCCACAGCTTTCGTCCCGGCGAAGGCTGTGGCTTGTTATTTTCTGGTGTATCAGAAAAATATGAATGTAGGAGTGAAGGATGATGAAAAGAAAGTTCAAAGGTTTCACAGGGAGTATGGTAGTAGCTTTATTATTGGCGGTCAGCCTGATATTGGGGGGGTGCAGCTCCGGGAAAAGCAGTAAGGCAGGCAGTGAGACAGCAGAACCTTACAAAGTGGGTGCGGTTCTCGATATCAGCGGGACTTCCTCTTCTTTGGGCACACCTGAACGCGATACGCTGCTAATGATGGTGGACAAAATCAATGCCGAAGGCGGTATTCAAGGCCATCCGATTGAACTGATCATTGAGGATAATAAAAGTGATGAGATGGAGGCTGTACTTGCTGCAAATAAGCTAATAGAAAAAGGCGTCCTTGCAGTTTTGGGCGGCAGCTCCAGCGGGACCTCGATGGCCATCATGAAAACTGTCCAGGACGCGCAAATTCCGATGATTTCTCTGGCAGCAGCCAGCAGCATAGTTGAGCCGGCGGCTGAAAGACAATGGGTATTTAAAACAGCCCAGAGCGATATCGTCATGATCAATAAAATCATTGAATATCTCAAGAAGAATAACATGACGAAGATTGCCTTTATGTATATGAACAATGCTTATGGCGACAATGGCAAGAAAGCCATCAGCGCAGCAGCTCCCCAAAATGGGATCACCATCGTCGCCGAAGAAAAATTTGATGCGACAGACAATGATATGACACCGCAATTAACGAATGTTAAGAGCAGCGGGGCTCAGGCAGTCGTCGTATGGGCGATTCCGCCTTCGGCCTCCATCCTGACGAAGAACTATAAGGATCTTGGACTGACGATTCCGCTCATTCACAGCCATGGCGTCGGCAATCAGAAATTTATTGAACTTGCCCAGGACGCCGCTGACGGAGTGATCCTTCCAATCGGCAAGCTTCCAGTGACCGATCAGATTGCGGATTCTGATCCGCAGAAAGCAGTGCTTACAAGTTATATCAATGATTACCAAAACAAATACAATACCGCGCCCAATTCATTCGGCGGTTATGCGGCAGATGCTTTAAGTCTCCTGGTCAAGGCGATCGAAAAAGCTGGTCCGGATCGCAGCGTCATTCGGAATGAACTGGAAAAAACGCAGGGACTTGTCGGTGTATCCGGGGTATTTAATATGTCCGAACAGGATCATAATGGCTTAAGCGAAGATTCCGCCGTTTTGGTGCAGATCGAAGACGGCAAATGGAAAATATTACAGTAACGAGGGCAAAATTACAGTAACGGAGTGAAACCTGATGGGAGAACAACTACTGCAGCTATTATTCAGCGGGCTTACGCTTGGAAGTATTTATTCTATTATTGCCCTTATCCTGGTCATTACCTATAAAGTAACAGGCATATTAAATCTAGCCCTTGGGGAATTCCTGGTTATCGGGGCACTTTTGACGGTTAGTTTCAAATCGATGGGGATGCCGCTAATAGCGGCCTCCCTTCTTGCCATCATTATTGTCGCCTTGTTGGCGGGGGTACTCGAAAGGCTGACGGTCAACAAAGCCAGGGGAGCCAGCAGCCTGACGATGCTGATCATTACAATTGGTATTTCGATATCCTTAAGGGGACTGGCCCTTCTGATCTGGGGAACGGATACCTACTCTCTGCCCTCCTTTACGGCTAGTGGACCAATCATGGCAGGCGGGGCGGCACTCAATCCTCAGAGTATCTGGGTATTTTTGCTGGCAGCGGCAACACTGATCTGTGTCAACACTTTTTTTGGACGGACGTACTGGGGAAAAGCAGTTAAAGCTTCCGTCCTCAGTCCCATCGGAGCCCAGCTGCAGGGGATCAATCTGAGTACGATTTCCCTAGCCGCATTTGTTTTTTCAGGGGCTTTGGCTACCGCCGCAGGAATCTGCATTGGACCGGTGACGATGGTCACGTATGATATGGGTTTTATGTTAGGCGTCAAAGGTTTTATCGCGGCAACAATTGGCGGATTGGGCAGTATATCCGGAGCTGTTCTGGGGGGATTAATCCTGGGGCTTTTGGAAGCCTACAGTTCAGGACTGATTTCCTCCGGGTTGAATGATGCGATCTCTATTGTGATTCTTCTTGCAGTCCTTTTAATCAGGCCGGAAGGGATCCTGGGTGCAATCAGCGAGCGTAAAATTTAATCTTAAAACAGGGTTTCCTTTTGGTATAGATTTGATTTCTTTTGAGTAAGATTTACAGCGTCATATGGTAAGGAGCGTATCTTTGGTGAAAAAGATTATATTTAAATTCAGCGGAGCTGTCATCATGCTGGTATTGTTGATTATCCCGCTCCTGCTTAACAGCAATTATCTTTATGGATCACTGATTGTTATCGGCCTGTATGCGATCGTTGTCCAGGGCTTGGGAATGCTGATGGGTTATGCGGGGCAGGTGTCGTTCGGTCATGCGGCGTTTTTTGGTTTAGGCGCTTATACGGCCGCGATATTAACCACGCGTTTTCATTGGCCGTCACTGTTAGCCCTTCTGGCAGCAATTCTTCTTCCCGGAATTGTTGCGGCCCTAATTGGCCGACAGACCCTTAAGTTACGCGAGCTATACCTTGCCCTCGCGACGCTCGGCTTTGGGATTTTAGTCCATATATTATTTACCGAAGGCGGAGAAATAACCGGAGGGCCATCCGGGATCAGCGGTATTCCGCATCTGGGCATTGGCAGTCTTATTTTAAACAGTGACAGGAAATTTTATATCCTGATCTGGATCATTCTGGTCCTGATACTGCTGGGAATACGAAATTTAGTCCGTTCCAGAACAGGCAGGGCCTTATGTGCGATCCGAGAGAGTGAGTATGCGGCAGAAAATGCCGGTATTGACTGTATTAGGCTTAAGCTGCAGGCCTTTATTTTCAGTGCGCTGCTTACGGGTTTGGCAGGGGGCCTTTATGCTTTTTATGTGACCTTTATCAGTCCGTCACCATTTACTTTTCATGCTTCCGTCCAGTTTGTACTGATGGCAGTGATTGGCGGCCTGGGTACCTTTTGGGGGCCTTTGCTTGGGGCTGTGGTCGTCGTGGCCTTAAACGAGATCTTAAAAGAGTTGATACCGCTCATCGTTCCCGGAGCCGGCGGTGAATACCAGATCATTATTTACGGAATCATCCTGGTTGCACTCATGATATACCGTCCGCAGGGGTTAAGCAGTATCGGGGAATTCTTTCAAAGTTCAAAAAAGAGTCTGGTTCAAGATGGAAATGAAGTCAATTAACCTATATACAGAACGATGATTCAAATATGAAATAAGAATTATAGATTGAGTATCAATCCTATAGAAGGAGGGAAAAGGCCATGCTTCTGGAGTTACACAGAATTACAAAACATTTTGGCGGCATTATGGCTGTCAAACATGTGTGCTTTGGGGTTGAAGAAGCAAAAATTACAGCGCTTATAGGACCTAACGGGGCAGGAAAAACGACGATTTTTAACTTGATTACCGGAACGTATCAACCGGATGAAGGTGAAGTGTTATTGGAAGGAAAAACGATCACTGGAATGAAGCCGTATAAGACAGCTCAGGCTGGAGTAACCAGAACTTTTCAGAACCTGCAGCTTTTCGGCAGCATGACCGTGCTGGAAAATGTTATGACTGGTGCTTACCTGCAGGGGAAAAAGGGCTTTGTCAAGTCGTTTCTTTCTTCCCCTGAACGGTCTACCGAAGAAAAAAAAATCAGGGCTGAATCCCTGAAACTGCTTGAAGAGGTTGGTTTAGCGGAGTCAGCTGGTTTGCCGGCAGCAGTTTTGCCGTTCGGACAGCAAAGACTGTTGGAAATTGCCAGAGCCCTTGCTTCTCAGCCCAAACTGATCCTGCTTGATGAACCGGCTGCAGGATTAAATGCTGCTGAATCTGAAATCCTGACAGAATATTTGAAAAAACTTCGCAGTCAGGGTATGACCATGATAATGATTGAACATGATATGGAAACGGTCATGGAAGCTGCTGATGAGATTGTTGTCCTAAATTTCGGGGAGGTGATCACCCAGGGAACCCCGGCAGAAATTCAGGCTCACCCGGAAGTGATCAAAGCCTATCTCGGAGAGGATGAGCAAATTGCTTAGTGTAAATGGTCTCGATGTTTATCATGGCTATGTGCATGCGCTCAAAAATGTATCCCTGAATGTCAGGCAGGGAGAATTGCTGGCGGTTCTTGGAGCCAATGGTGCAGGCAAAAGTACCCTGCTAGGGACTCTCGCGGGGTTATACAAGCCTGCTGCAGGAGAAATCATTTTTCAGAACAAAAAAATAGCCGGCCAGTCACCGGAAAAAATCGTCAGAGCCGGTATTGCTCTTATACCGGAGAAAAGAGAGATATTCAGCGGGCTAAGCGTGATGGATAACCTGATGATGGGGGCTTTTCACCGTTATCGTCAGGACAAGGCGGATATCCCAAACGATGTGGAGGAAGTCTTGGAATTATTCCCTCTGCTGCAGGGAAGAGAAAAGGATTTGGCCGGTTCTTTAAGCGGTGGTCTACAGCAGATGCTGGCAATAGGCAGGGCCCTTATGGCCAGGCCCTCACTGCTGCTGCTCGACGAACCTTCCATCGGGCTGGCCCCGCTTGTCGTACGCGAGATCATGGCGATCCTGGTCGGGATGAAAGAGTCCGGCGTCACAGTCGTACTGGTCGAACAAAATACAAAAGCCGCCTTGAGAGTGGCGGACAGTGTACTCGTCATGGAGCGGGGTAAAATTGTTCACCACGGAAGCTCCAAAGAAGCAATCTCGGATTCTCTGCTTCAGGAAGCTTATCTGGGCCGGACCCGGATGTGACCAGCCAATAATGCGGGATCTCGATCTTCTTTGACGATTCGTTTTTGTCGCCCCGAAACGTAAAATATGTCAGACTGGACTACGTTGATCTCGTATAAGATTCTGAAAAATATTCGTCTGGTTTTTCCTACACTGAAGAAGCGGTGTTTTAAGTGCGTAAATGACATCTGCCAGTATATAGCGGTACTTATAAATGATAGCAGAAAAATTAGATCTCAAATTCTTTACAGGATTGCTTAATGGACGAGATATTAACGGCATGGTGCTGTCCGCGCCAAGTGGAGCTGGATGCGGAACGCGGCTGTTTGTGCCATGGATGGCACAACAGCTGAAAAGCGGATGGCACCACGCCGTTAGCCTCAGCTTAAAAAAATAATGCTAATGATGGTCTGTGTTAACTATTATCAGCATTATTTCAGTTCAAGGTTACTTATTTTAAAAAATTCAGCTTAACGGAGCCAAAGCATTTAGATCCGTTCTACCCTGACGCCGGTATCGTGGTCATTCAGGTTCACCTTAGTCAGGTCTGCGGTACTCGGTGTTTTTTCGATGCTTTCAGCGAGCGTTTCTACTTTGATGTATTCTTGATAGCTTTGAATCGCACTCGTGACTTGGTCATCCCCATCGAAATAGATCCGGATGCGGTCCATCATTTCAAAATCATTGCTCTTGCGCATCTGCTGGACTTTGGAAACGAGCTCTCTGGCCAGACCTTCATCGATAAGCTCTCTGGTCAGCGTGGTATCAAGAATAACGAACAGGTTGTTTTCCATTGTGACCGTGAACCCTTCTTTGGCGGAAATCGACACGATGACATAGTCCTTGACGATATCTAGCTGTTCTCCATCCACATCCACTGAGAGCGATTCTCCAGCCTCCAGGGCAGCCACAGCCGTTGAAGCCTCCAGGCTTTCCAGTGCTTTGCCAAGGAGTTTGATTTTCGAGCCGAAGACGGGTCCAGCAGTTTTGAAGTTTGGCTTCAGAATGAAATTCATAAAATCGCTTAAGTTATTCGCAAAAATAACTTCCTTTACATTGAGCTCTTCCTGAATCAGTGGAATTAAATCGGCGATCAGGACTTCATATTTCCCGTCAACTAGGATTTGCTGGATCGGCTGACGGACTTTGATCCTGACCTGTTCCCGGGCAGATCTGCCGAGGGTGACTAAATTCCTGACCAAATCCATTCTGTTTTCGACGTTCTGATCGATCATAGTCGAGACATATTCCGGATAATCTGCCAGGTGGACCGAAGTCTCACCGGTCAGGTTACGGTAGATTTCTTCCGCCAGATAAGGTGCGAACGGTGCTGAGATTTTGGCGATGCCGACCAGGATTTCATACGTGGTGTTATAGACGGCCTTCTTGTCGTCCGATAGGCCGGAATCCCAGAATCTGCGGCGGGATCGCCGGATATACCAGTTGGAGAGGTCCTCGCTGACAAATTCTTGTATTTTTCGGACCGCTTTAGTCAGATCATAGACAGCGAGATTGGTTTCAACGTCATTGAGCAGGGCGTGATATTTGGAGAGGATCCACCTGTCGAGCTCCGGCCGCTTTTTGTATTCGATAAAGAAATCTCTCGGGTCGACCTCATCGGTATTCGCATAGAGCGCAAAAAAGGTATAGACGTTGCGGAGTGTCCCGAAGAACTTGCTCTGGACTTCCTTAAGGCCTTCGATGTCAAAGCGTTTAGGTGTCCAGGCCGGAGACACATAAAGCAAATACCATCTGAGCGTGTCGGCACCGTACTGGTCAAACAGTTCAAACGGGTCTACCGTGTTGCCTTTGGATTTGGACATTTTCTGTCCCTGCTTGTCTAAAACCAGATCGTTGACCAGAACCCGCTTATACGGGGAACGGCCCATCACAAAGGTCGAGATCGCGAGCAGGGAGTAGAACCAGCCGCGGGTCTGATCGATCCCTTCACAGATAAAATCAGCCGGGAACAGTTCATGGAAGTTCTCTTTGTTTTCAAACGGATAATGATGCTGAGCATAGGGCATCGCGCCGCTGTCAAACCAGCAGTCAATGACTTCACTGACCCGGGTCATCGGTTTGCCGCACTTTTCACAGCGGATATGAACATCATCGACGTAAGGTCGGTGCAGTTCGATGGTTTCATCAATCTTTTCGATTGCTTTTTCCACAAGTTCTTTGCGGGAGCCGACCGAAGCAGTATGGCCGCATCCGCAGCGCCAGATATTCAGCGGAGTCCCCCAGTAGCGGTTACGGGACAATGCCCAGTCATTGACATTTTCAAGCCAGTTGCCAAAACGTTTTTCACCGACAAAGTCGGGATACCATTCAACTGTTTTGTTATTGGCGACAAGCTGATCTTTTAGTTTGGTCATCGCAATGTACCAGCTTGGTTTGGCGTAGTACAGCAGAGGGGTCTGACAGCGCCAGCAGTGCGGGTAATTATGCTCCAATTTTTCCTTTTTAAACAGTTTGCCCTCGGCATGCAGCCACTTGATGATATCCAGGTCGGCATCCATCACAAAGCTATCCTTCCAAGGCGTTGCGATAAATTTGCCCGATTCGTCCACCGGTTGAAAAACCGGCAGGTTGTAGCGCTTTCCGGTGTTATAATCGTCTTCACCAAAAGCGGGTGCGGTATGGACGATCCCGGTACCGTCCTCTGTCGTGACATAATCGGCAGTCGTCACAAAAAAAGCCTTTTTGTCGGCGGTTAAGAACGGCATCAGCTGCTCATACTCCATATATTCAAGCTCAGTGCCTTTTAATTCCTGCAGGACTTCATAATCGTCGCCGAGTACTTTCGGTGCAAGCGTCTTCGATAGATAATAAATCTCATCATTGCTGCGGACTTTGACGTAGGTTTCGGTCGGGCTTACCGTCAGTGCAGCATTGGAGGGCAAGGTCCATGGTGTGGTCGTCCAGGCCAGAAAATACTCGTCATATTCTTGGCGTTTGAATTTGACAATGACTGTATTCGTTTTAATTTCTTTATAGCCCAGCGCGACTTCGTGGGAAGCAAGTCCGGTTCCACATCTGGAGCAGTACGGAAGAATCTTGTGACCTTCGTACATATATCCTTCTCTGAAAAATTTGTCCAGAATCCACCAGACACTTTCAATATAATTGTTATCCAGGGTAATATACGGATGATCCAGATCAATCGAATAACCCATCCGGATCGTCATTTCGCGCCACTGTTTTTCATACGTAAACACAGAGTCGCGGCATTTTTCATTGAACTGGGCGATCCCATACGCTTCTATACCTTGTTTGTCGGAAAGATTCAACTGTTTTTCAACTTCGATTTCCACCGGCAGTCCGTGCGTATCCCATCCCGCCTTCCGTTTGACCTGAAAACCTTTCATGTTCTGATACCGGCAGACGGAATCCTTCAGTGTTCTCGCCATGACATGGTGAATACCCGGCTTGCCGTTGGCTGTAGGCGGACCCTCATAAAACACGAACGGTTCCGCGCCTTCGCGGTTTTCGATTGTCTTCTGCAGAATATCAATCGAATCCCAGTAATCTGATATTTGTTTTTCCCGTCCAGCAACGGGGTTTTCAGCTAAAGATTTAAATTTTTTCATAGAGATTCTCCTTTATCAATTCATTAATGACTAATTAGTTCCTCGTCAACCCTCAAGTTATCATATGAAAAAAGTAAAAATCCCTAAGTATGAATAACTTAGGGACGACTAAACCGCGGTACCACCCTGATTATATGTCTGAGGTACATGAAATTACGTCAAACACATCACTCTTACCCGTTAACGCAGGGCAGGCGAAACTTCTTACTGGAACCCTGTTAATTGATCACTTGACAGTGACAAGGTACATATTTCTGAAGTTCAGCTCCCGGGTGATTTTCACTTGAAAGTCGGACGCAATCTCTCAGCATTTGATTGCTTTCTGTGGACTTCCTTTTAAGCTACTGTCCCATTCCTTGCTGTTTGATACTTGAATTGTCTTCAAATTATATCTATTATATGACATCCCATGCAAAAATGCCAAGTACATCTTAAAAATTCTGCACTGTATAAATTCAGCGTTAATGCAGGTGTAAAATATTAAGGATATTTCAATGTTCTAAGACAGGTTTGTCCTTCATATTCCTAATTATGGAAAGGAGGAGATTATCCTGTTTTTTTGGAATACCCGTCTGAAAGCTGTTGGGGTCATACTACTCTTGGCGCTGCTTGCATTTTCTGTTTACTTTTGCATTTCCAACGATAGTTTTCAGTATACCATAAAAATATTGTCTGAAAAAAGTTTTCCGTTTGAGCTTATACTTCTGGAAGGCGCCCCGGGGATGTCTTATCCACAACGAACCTATATCAGTGATACACGGAATGCTGCTGCAGGGATCGGAATGTATTTGCTGACCGGAGTCAACATATCCGACGCTCGGACGTATTTTTTAAGTTTCTATGCACCTCCTTCCGAAGGGCCGACCTGGCTGGGCTGGGCCTATTATCCCAATGATCCTGAAATGGAGGGACCACTGCTCGAACCCCTCGATAATCCGTTTTATCATGATCCTGAACCGATTAAAAGTGCGCAGGATGTCCTGGTAAGCATCTATCACACCCACAGTGCAGAGTCCTATTCGGGGGATGGCGGTGCAGACCGGTCAGCTGGAGGTGAAAACGGAGATATTGTGGAGATTGGACAGCTATTGACTGAAAAATTGAACCAGGCAGGAATCAATACGGCACATTCCGAGGAGGTTAATGATGCTGTCTATATCCAGGCCTACAATCATTCCTATCTCGCAGCAAAAAAAATGCTCGAGAAAAACCCAACAACCCGTTTGCTGATCGATCTTCACCGGGACGGACTTCCTTCCCAGGTGGGCAAAGATACTGCAAAGATTAACGGACAGGAGTGTGCCAGAGTCATGATTGTGATCGGTCAGAAAAATCAAAACTGGGAAAAGAATGATGCAATTGCGCGTGAAATTATTAAGATTGCGGAAAAAAAATACCCGGGACTGTTTTTCCCGAAAATCCGCTATGCCTCAGAAGCACGCTATAACCAGTATCTCACGGACGGAGCAATCCTGCTGGAAATTGGCAGTCAGCTAAACACGTTGGAGGAAGCACAGGCTGCAGCCGGACCGATAGCCGAAGTATTGAAGGAATATCTCGGTAAATGATATAATTTGCAGTGAGTGCATTTCTTTGTATATAGAAAGGTCCTTCAGCATCATTATGACAAACAATCAAAAAATGATGAAAGCGGCAGGCTTCATGATGGCTGCCAACCTTGTTTCCAGGCTTCTCGGTTTTGTCAGGGAATCCCTGATGGCAGGCCTGTTTGGGAAAACGGCGGCTACAGATGCGTATAATACGGCTTTTATTCTTCCGGACCTGCTCTACTGGCTGTTGGTCGGAGGGGTGTTGAGTGCTGCCTTTATCCCTGTCCTATCCGAATATATTGCCAAAGAAAAGGAAAAAGAAGGATGGAAAGTCGTCAGCTCGGTAACCAATGCGACATTTCTTCTGCTCTGTATCCTGGTTATCGCAGGCATGCTGCTGACTCCGAAGTTTATTGAGATGCAGGTACCCGGATTCAGTCCGGCGAATAAGGAACTTACCATCTATCTTACCCGCATCTTACTGCTGCAGCCGGTCATTCTGGCTTTGAGCGGGATTACGATGGGTATCCTGAACTCGTACAAAATATTTTGGCCGTCCGCGCTGGGGACGGTCCTTTACAATGCCAGCGTCATCCTATTTGGGGCGCTTTTTGCTAATTCCGGTGAGGCCCGGAGTATCTCCGGTTTTGCGTTTGGGGTCGTGATCGGCGCTACGGTAAATTTTCTTGTCCAGGTCCCTTCCCTGCGCAGGGTTGGCTTCCGCTACTATCCAATGATCGATTTGAAACATCCCGGGGTCCGGAAGATCATGGTCTTGGCTGTCCCGATGATTATCATGTACACCTTGAATCAATTCCAGGTCATTGTGAATTCCAACCTCGGTTCTGCGCTTGATCCGGGAAGCTTGACTGCGATCTGGTACTCTTACCGTCTTTTCCAGGTCCCGGTCGGCATCTTCGCGCTGGCCATCGGTGTCGCTGTTTTTCCGACCTTAACAGAGCAGGCTGCTCTGAAAAAGGCCAAAGACTTTCTGGAGACGATCTCGAGTGCAATTCGTCTGATTATCTTTATTACGGTTCCGATATCCATTGGGATGGTCGTCCTGCGCTTCCCTTTGATTCGGGTTCTGTTCCAGCATGGTGAATTCAGTGCAGGGGATACGGATATCATGGCTGTGCCGCTGCTGTATTTTTCGCTGGGGATCACTGCTCAGGCTATTATTCAGATTCTGCCGCGTGCTTTTTATGCGATGCAGAACACCTGGATTCCGGTTATTCTTGGTCTTATCGCCATGGCTGCCAGCATAATCTGGATGTACATTTTAGTCGGGCCTTTGGCTTGCGGCGGCTTGGCCCTGGCTGTAACCCTCGGAGCCATTATGCAGATGCTCCTGCTGTTTATCGTACTGCGCCGCAAACTCGGCAAAATTGACGGGCGCAGAATCGCAGCCGTGTTTAGTAAAACACTGGCAGCCGCTTTGGCCATGGCAGCTGTCGTCATGATTTGGGCGAATCTGCTGACCCTTTGGGTCGGAATTGGCAAAATGGGATCGACGATTGTTTTAATCAGCGGAGCACTCGTAGGCATGCTCGTGTTTTTTATAGTTGCCCGTCTGCTGAAGATGGAAGAGTACCAAATGGCCATCGAGATGCTGATCAAACGACGCAAATAAGGAGGGCTGGGGGGCAAAAGGACTCCCCCTGTCCCCCCGGCATTCCGGAGCCGCCTTGCTTTTCAAGGCGGTAGTTTGGTATAATGATATGCTGGCATTATATTCGGGGAGAGAAGAATATCCATGGCAAACGCTTCATCTAAAATCAGAAATTTTTCGATCATTGCCCATATCGATCACGGCAAATCTACTCTTGCCGATCGGCTGATTGAGTATACCGGAACCATGTCCACCCGGGAACTCAAGGAGCAGGTTCTCGACTCCATGGATTTGGAACGGGAGCGTGGTATTACCATCAAATTGCAGGCAGTTCGTTTGCGCTACAAGGCAAAAAACGGAGAGGTCTATGAGCTGAATCTGATCGATACTCCCGGACATGTTGACTTTTCTTACGAAGTTTCCCGGAGTCTGGCTGCCTGCGAAGGGGCTTTGTTGGTGGTCGATGCGGCCCAGGGTATTGAGGCGCAGACTCTTGCCAACGTCTATCTTGCTTTGGAAAATGACCTGGAGATCATTCCGGTTATTAATAAAATAGATCTGCCAAGCGCAGAACCTGACAGAGTCAAACAGGAGATTGAAGATGTGATTGGGATTGACGCGAGTGAGGCGATCCTCGCATCGGCCAAAGTGGGGATTGGGGTCGAAGAGATCCTGGAAGCCATTGTCCAGAGGATTCCTCCGCCTAAGGGCGATGATGAAGAACCTTTAAAGTCATTGATTTTTGACTCAAAGTTTGATTCCTACAAAGGTGCGATCCCTTATATTCGATTATTTGACGGTAAAGTCTCCAAAGGAACGAACATCAGGATGATGTCCACCGGAAAAATGTTTGAAATCACCGAAGTTGGTGTTTTTACCCCAGGAATGACGATTGTCGATGAGCTGAGGGCAGGCCAGGTTGGCTATATCGCGGGCAGTATCAAGAATGTCGGGGATACCCGGGTCGGGGATACCGTGACGGATAACGACCATGCGGCGGCGGAACCGCTGTCGGGCTACCGCAAAGCGGTATCGATGGTTTTTTGCGGCCTTTATCCGGTTGAAACTTCCGACTTTGACAGGCTGAAGGATGCGCTGGAGAAACTTCAGTTGAATGATGCGAGTTTAATGTATGAAAATGAAACGTCCGCAGCGCTGGGTTTTGGTTTTCGCTGTGGTTTCCTGGGTCTCCTGCACATGGAAATTATCCAGGAGAGACTCGAGAGGGAATTTGGCCTCAGTATTATTACGACCGCACCGAGCGTTGTTTATAAAGTAAATACCACAGCCAAGGAACAGGTCTTTATCGATAACCCTGCGCTTCTGCCGCCTGAAGGAAAGATCGAATCGATTGAAGAGCCTGTGGTCAAGGCTACGATTATGGTACCCTCCGAGTACGTAGGCACCATCATGGAACTGAACCAGGAGAAAAGGGGTACGTTCCTGAACATGGATTACATCACCGCTTCGCGCGTAAGTCTCTATTATGAGCTTCCGTTAAGCGAAATTGTATATGATTATTTTGATCAGCTTAAATCCCGGACCAAAGGGTATGCGTCTCTGGACTATGAACTGATCGGATACAAGGAAGCGGATCTTGTGAAACTCGATATCATGCTGAACGCTGAAATTGTTGATGCACTCTCCTTCATTGTCCATAAAGACAAAGCATATTCTCGTGGACGCAAACTTGTTGAAAAGCTGCGCAGCCTGATTCCGCGGCAGATGTTTGAGATACCTGTTCAGGCCGTGATCGGTGCCAAGGTCATTGCCAGGGAGAATATCCGGGCTATGCGCAAAGATGTTCTGGCCAAATGCTACGGTGGTGACATTTCCCGGAAACGCAAACTGCTGGAAAAGCAAAAAGAAGGCAAGAAACGCATGAAACAAGTCGGCAGTGTGGAAATACCCCAGGACGCTTTCATGGCAGTGCTCAAGATGGACGATTAATTTTACTTTGCTCGGGTTAGACCCAAGGCAGCACCTCCTGCGCTGTGCTCCGCTTGGCGCTGGACATCCATTACGGTGACTTAGTCTGCAGCTTGGGAACGTAAATATTAAAAATCGCTGTATTAGGTGATTCGTATGACTTCTTTATATGTTCATGTTCCGTTTTGTGTAAAAAAATGTTCCTACTGCGCATTCTATTCGGTACCTTATACTGCTCCCATTATCGCAGACAGTAAAATATTCGGTAGCGTAGATGGGGCTGACCATATGTTATTATCAGACCCGGCCTCCGATTTGGTCTTCGTCTATTTGCGCGGACTGGAGCGGGAGCTTGAGTTGCGAGCTAAGGAAGCCTCCCAGGGGGTTTCTTCTCTTTTTATTGGGGGCGGAACGCCCACAGTTCTGAATGCCAGTCAGCTTGATCGGCTGCTGAATCTGATTTACCGGTATTATTTTAAGGCCCTGAGCCGGACAGACTCGACAGAACTATCTGATCCGATAAGGGATCCCCGTATCCATACTTCCAGAACCGGTCAGGTCCTAGAAAAAACAATTGAGTGTAATCCCGGCACACTTGACCGGGAGAAATTGATGCTCTGCCGGACGTACGGGATCAACCGGATATCGCTCGGCGCTCAGAGCTTTGATGACCGTCTGCTGAAAAGCATCGACAGAATCCATACCGTGGAGGATATTCACAGGAGCGTCACCCTTATCAGACAATCGGGGATAGATAACCTGAACCTTGACCTGATTTTTGGACTTCCGGGACAGAGAATGGGAGATTGGCAGGATACGCTTCGCCAGGCCATCGCATTGTCGCCTGAACACCTTTCACTCTATGCACTTACGCTTGAGGAAGATACCCCGCTGCATAAAGAATATGCATACAGTCAGGCAGGCAGTCCGGACTGCAAGGAAACCTTGGATGGCTTGAACAGCCGGAATCGCCTGGATCGTCTGCCGGATGACGACTTGCAGGCCGATATGTACGAATGGGCGGTTTCTTATCTTCAAAGCTGCGGCTATGGCCGCTATGAAGTTTCCAACTTTGCGAGGCCCGGTTTTGAATGCAAACATAACCGGTCTTATTGGCGAGGGCAGGATTATATAGGTCTTGGACCGGGGGCAGTCTCATGTCTGAACAACGTTAGAACCAGGAATCCAGAGGATATTGCCGGTTATACCCGGATATTGGAATCTGGACAAAGACCTTTGGACCCTTCGGCAACCGAAGTACTGACCAGAGAGCAGCAGATCTCTGAATTTATGATGCTGGGGCTGCGTACGGCAGATGGAATCGACACCGCAGAATTTTCTGCAAAATTTCAAACGGAAATTCAGGATATTTATGGACAAATTTTGCAAAACTATATTGATAGAGATATTTTCCGACTTGCCGAAGGCAGGTTGAAAATTAACCCTGCCTGCTTTTTCGTGCTCAATGCGGTTCTGGTGGATTTCATTTTGTAGCTAAATTTAACGATGATCTAAGCTGAATTGCAGCTACATTGTACACGATTCGATGATTATTCCTCTTGACATTATTTTACCATCATGCTAAATTATGTTCAGATGATTAGCACTCACCTTAGTAGAGTGCTAACAAATCAATCGGAGGTGGCACTTTGATGGAAATGGATGAAAGAAAACACAAGATTTTAAAAGCGATTGTGCAGGATTATATTGCCACCGCGGAGCCTGTCGGTTCCAGAACCGTTTCCAAAAAGTTTGAGCTGGGGGTGTCTCCGGCGACGATCCGCAATGAGATGGCAGATCTCGAAGAGTTGGGACTTATTGAACAGCCCCATACATCTGCAGGAAGGATTCCTTCCGACTCAGGCTATCGCTATTATGTCGATTATCTGATGGACCCTTTGAGCCTGAACCATGATGAAAAGAAAAATATCAACCAGGAGATCACCAGCAGACTCAGCGAAGTGCAGGAAGTCATCGAATACACCGGAAAGCTTATTTCCCAGGTGACGAACCTGACCAGTATTGTACTTGGACCAAAAAGCCGAAACGGTATTCTAAAGAATTTGTATTTTCTCCCCTACGAGCAGGGGAAGGCCATCATGGTGACCGTGAAAGAGAATGGTTCGGTAGAGAATAATATTGTCGATATCGGTTCGGATACAAGCCCGGAGGAACTTCAGATTCTGGCGAATATTTTCAACCAGAAAATGAGCGGAACCAGGGTACAGGATTTGAAAAAAGGCCTGATCAACGAAATATACAGCGAGCTTTCCAGAAAACGCCGCATTATTGATGGAATGATGGGTATTTTGGAAAGAATGTTTGATGATAAGGATGGAGAGTCCGAAGAACGGGTCTACCTTGGCGGGACATTAAATATGCTTGATCAGCCTGAATTCAGGGATATCAATAAAGTTCGAAGTCTCTTTTCCGTATTTGAGGAGAACAATAAGCTGAAGGAGCTTCTAAGTCATGACCAAAAGGGATTAAGTATCATGATCGGAGCGGAAAATGCTGATCAGGTATTTAAAAATTGCAGTATCATATCTGCAACCTACCAGATTAACGGGAAACAGATTGGTTCAGTGGGAGTTTTGGGTCCGACCAGAATGGATTACGGCAAAGCGATTGCGATTGTAGATTATATGACAAACAGCTTGACCGAATTGCTGACAGAGAGGCACCGGAGGACCCGGACTTAGATCAAGAAGGGAGGCAACTGCGTGAACAAAGAAAAAACAAATCAAGCGTCTGCAAACGCTCAGGAAGATAAAGAAAACCAGAACATTGGGCAGGAGAATGAAGAATGCCTGACTGAGGAGATTGATCCTGTCGATCATTTGCAGCGCCTGCGTGAGGAAATTGAAGAGCATAAGTTCAAAGCGGAAGACTATTATGCCCAGATGCAAAGACTGAAAGCTGAATTTGACAATTTCCGCAAAAGAACTCAGAAGGAAAAAGAAGACACTGCCCGATATGCTTCGGAAAGGGTCATTCAGTCCCTGCTGCCGGTCCTGGATAATTTTGAAAGAGCGATTGCTTCCAGTCGAAAAAACAAAGATTTTGAAGCATTATCCCAGGGTGTGGAAATGATCGAAAGAATGTTTGTGAAAGTTCTGGAAGATGAGGGGCTCAGAATCATTGAAACCGTCGGCCAGGAATTTGATCCGAATCTCCACGAAGCCCTGCTGAAAGAAGAATCCGACCAGCCGGAGAATATGATTCTGGAAGAACTTCAAAAGGGATATTATCTGAAGGATAAAGTGATCAGGCCTAGCCGGGTCAAAGTTTCAGGCTGATAGTATTAAGCTAAATCTCAGTCTGATCAAAGAGTATATGAGTTGAAAGAAACGAAAAATACGATATGAGAATTTGCAAGGAGGAAATCAAATGGGTAAAGTAATTGGTATTGACTTAGGAACCACCAACTCTTGTGTTGCAGTACTTGAAGGTGGTGAACCTGTTGTAATCCCTAATCCTGAAGGAGCACGTATTACACCTTCAGTCGTCGGCTTCTCCAAGAACGGCGAGAAACTGGTAGGTCAGGTGGCTAAACGCCAGGCTGTTTCCAATCCGGACAACACGGTTAGTTCAATTAAGCGTCATATGGGCACTAACTATAAAGTGACTTTGATGGATAAATCCTATACACCGCAGGAAGTATCTGCAATGATCCTGCAGAAGCTCAAAGCTGATGCGGAAGCTTATCTGGGGTCTTCAGTCACTCAGGCTGTCATCACCGTTCCGGCGTATTTTACCGACGCCCAGCGTCAGGCTACCAAAGATGCCGGCACGATCGCCGGTCTTGAAGTTCTGCGTATTATCAACGAACCTACTGCAGCAGCACTGGCTTATGGACTTGACAAAGAACATGACCAGACCGTACTCGTTTACGACCTTGGCGGCGGAACATTTGACGTCTCGATCCTCGAACTGAGTCAGGGAATGGTCGAAGTTAAAGCGACAAATGGGAACAACCTTCTCGGCGGTGACGACTTTGACCAGCGTTTAATGGATTACATTGTTGCCGAATTTAAAAAGAGCAACGGTGTTGATCTTGCCAAAGACCGGATGGCCCTGCAGCGTCTGAAGGAAGCTGCTGAAAAAGCCAAAATTGAGCTTTCCGGCGTTGCCCAGACTAATATTAACCTGCCGTTTATCACAATGTCTGCTGAAGGGCCGCTTCATCTGGATATGAATATCACCCGCGCCAAATTTGAAGAGCTTGTAGCAGATTTGATCGAAAAAACAATGGGACCTACCCGTCAAGCGATGGAAGATGCCAAACTTTCCTTCAACGAAATCGATCAGGTGATTCTTGTCGGGGGATCTAGCAGAATCCCTGCAGTCCAGGAAGCCATTAAGAGAATTAGTGGCAAGGAACCACATAAAGGTGTTAACCCGGATGAAGTCGTTGCGCTCGGCGCGGCTATCCAGGGCGGGGTTCTGGCCGGTGAAATGAAAGATATTGTTCTGGTTGACGTTGCCCCGCTTTCCCTCGGGATTGAGACCCTGGGCGGTGTATTCACCAGGATCATTGACCGGAACACGACCATTCCGACCACCAAATCTCAAGTCTTCTCGACTGCAGCCGACAGCCAGACTTCGGTAGATATCCATGTGCTTCAGGGTGAGCGCGAGATGGCTGCTTACAATAAGACACTCGGCCGCTTCCAGCTTACCGGAATTCCGCCTGCCCCAAGAGGTGTGCCGCAGATCGAAGTCAAATTTGATATTGACGTAAACGGTATTGTACACGTTTCGGCGAAAGATATGGCAACCGGTAACGAACAGAAAGTAACCATCACGGCTTCAACCGGCTTAAGCAAAGACGAAATTGAAAAGATGCGTCAGGATGCCGAGGCCAATGCTGAGAAAGACAAACAGGCCAGAGAACTGATTGATGCCAGAAATCAAGCAGATTCACTGGCATACCAGGCTGAAAAGACCCTGAAGGACTTTGAAGGCAAAGGCGACGACACCGAGCGGGATGCGGTCAAGAAGGCTGCTGAAGAACTCAGAGCCACGGCCGGCAGCGATAATGTCCAGGAAATTAATGCAAAATCGGAAGCGCTGACCAAAATCCTCTATCCGTTTGTGGAAAAAATGTATCAACAGCAGGGAGCACCCGGTGCAGGTTCGCAGGGACCTGACGCAGGACCAAATCCAGGACAGCAGGATACCGGAGCCGGCAAGGAAGATGACAATGTTGTCGATGCTGAATATACCGAAGTGGACAAGGATAAATAAACAGAATCAGTATTAATCAGATCATTTGTTTAATCGATTAATCATGAAGAGTCTGCAGATAATAACGATGTTGAAACACAAAAAGTACCGGTATTTAGCCTCAAAGCTAAATACCGGTACAACGCGCCTTAAATCTTAACATATTAATGATAATGGTAGTATAATGATACATTAGAAAGAGTCTATAGGTAATCAAAAGGGTCTAAGGGTGCAGTAGTATCTTTGGACCTGCTTCGGCATTCGGAGGAATGCAGGTCTTATTTATGTCTTATGCGGTCTTGTATTGATATTTAGGGAGGAGTTTCGGCTTAAATTATGAAACGCGACTACTATGAAGTTCTGGGTGTCAGCAAATCTTCCAGCGTGGATGAAATTAAAAAAGCTTACAGGAAGATAGCAAAGGAAAACCATCCCGATGTCAAACCGGGAGATAAGCAAGCGGAAGAACGCTTTAAGGAAGCTACCGAGGCTTATGCGGTATTGAGCGATCCGGATAAGAAAGCAAAATATGACCAATATGGCCACTCCGGGGTGGACTTTAACGGACAGGGCTTTGGAGGATTTGGCGATTTCTCTGATTTTGCTGATTTCGGCCTTGGAGATGTTTTTGAAATGTTTTTCGGCGGTGGTATGGGCGGAGGTTCCAGAAGAAAAGGCCCGGTGAAAGGCGCCGATTTGAGATATGATCTGTCCATCACGCTGCATGAAGCTGCCTTTGGCATGAAGAAGCAGATCGAAGTTCCGGTCTCAGTATACTGTACCGAGTGCGGAGGAAGCGGCGCGGCTCCCGGCACGAATCCGACCACATGTTCACAATGCGGCGGTACTGGGCAAATCAGGGCAACTCAGCGTACACCGTTTGGGCAGATCGCTACGACCAAGACTTGTGTTGCTTGTGGCGGAAAAGGGACAATGATCAGCTCTCCGTGCAGCAAATGCAACGGCAAGGGTAAAGTGAAAGAAGTTAAAAAGATCGAAGTCAATATCCCGGCAGGCACTGAGGATGGATTAAGTCTGCGTTACAGCGGTTATGGCGAGGCTGGAGAAAGAGGAGGACCGTCCGGAGACCTATATGTTGTTCTGCTCGTTAAGAAGGATGAATTCTTCCAGAGAAACGGCAATGATATCTACGTTGAAATTCCGATCACTTTTGTTCAGGCCGCCCTGGGTGATGAAATCGACGTGCCTACCCTTCACGGAGATGTCAAAATAAAGATACCCGAAGGAACCCAGACATCGAAAGTCTTCAGAGTCAAAGGAATGGGTGTTCCTTACCGGAGGGGCAGCGGGTGCGGTGACCAGCATGTCAGGGTGATTGTAGCAACGCCTACCAAACTCACGGAACGTCAGAAAGAGCTGCTCAGCGAATTTGGAAAAATAACGACCGAAGGTCAGCAGCTTGGAAAAAAATCGCTTTGGGACAAGGTGAAGGATAATGTCCGGGATGCTATCGGTTAATTGCAGTTTAACGGTGAATAAGATCTGAGAAAAGGGAGTTTGCAATGAATTGGACTGAGATAGCGGTAACAGTATCATCTGAGGGAGAGGAGGCTGTTACCGATCTTTTTTATCGGATAGGCAGCAAGGGTGTGGTTGTCGAATCGCCTGAGCTGATTAAAGGGTATGTTGAATCCGGGATCTGGGATTATCACATCTATGCGGATTTAGAAGTAACAGGAAAGTGTGTGGTCAAGGGTTATTTCCCGGAGGATGAAAGCTTAAGTCCCAGGATCGCCTCCTTACGGGAAGAACTTCTGCTTTTCAAGGAATTATTTCCGGACTGGATGGTGGAGACGAATTCCGTGATGGTGAAGGAAGAAGACTGGGAGAATGAATGGAAGCAATACTTTAAACCAGTCCGAATCGGCAAACGCTTCCTGATCAAACCGACCTGGGAACAGGCGGACACGCAGGATCAGGTGGTCATCATTGAGATTGATCCCGGGATGGCTTTTGGGACGGGTACCCATCCGACAACCGCTCTCTGCCTGGAGGCGCTGGAAGACTATATTCAGGAAGGTTCGGACGTCTTTGATATTGGCACCGGCTCCGGGATCCTGGCTGTGGCGGCCGCCAAGCTCGGGGCAAACGTCCAGGCCGGAGACATTGACTCCCTGGCTGTGCGGATTGCGCGGCAAAATGCAGCGCTGAATCACATGGAAGATAAAATTAAGGTTAAAACGGGAAACCTCGGTGAGGTCTTTACGGGGAAAGCTGATGTCGTCATCGCTAATATCATCGCGGATATAATCATTGAACTCCTGCCTTCCCTGCCTCAGCTGATGAAACCGGAGGGTATCCTTCTTGCTTCCGGCATCATTGATACCCGGGAAAACAATGTTCTGGAAAAAATGAATGCGGCAGGCCTCCACTGTATTGGAAGGCTTGAAGATGCAGGCTGGGTACTGCTGAAAGCTACGTTTACTTGAGTGTATCGAGAGAGGGAATCCTATGCACCGTTTTAAAATCTCGTCCCGCGAAAAGGACACTTTTAACATAACCGGAGAAGAACTTCATCACCTGACTCATGTGGTGCGGCTTGAATGCGGCGCTAAAGTCATGGGCTTTGATAATTCCGGCGGTCAGTGGGTCGGGGTCATTGAAGAACTAGCCAGGGACTCAGCCTGCTGCAGAATTGTTGAAGAGGAATTCCCTGACGTGGAAGCAAAGGCAAGGGTATACCTTGTCATGGGACTGGCCAAGGGAGAAAAGATGGAGTGGGTCATCCAAAAAGGGACTGAGCTCGGAATGGCCGGACTTATCCCTTTAAGGACGAAACGGTCTGTCCTGCAACTGGAAGGAGCTAAAGCACGGGACAGGGTGGTCCGTTGGCAAAGAATCGCGGCTGAGGCTGTGAAACAATCTCACCGGGTTATCGAACCGGAAATTATGGAAGTAGCCGATTGGACGCAACTGAAGGGACTGCTGCCGGCAGAGACGCAGTGGCTGATTCCTTATGAAGATGAAAAGACGCACTCCTTAAAGGAAGTGCTTCAGGGATATGAACCCAGATACCCGATTGCCGTGCTTATCGGGGCCGAAGGGGGCTTTGCGCCGGAAGAGGTGGCCTGGGCCGAGGAAAAACTCCAGGCCAGGAGTGTCTCTTTGGGACCACGTATTCTGCGGACAGAGACGGCAGCTCTGGCAGCCCTTGTAATGGCTCTCGCTTACTTCGGCGATCTTGGATAGATGCTTTGATCATATGGTCATTTATGTTAGTTCATAAGCCAGAAGAATTTTTATATTTTCTATTTGGGCAGTTATTTGATGGATGTTGTATTTGTTAAGAGGAAAAGAAGCCAAGCGTATGAATAAAGAAGATAAGCAGATGATAACCGAAAACATGAAAAACGCAGAAGGCTTGAAGGTAAGTTTTCTGACGCTTGGCTGCAAGGTCAACCAGACTGAAAGCGAAGCACTTTCTCAGCTGCTGGCCGGTGAAGGTTATAAGACCGTCCAGGAGGCTGATTCTGCCGACGTGATCATTATTAATACCTGCACCGTAACCGGTACAGGGAGCATGAAATCCCGCAAGCTCATCCGTAAGATGGTCAAGGATCATCCGGGGGCGATCATCGCTGTCATGGGCTGCTATGCCCAGCTAAGTCCTGATGAGGTTGCAGGGATCGATGGAGTTGGTCTGATCATGGGAACTCAGGACCGGAGTTCCCTGCTTCAGTTTTTACGCGATATTCAGGACGAACGTACTGCTGGTGCTTCAGCAAAGAAGCCGGCCGAATCTTTAAAACCTCTCCGAAAGGTCAAAAGTTTTGAGGAAAGCGTGAAATATGAAGAGCTTCCGCTGATCAAAAGTGAGAGCCGGACACGGGCCATGCTGAAGATTCAGGATGGCTGCAGCCAGTTTTGTACATACTGCATCGTACCCTATACCAGGGGGCCGTCACGTAGCCGTGATCCTGAAAATGTCTACCGGGAGGCCAGGGAACTTCTGAAGGCAGGATACAAGGAAATTGTACTGACCGGTATTCATATCGGCGCCTTTGGCAGGGACTTTGCCGATAAGAATATGAATCTGGGACTTCTGGTCAGTGAGCTGGTGAAACTTCCGGGGATGAAGAGACTCCGGCTTGGCTCGATTGAACCGATGGAGTTTTCGCTGGAATTACTGGAGGTTATTGCTGCCAATGCAGCAGTATGCCCCCATTTCCATATTCCGCTTCAGAGCGGTTCCAACAAGATCCTGGGAAAAATGAACAGACCTTATACGATAGAGGATTATGCTGCTTTGCTGAAGCAGATAAGGGCCAGAGTTCCAGACGCGGCAATCGCCACCGATATTATGGTCGGCTTTCCCGGAGAAACAGATCAGGATTATCAGGACGGCCTGCGTTTTATTGAGAGCTGCGAATTTTCCGGTATTCATGTTTTCCCTTATTCCCGGAGGCCCGGTACGCCCGCGGCGGATATGCCGGAGCAGATACCCAACCGTATCAAAACAGCCAGGGTCAGGGAACTGATTCAGATCGGTCAAAAGAGCCGAAGAAAATACGAGAGAAAATTTATTGGAAAACAGCTTGAAGTACTTTTGGAGAATGTGGATCAAGACGGAAGAGCCCGCGGACATACCCGAAATTATCTGGAACTTCGAATTCCGTCCATCCTGGCTGAGAGCAATCTCATCACTTATACTGTCCGTGAGGAGGATCTGGTTTCTGTCCCGGGAAACGCTGCTAGCAGAGAAATCAATGAAGCTGAATAAAGCACAATTTGTCAAATGGTGTTTAATCTTCTAATATTTTATAATATAATAATTAACAAATAATCCTCTAAATACAAGGAGCCACAATGAAGAAGATCGGGAATTGGAAGAAGCCCCTTATTATTGTTTTAATTGTAGTCATTGCGCTGGGTGTATTATTATTAAAAGCACCATTGTACGCACAAGTCCGAAGCTATGCGGTGATGTGGGCTTACACCAAATATGAAAATTCCAAGAGCCTGATGGATAAACAGCAAGTCTCTGTTCAGATCCCGGGCGGTTCCAGTACGGAAGAAAAAGACTGGTACCCGTTTGTCATGGTATTTAACGATAATAAAGGTTTTTCGCAGTACACCGGAAGAGACCTTTCCCTGTCGATACTCTATAATTTTGGCGCGTTCAGCTGGAATTACGGTTCGTCCACGCTTTACAAGGATGACTCGCCTTATTATGCGAGCTTTTATGGCGGATATCTGATCAAGGACAACTCCGGGCAAAGCAAGTATGGTTTTTCGGTGGATGGGAAGCTGAATAACAACGAAATAATGGCTGTAGCGAAATATGATTATCAGAAGCTGATCCTGGACGGCCTGGGATGCCCTGCCAAGCAGCAGAAAATGAACGTTCTTTCTTCCGAGGTTAAGAGCGGGGTTACGTATGCAGGTTATGAAGGCTGGGAACAAATCGATGCAATCATCTTGGTAAACAGTCCGGCCCACAAATATGAGGGCAGCCGGCGGGCTTACATTCAGTACGGTAATCCGCTCAAAAAAACCAGTCTGGAGGATTTCCCACTGATTGAATCCCGTGCAAGAATTTATGCGAGATATTTTAAGGAGTTTGACAGTACAGTCTTTTTGTATATTTTGACTCCTTTTGCAGATACGCTGGAGCAATGCGACCAACAAATTCTCAGTAAGACAGTGATTGCAAAAAGCGAATAACCCGGAAGCAAAGGACATTAATCTAACCAGTAGGAACATGTAGGTTTAGAGTTGATAGGGTATTAAGGATACAAAATTGGAGGTTCGGTTCGTGGACAATTGTATTTTTTGCAAAATCGTGAACAAGGAAATTCCTTCAGCAATCGTCTTTGAAAACGAAGATATCCTGTGCTTTAAGGATATTAACCCCGTGGCGCCTGTTCACATTCTGGTTATTCCGAAAAAGCACTTAACCAGTCTGAATGATCTGACAGAAGATGACATGGCTGTGACCGGCAGGATTTTTGTCCTGATCAAGCAGCTTGCAGCAGAATCCGGGGTCGCGGAATCGGGCTACAGGGTTGTTGTGAACTGCGGACCTGACGGAGGTCAGGAAGTCGGACATCTGCACTATCATCTGATCGGCGGCAAGCCGCTGGGCAAGAAAATCGGCTAAACATCTTTTGGAAAAACCGTCAGATTAGGACTGAGTTGTGTTTTGATATGCCAAAAAAGCAGGCTCCTTCCAGCTTGACGTGTCCATATTCATCCTTTATAATCTCATCTTTGACACTTTAAAGAGCAAAAAAGCCTGGAACCCCTTGCAAACAAGGGAAATCCGGGCTTTTACATTTTTAAAAAAGTGAGTAATGTTTTTATGACTTTGTACTTTTGAGAAT
>NZ_MCHF01000035.1:0-42890 GCF_001707455.1 Dehalobacter sp. TeCB1 | reverse complement strand
AAAGCAAAGGACGGATGATTCTTAATAATCTTAAACCGGGTGGTTTCGTTGAAGAAATCGCTCGGTTCTATTTTTTTATGTGAAAAATTTAAAAATTTTTTAGTTTTTACTTGACACAGGCTGATGAGGCCCATCGTAGTATCTATAACAAATACAAGGATATCTTTACTTATTTTGATGCGCTGCTGGTAGGGCTGACAGCCACGCCAAAGGATGAAATAGACAAAAACACCTATGGGATTTTTGATTTGGAAAGCGGCGTACCTACTTATGGCTATGAACTTTCCCAGGCGGTACAGGACGGCTATCTGGTAGACTTTGTCTCCATCGAAACCGAGCTAAAATTTATGAGCAAAGGTATTACTTATGAGGATCTTTCGCCGGAAGAGCAGGAAGAGTACGAGAGTACCTTTGCCGATGAAGACGGTAATCTGCCTGCCTCTATCGACTCCAGCGCCCTCAATGAGTGGATTTTCAACAATGATACCATCAAAAAGGCGTTGCACATTCTGATGCAGCATGGCCAGCGGGTAGAGTTCGGCGAAAAAATCGGCAAGACCATTATCTTTGCGAAGAATCATAATCATGCCGAAAAAATTCTGGAGGTGTGGAATCGGGAGTTTCCCAATTATTCCAACCATTACGTGCGGGTGATTGATAACTATACTAATTACGCCCAGAGCATTATTGACGACTTTTCGGATAAAAACAAAATGCCGCAAATAGCTATCTCGGTGGATATGTTGGATACAGGTATCGATGTGCCGGAGATCCTCAACCTTGTCTTTTTTAAAAAGGTCATGAGCCGGGCTAAGTTCTGGCAGATGATCGGACGTGGCACCCGTACATGCGAAGGGCTTATTGATGGCGGGGACAAGCGACTGTTTTACATTTTTGATTTGTGCAGAAACTTTGAATTTTTTCGGCTGCATGTCAAAGGGCGTGAGGCCGGGACGGTCAGCACGCTCCAGGAGCGTATGTTCAATATAAAGCTCGAGATGGTGTACAAGCTGCAAGAACTTCCTTACCAGACAGAGGCGCTAAAAGCATACCGCAGAGAGCTTGTGCAGGATCTGGCGGCACAGATAAAAGCTTTGCCGCGGGATAACTTTGCCGTAAAGCAACACCTGCGTATGATTGATAAATATCAGTCCGAGGATGATTTTGATACCCTGACCTATGAAAATACCCTGCAGATCGCCGAACATATTGCTCCGCTTGTACTGCCTACAGGCGATGATATTTCGGCGGCTCGGTTTGACATGCTCGTCTATCAGATTGAGCTGGCTATGCTGTCTGAGAAAAGCTGCAAACGGGCTAAAAACGATGTGGTTCACAAAGCGACGGAACTATCAAAATATGGTACGATTCAGGTCATTGCCCAGCAGCAGGAATTGATTGAGCAAATCATACATAACGATTATTTGGATCGCGCGGGTATTTCGGACTATGAGGATATCCGGCTGAAGCTGCGGGATTTGATAAAATTCATACCGGAAAGAGACCGGGTACGTTATGATACCGACTTCACGGATGATGTTTTATCCATGGAGTGGAAAGAATCTCAATTGAACAACGATGATTTGGCAAACTACAAGAAAAAGGTCAACTACTATATCCTTCAGCATCAGGATATTCCGGCTATTGCCAAGCTCAAGGGCAACCAACCGT
The DNA here is from genome assembly GCF_001707455.1 of Dehalobacter sp. TeCB1. NCBI lineage: Bacteria > Bacillati > Bacillota > Clostridia > Eubacteriales > Desulfitobacteriaceae > Dehalobacter > Dehalobacter sp. TeCB1. Next base: position 41,219 of record NZ_MCHF01000035.1, on the reverse strand, counting down.
TGACTTCGGAGGATATACGTTCGCTCGAACGCATCCTGTGGAACGAGTTGGGGACAAAAGAACAGTATGACGCCCAGTATGGAAAAGCCCCGCTTGGCGAATTGGTGCGATCCATCGTGGGGCTAAGCCAGAAAGCTGCTAATGAAGCCTTCTCCCGCTTCCTCAATGACGCTGAGCTGGATAGCAGACAGATGTATTTTGTACGGCAGGTTGTCAATTACATCGTCAAAAACGGCATGATGAAAGACCTGTCGGTACTACAGGAGAGTCCATTTACAGATATGGGAAGTATCAGCGAATTGTTTGGTGATGTGGCGATGTTCATAAACCTGCGGACTGTTATTGAGGGCATAAACCGAAATGCCCAGGCGGCGTAAGTAGACGAATGGGGAAAACATGCCTAAGAAGTCTACTGATTCTGAACATCATGCGAGGTTGTTTGTGAATTCAGCTATGACGATGGCCGATTTTATCCTTGCTGTAGACAATCGTGCTTCATAATGGCTGATAGCATTTTGATTATAAAACCCGGCAAGTGCCGGATATTATGAAAACAGAATGATTCAAAGACTTTCTCTTGCCATATCATCTCTAATGGTATAAAATACCATTAGAACATATGTTCTGTCGAGAGGAGGGCGTGTCTAGTGGAACAGTCATTTGGAGGCTCTTGGATTTTACTAAAGTTGGAGATTTTAGAAAGGTATTTAGATTTTTACACCAAAGCTTTGAAGAAACAAGATTTCAGGCTTTGCTATATTGACGCTTTTGCCGGCAGCGGCAACGTTCATGTTCGAGAATACGGTTCTGTAATCGGCTCCGCACTACGCGCATTAAACTATCCATTTGACAAATATTTCTATATTGAGAAGAATGAAATCTACATAAGCAAACTGGAAGAAAATATTCAACAAAGGAAAGCAGATAAAGACGTTGAAATTATAAAAGGAGACTGTAATGAACTGCTTAATACCATACATTCTTATGATTGGTACCAAAATGGCTGGCGTGGGGTCATTTTTCTTGATCCGTGCGCGATGGAATTAAACTGGAGTTCTTTGGTTTCTATTGGTCACTGAAAAAGTGACATTAAAATGCGGAACTTTTTCTAATAAGATATCCTTCATGTTCATAAAAATAACATTCCTTTCATTTTTACCTAGGGATATAAAAAGACTCCCCATCCCCATTGACCGCAGATATTTCAAATCCGGCAGCCGAATCACTTCCGTGTTTTTCCAAAGCCAACTTTTCGGCCTGTTCTTGGTCTTCGGCAAATAAAACCCCAACGAGTGTACCAGTCTTTTTTCCTGTCCGTGGATGAAAATAATGTAGATGATAGAAATAAGTATTCATACTTTTTCCCCTTTCTGGCCGGGCCTGGTTGCCCGGCCTTTAAAAATACTAAATATCAAAGCGTTTCATATTTGCCGGTTTTAGGGTTCATATATTGGATAACAGTAACCCCATATGCTGATGCATAGGCATCCAAGGGAGCAAAAGCATTTTCATCATCTTCACTGCTAGAATAACCGTAAGCATAAATAATTCCATCATCATCCAGCAGCCTAAATTTAAAAGGAACCAAAGAAGGATCTACCTTAAGCTTGATATTTTTATCTTTTTCATCATCCGTAATGAACTTTGTCCACTTGGTCACTTGAAACATAATTTGACCTCCTTATATTTACCGATATATTTAGGATCAACTAACCGCTATTATTACATTCGCAGGTTTCTGGGTTACACTGAGGAACCTCCCTGCCGGTTTCAAATTGTCCATACTTACATACACCACCTATATTGAAATTACATTTAATCTTACAATTGCGATTACAACAGATATAACACATACTTTTTCCTCCTACCGGGGGGATCTCCCCACGTTCCGGTCATTAATATTGCACTCACTTATGTAAATTAGCATCAAGAATATCTCGTTCGACAGCAGCGTTACTTAATATTGCTATAACATTCCAAGACGCTACTGGAGCAAATACCGGCCCGGTTACTTCTAATAAAGCGTTTCGTATTATCTCGGCCTGTCTTTGGCAACTCTCAGCTTCATCTTCTGTTTTACAATATCCAACTGTAGCAATACCGCCCTCCCCTGGTTCCCATCCTTGGAAAAAAGCTTGTGCCCTAGCTTCCCATTTATTAGCCATTCTTTCGGCCTGTTCAAGTACGCTTTTTTTAACTCTGTACTGTTTCATTTCCAAGCCCTCCAAGTAAATTTATCAACTACATATATTATAATATACTGCGCATCATATTACAATACTAGAAGGGTAAAAAAAGAGCTGAAAATAATTTTCACACTCCTTATCCCTTCCGGGCCGTGTGCGTCATGGCCGGGGCCGTTGGACCGGGAAGGATAAATATTAGGAATACCTCATAGGCTGCTTTTTATGTTCACGGTCCATAAGTCTTGACTGCCGTGATAACATTCATTCCGGACGGGGGAGCCTTATCCAGGTTCCACACCCCCTAGTGCCCCTACTTATATGGGTATAAAACTTGGTAGTGGTAATTCATTTATACCTTGAAGTGACGTTTCCTTGGTACTTCTATAACCGGATCACTCTTTTTCATAAATGAGTGAAGACCCGTCTTTCAGATCAGACGTTATAAACTCAGAGTCATGGCGCGGAGTCGGATATTTTATCTCTGAAAATTGTCTCCCACAGTCCTGGCATTCCCATTGCTTACGGTTTTCATCTTGTTTGATTATCTTAAGATTTGCACTCCCACAGGATCGGCAGAAACCAAAAGGATCGTGTTTTTGCATAGACTATACCCCCCTTTAACTCTATTATAACTTAACTGTCTGAAGTTTCCAGCGCAACATTAAAGCATTCTGGGTTATTAAAGTATTGTTCGAATACCTCCACGATATCTTCACAAAAACTAAGTGTACTAATGATTTTTTTCAATAATTTCTGCTTTGTGTTCATTAAATATTGCCTCAATCTTTTCGGACTTTTCCTTGTCAAAATAATCAAAGAAAATTCTGCCCTCGATCATGTATTCAATTTCATCGATTATAGCCTGATGCAGCGGTGATTCTACCGTTTGCTGATCGTCGATGTTACCTCCATTGAGATAACGAACTCTCCTAGAAGCAAATTCAGGACTACCGTGATCACTTTCAGGCTGCCACTTTCCTTTAGGATCATAAAACCCTACAGTCCAAAGATTAGGTTCACTTTTGATATAGACGTACATGGTTCTTTTCTCCTTCCTGTTTATATGTTTTATTATAGCAATCCACACATAAATACGGCTCGTGAAAGGATATTGCTATATTACTTTCATCTATTCGAGAATAAACTTGGTTGGCCGGTGTAGGGGTTCCGCACCCCTCACACCTTCCATTATATTTTCGGGCTCGGCTGTATTTTTTGGGCATTTTATAGTTCTTCATCGCCTTGCCTCCCTTCAAGCCGTATATTTATGCAATTGCCAATCACCGTCATAGACGCCGACAAAATCGTTCCACTTACTTTTAGTGATTTTTCTTTGGACGGCCTTATCCTCAATAAACTGTCCTGGGATCGGTTCGTTATTTTCAACCTTTATCCGTTGAAGTTTAACTCCGGTATCAGTAGTCTTAATAACCTGATAAGCTCGGCGTATATATTTATTTCCTCCTACACCATAATTACAAAGAATATCGCCGACTTGATAAGGATTTTCTACTTTCGACGTTTCTTTCTTAATCTCATTGGCTTCCAGGATTTCCACGATTGCCGCATAAGGATCTGTGAGAATTCCTCCGGATGCCCCGCCGTCAAGAATCTTATAGGTAACATTCACCGGGCCAGCAGTGAGGATTAAACAACGGCCCCAGCGTGCAATTTTGACAACATAGCCAACTTTGATGTTTTCCCGGCCGAATTTATTCCCGCCGATTTCATCCATGCAATTCTGGAAAAAAGCTAGTTTATCAATTTCGTATTCCATTTTTTCGATGCAGTTTTCGATAGCTTTTTCTATGCGCTCCGTGGTTAAGATTTCGCCTTTATAATTCTTGACGGCTTCACCCTGTTCAATTTTATAAAGGGTGTTTTCATAATCTGCAATGTAGCCTTCCAGCTTCTTGATTAGGGCATTTTGCTCCTTTATCCGGTTATGCAGGTAGATAGGCTTTTTTAGTTGGCTTGCGTCTGCTGTTGCCCTGGCTGTCGCTGCCCTGTCTGCAAAATATTCGCTTTTCCGATATTCTTCAAAACCTTTGTGGACTCGGGCATAAAGTCGTTCACGTTGCCGGGCAAATGCTTGGCTTCCTGAGTGGCCGGCTATGATTGGCTGGGTAAAAAACGCGATATCGCCCCTGTATGGGTCCAACGCCGATGTCATAACCTTTCCGCGCTTTTCTGCGTTTTCTGAATAGGTTTCAAAGCGTTCTGCCCTGGCCTCTGCTCTCTCTTGCTTGCGCTCCAATTCTTCGGCGTAACTTAACCGCTGGCCTTCCTTTCCGCCGTTTTCAAGTCCTAATTTTTCGGCAATCTGAACGGCTCTGTAATGATGGTGAATTGAACGGCTTACCCATGCTCCGGCAGTTCTGGACCAAAGAAAATTGGATTTGATTTCCTTCTTCTGGCTCTCGGATAAAGCCATGTATTCGGCTTTATCAAAATGCAGTTCGAATTTTTGTGTTTCCTGGTTCAGGATGTATTTACCCATAGATTTTATCCCCTTTCTTCTTGTCACTCTGCGTATTGTTCGACAAGGATTTTGATTGCCTCATCTATTGTGTGATCGTTATAAAATTTCCATGGCTGCTTAAAGGCCATTCTGTACGCGCGGCTGTGTTCGGTTTGCCTTAACGCATCCCGCACGGCTATAAATTTCGCGGTACGCTCTGCCCATGCAGCAGCAAATAATTCTTCTCTGCTAGTCTTTTTCTCTAAGCCTTTCATTGATTTCATCCCCTTTTGTTTTTGACCATCCCTGAAATATCCGGCTTCCGGGGTGCTTCAGGGACGGTCAAAGCCGTCCTAATATGCTAAGCCTAGGGATACGCTGTCCTTTTACGATCATATAATACCTCATTTTCTATTCCTCCTTTTAAGCGGGGTTGTGACCGCTTATCCCGCATTACCGGCCCGGAGGCCGTCACTCTGCGTTAAATAATTCCCTGTTCTTTTAGGCTGGTGTATCTCCTGTTCCCGTCGCCTATAATTACATGGTCTAGAATTTCTATTCCAAGGAGTTTACCGCCATCAGCCAATCGTTTTGTTATGTCGATATCTTCCCGGCTTGGTGTAGGATCGCCGGACGGATGATTATGAACAAGGATTAGGCTGCTAGCATTATGTATTATTGCGGGTTTAAAGGTTTCCCGAGGGTGTACGATTGAAGAATTTAAGCTGCCAATTGATACGGTATTAATTCCAATAACATTGTTTCGGGTGTCTAACATCATTACTACAAAGTGCTCGCGGTCTACATTTACTAGATAATCTTCGGCTATGCGCGCAGCGTCTGATGGGCTGTTGACTGTTTTTATTTCCACTTTCAAATTCTTTTCTCTCACCATCTCAATTTTGTAAACTGGTATGTACTTCATATCTCATCTTCCTCCCGTTTCTTATTCACTCTCTACATTCTTCCTTCGAGGTTACCACTCGTCTATCAAACTTACTATTATTATAATATAAAGCGCATCATATTACAATACTAGAAGGGTAAAAAAAGAGCTGAAAATATTTTTCACACTCCTTATCCCTTCCGGGCCGTGTGCGTCATGGCCGGGGCCGTTGGGCCGGGAAGGATAAATATTAGGAATACCTCATATGCTGCTTTTTATGTTCACGGTCCATAAGTCTTGACTGCCGTGATAACATTCATCCCGGACGGGGGAGCCTCATCCAGGTTCCACACCCCCTAGTGCCCCCCGTCCGCATCACCGGCTTTATCACGGCTTGTCAAGTTGCCCTGGTGCCTTCTCCTGCCTCCTGCGGTCTGCTGCCTTCAGGGAGCAGTCCGCTCGTTCTTATTGGTACCCGAACTGATGAAAAAATATAGTTCGCTTCCCTGCCCGGCCACAGGTATTTTTTTATGAGTTAAGGGTACGCCTTCAGATCCTTTGTATCTCATCCCGCCCGGCCGATCCGCAGCTCCGGAAGATCCGCTGAGTTACAAAATAAAATATGTATCTCAATACAGCTCCCTGCAGCCAGGCACCGCGGCGAAATATGAGATACATATATTTTACGGTTTAATTATGTATCTCACTCAACCGGCCAGGCCCGAAGATCCGGAAGATTCCTTGAGATACAATAACGGATCTGCAAAAGGGTATTACTCCTTATAAGATGTTATTTGGATGGGATATTCTTTATTTCCTTCCAGCCTAAACAATCTTTCATTTCGTTTTTACATCTTTGCTTCCCATCAAGTTGACAAGGATGTTGTTCGGGTACATTACCTGGAACACTTTCTTGCCAACGGAAACAAGTTCCGCATTGTCTTTCTTCATTTTCCATATTTAAACCTCCCAGCTCATATTTCATAATGAATATTTATTTACCTGGTTCCATTTCTGAATACCTGGTCGTTTGATTTCTCCCGTTCTCCTTAGAATAATACAAGGCTATATCTGCCTTTTTAATAACCTCTGAAAAGGAAAGAGAATAGTCTTTTACCTCATAAAGACCAAAAGAACAGGTAACGCTTGCACTTCCCCTATCATCTTGAATAATTAATCGTTCAATTCCCTTCCGGATCTCTTCAATAGTCTGAGAAGCTTGAATTTCAGTCTGGTTTTTTAAATATATAATAAATTCTTCCCCACCAAACCTAAAAAGGGTTCCCTGGCCGGCCAGTTGACTCCGAACAAAATGACTTACTGTTTTCAGAGTTAGATCCCCGAATAAATGGCCGTGGGTATCGTTAAATTTCTTAAAAAAATCAATATCAAAAATAGCTAAACTAAACGCTATTTTCTTTGATAATGCATCAGATAAAAAATTGTTCATGTAATTTCGGTTATAGATCCCGGTTAATCCATCAAGCATAGCCAGGTTGTTGATTGTTTCATAATACAATAAATTTTGGAGAACAATCGTGATGTTTTCAATTACTATGGAGAAAAATTCTTTTTCTATATCAAGATCCTGTGATTGTGTATCTTCAATTAGAATAGCTCCGATAAGGTCTTTTTCTATAACTAGGGGAATAAAAAAATTGTATTTAATTCTTCGTTGTCTGGCTGAAGGATACGGCAGATATGTTTCAGAAGTTGTTATTTCAGCTTTATAGTGCTTTAGATGATTTAGAATCCTATTTGTCTCACCTTCAATACTTTCGTGGTATTCGGGAGCAATATTACTAGCCAGTATCTTGAGATAATTATCCTCCATTTTTAACAGCGTACAATCAGAGATCGTATAATAATTTTTCAAGCTCTCAATAATTTTTATAGCTGCATTTGATATATTGTCATACTTATAGAGACTTAATTTTAAGATCTCACGCAATAAGGAATTTGATTTTGTTGGTAAAATATACTGTCTTAATTTCCTCAACTTAATATTGGTGTACCCGACAGCAAGTACGCAGCATATAAGGACGATAATACTAAAAATCATCCAGCCCAAAGTACTCTCCCCCTTTATATATTACCAGGATTATTATTGTATCTCATCCCGCCCGGCCGATCCGCAGTTCCGGAAGGACTGCTGAGATACACATTCAAAGACCCAAGCGACCCTAGAGGTAAGGGCGTGAGACAATTTGCCATCTGCATACAAGCAAATTGCCCATATAAGAAAAAATGTATCTCAACACATTCCCTGGCCACGCGGTACCGGCGCCAAATCTGAGATACACTTCTACAAAAGCCTAAAGCTAAAAATTACTAACGTTAATGTTCGGTAAAGAAATAAAATCAAGAAACTTATTAAAAAAATGCGGATCATAATATCGGCGTTCATTTTTCATTATATACAAAGACTCAGAAACACTATACTTTTTATGATAAGAACGCTCGGTCGTAAGAGCATCAAAGCAATCTATAATTCGTATAATACGGGAAATAACAGGGATAGACTCACCCTTAAAACCAAAGGGATAACCTGAACCATCAAAGTTTTCATGATGTAACAGAATATTAAACTGAACACTCTCCTTAAGACCCATCTGTGTAGCCAACCAATACCCATACAAAGAATGATATTTGACATAATTTCTTTCCTGAGCCGTAAAAACACCAGGCTTATTGATTAAATTCTGGTTCAAACATAACTTTCCAAGATCATGGAATAAACACGAATTATATAAGATAGAAGCATCACTTTTTTTAGAATTTAGACAAGCAGCAAAATCAACAGCCAATTTTGCGACACGAACACCATGAAGCATATCATCAAGAATAAACATACAAGAAAACCCTCACTCCCCGTAACGATCCCTATAAATAATTTTTCAACGTGCAGACCTATTGATAAACAAAGAACAATAAAAGGAAAGCAAAGAATATATTGAACAACTAATCTAACGAAGAATTTAATGAATCATTCTGAGCTTTATCCATCTTATCAAGAGCATCTAATCCTTTTTGGAAACCTTCATCAGCTTTGCTATCAACTATATTCATTACATCATCAATATCAGGAGGCTGAGAATTACCAAAGCTAGAGCTTTTATCTGAAGCTGGCCCAGGAAACATTTCCAACATTTTTTCTCCAAGATACTGACCAACATCTTTTCCGGCCTGAGAACCTTTTGCATTTATAATCTCTTTCAACTTTTCCATTTTTTCACTATCAATATCTTTGGAATGAAATATAAAGTCCGTAAGCTTAATATCAGACTCATTCAAAGCAGGATACATTACGGAAGAAACAGTCCAAATAAAAATACCGCATGAAAGAATAACACTTAGGACAATAATAATAACAGGAATAATAAGTATTTTCTTTAGAATCCACATAGAAGAACACCCTCCTTTTGTAAAATCTTCTTATGAATGGGGAATTTCTAATATTTAAAATCGATTTAAAGTCTGATCAAAGTCAATTTCCCAATAACCGTTAACTTTATATAAACCGAGCATAGTATATTCCGTAGCTTTAACGCTATTTCCATTTTTGTACCCACGTGTTTCAGCAATGATACGGAAGTAAGTATAAGGGGTATCGGGAAGTATATTCATTGTCCCATAGCTGGTTAAGGTTATTTTTGTAACTTGATGGATATACTGTTCTCTGATATATTCATCCGCAGATGTAACCATATTTTTCTGCAAACGGCTTGCTAACTTATCGCTGCATAATTCACGACCAAATGTATTTGTATTATCGCTTAACATTTGATAGTGAATAGAGCTAGACTGTCTGTAATAATTGATAGCAGTAATTAAAGCTAATTCTTGATCTTCAGTTAAGGTTCCATTCCCCTCAATTACTGTACTATTATGTGACCATAGTGGATCTTTGACGAAGGTAAAATTGAATTCAATAGGGTTTCCTAAACTCATTAAATTAATATTACCAGCAAGATCATTCGTCATAGTATATATATCACTTGGAACAACGGTTGTTCCACCCAGGGCAATTAAACTTTTTCCCATTTGCTTTTCTCTGTAATCAACCATAAGGTGAACCACACTTGTCGGTACGGATCTCTTGGTATTCGGATTTATTAAAACAATTGGACTATTATTCTTTGCAGCCAATACACTTCCAGCCAAGGCATCAGGATAATTAAAACCTGAAGCAATATATATATTTTTTGAGTTGGTAAAAAATTGGTTAGCGATCAACGTGCCTGTTTCATATCTATCGCTACCTGCAAATCGTGTAATTTCAGTGTTTGGGACGGTGTTCTTTAATTGATTTTCGACAGCTGCTGCAATAGCAGACGTTCCCCCCGTGATATATATTTTTGAGGGTTGTTTTTCTGCTATAAAGGCTTTTATATCGTTAGATAATGTCTTTCCATCTGTAAGCAAAATAGGATAGCTATTCGATGAAGCCATACTGGATATCGCTAAGGCATCCGGAAAGTTCACCCCAGAACTAATAACTACAGGAGTATTTTTTGATATGTTCAATTCTTTTGCTATCAAGTAATCTGTATTATAAATATCAGAACCAGAAATCTTAATAATATTGCTATACCCCATACTTTTTAAAGTAGTAACGAAATCGTTGCCGATTAGCTTATTATCCCCGACTAAATAGATAGTGCCCGTTGAGGACAAATGAGATTTGATATAGTTGAATGCTTCAACAGTCCTACTTGCAGAAGAATCTAACAGTAACAGAGGAGCATTGTTTTTGTAAGCTAACACACTAGCCGGTAAAGCATTAGCATAACTGTTACCTGGGGCCAACACCACACTATTAACTTGACTACTATTCACATGTTCAGCAATCGCTTCTGCCGTTTTATATCGATCTGCACCATATATTCTTTGTGTATCATCAGTTGACGCCGATACTGGAATAATAAAAACCAGTAATATCAGAATTGTTGAAAACAAACCCTTTAATCCAAATGATATTTTGTTCATAATAATATCCTCCAATTATGAAATCTTTAATATTAGTGTAACATAGTACGTACTATATTACAATACTTTATTTATTCTATTTGTATTTTTATCCAGTTCCTTACTTATAATAGAACGCCTTCCTTTCCTTTATCAAAATTAAATCAAATAATTAAACCCCACAACTAAATCGTGGGGCGTACTGATTTATCTATATAATTTTGAAAATCGTATGAAGGTAGATAAAATGCGGATTTTTCAATATTTGTTTTTTGTGAAATTATATTTATGATCCTATCAATATCCCCCGTACCTACACGTTCCATAAGGGAATAGTGCCGATAACTTATAAAGTATTCATCACTATTCTCTTTTTTTAAAAACTTTGTGTGGAATTCTTTAGTGTTACGAAACCCCATGTAAGAGCGTAAAAGTTTTAGATTCTCGATAGCCTGCTGCTTATTCCTAAAAACAGGTTCAGGCAAGTACCCTTCGCTAATAAGAATAGGTTCCAGATACCGTCTTATTGATTCCTGAATAAAAATACTCCTATTGGTTTTTGGTTTTTGTTGATCAATTATAAAATCCGCCTTATCAACTAATTCTATATCCGTGACAAGAGATAACCGTCTTGATGTCTGGTTTTCTAGGGCTGTTTTACCTTGCACAGCCTTATCATACACCCGATCAACAGAAATACTGAAATCATTACTATCAATCATCTGTAATAAGGCGTTTTCAATAAGATCAGTAATAAAGGTATTGTGATCATTAGCATATTTATTTAAAGCATCTTTCAGTATGTCAGAATATAGAAAAACATTAATTTTTGTTTTTCTTTTTAACACAATACCACTTCTCCTTAATAGTGAATTATTCTTTATTACTGAACAAAGTATATCATATTTTTCTTTTTAAAAACTTGTTAAGCACAACAACCAGTAGCTTTTCCTTTAATACTATATCCTAAGCAGCCGCCGATGCATTTTTTTTCCTCCCAAAACCGGCATCCAAAGCATTGCTTAAACGGAGGATTGCTATATCTTTTACTGTCTATTTCTTTGAGAAAGAAGTTGTTAAGATCGGTGACAGTGTTAAAATCTTTTATATTTACGCTTAAATAATCTTCAAAACAAAAACATCTTGCGACACTCAAATCTGGCCTAATATCCATAACAGGGGAACATTTCCCTTTACGCACGATATCAAAACCGGAATAAATGAAATCTACAAGCTGTTCGTTAGAAAAAACACACTTTGGAGGATTATTACAATCAATGTGCGGGCTTATTCCACTCTTATGACAAGCATCGAGAAATCCCACTAATCGAGGGACAAAGCTTTCATAATGTTCAAGGCTTCCATTTTGTTTATTATCCGAAGGTACAGTGATACTATAACGAATAGTTTTTAATTTCAATCTTTTGCTCTGTTCTATAATATATTCGTATTTAAAATCTGGTTCAAAAATATTGATACCCAGGGTAACTTGCGGATCGATATTTCTTCTCCTGTACCCAAATATAAGGTTTTCTACATTATCAATCGTCTTATTATACAAATGCTCCCCTATCACAGTAGGTCCGTTAAGGTTTACTAAAAAAGAGACTTTATTATCTACAATAGAATCGCTTACTTTACTTTCTAAAGCCAATGCGTTTGTAAAGATCATAATCCTTTGAAAGAATGGATCTCTAACCCCATCATTCACCCATTTTACAAAGTTTGGATGTAATGTTGGCTCACCGCCTAACAGCCTTAATTCAAAATGACCGGATCTCTTAAAGAAATCAAGAATATAGGCGTAGTTTTCATCAGATATATTGACCATATTTTTGGGATCACAACTTGCAAAACAATACGGGCATTTCAGGTTACAATAATTATTTAACATAATATTCATTAAACACACCCCTTTAGAGAATTTCTTATCTAGTAATGACGTTCTGAAAATGTTTTACATTTGTTATAGCAACAGCGGCACCAGATCCGGAACTATTACTTGCTGAAACATTAAAAGTAATTGGTTCTACAGGAGTCCCGGCAGGAACATTAAAATAACCTACCCATGTATTTCCACCTGAATTGGTAAATGTAATAACAGTCGAATTTAAGGTGTTTGTAGACGTCACTTGAGTGGCGGTACCGGATGTTACAGCAGTTACCTGAATTGTTGTATTTGGAAACGCAACAGCTTGTACAGAGGCTACAACCGTCGGCGGGGGCGTCCAATTATCCCAATTACCCCAATTATCCCAATTACCCCAATTACCGTAGTTACTATAATCACTATAGTTTGAATAAGCAGTCCAGTTAGAATATTGGTTCCATGTTTCGGTGTGGTTTTCCCATTGGTTATGATTTTCGTAAACCCCTGCATTAGAATAATTAGCGTTCCAGTTACCATAGTTAGCATAAGCATTTGTATAAACATCCGAATATGCCACACCGTTCGAGTATCCTGCATTCCATCCATTAAACCACCAATCATTCCAAGCATAAGCCTTCCTAGATTCCAGTGATATTTTTAAACCATCTAAGCCACCTAGTGTGTATTTGCCATCAATAGAATGTGGTTTATCGGGTATATCAATTACTAGATCATGTGAAATTGACGTATAGACAACAATTAAGGAAAGAAAAGATTGAATCAGCCGTTTAATTTTATTATAACTTCTTGTCATACTATCACCTTACTACAACATGTTCTTAGATCTTCTTCGGAATTCTTTGATTGGATATATTCCCTTAATTCATTAGCCTTACCGTAACAATAAAGGCACGTGCTACCGCATTGGCTTGTACATTGCGGTCTGTTATCGGTAAAGTAGCTAATATCAGGGAGTATTTTGTTAATCTCCTTCATCCTTGTTGTGCCATAGTTATTAAACTTGAGATTCATGAACCGCGAGTTATACGTATTATAGAATTCATTTAAAGCATAATTCGGATCTCCCGCGCCGAGCATGTATGCTTTAATTTTATTCAGCAGTTCGGGCTTGGGATGATCCCTACCGACAAGTTTAATACGATTAACCCCAAATTTCTCATAAGTTTCTAACTCCCAAGGGAAAATAATACGATTCAGGGCCACTTGCAAGGCTGGGTCTTTCGATGTTATATTGTCGCAAATAAATTTAGGAAACTCCCTGAATATAGGGCTGCATTTTTGGCAATTTTCCTGTTTACCAAATAATGCATAGTGCATATTCTTTGTCGGGCAAGCATAAATACAAGCTTCATCGGCCATTATCTCTAAAGTTGCTTTATCTGAAAAAATCTTTTTATATGACTCGATAAATGTAAAATCTTTATTGAGATCCGCAGCCGGGATAATATTTGAAATACCAAGCTCTTGTACAGCATATTTTGCCTGGGTAATTGTCCGTATATCCATCATCGTTGAAGCATTAAGCGACAACCCTCTGAATTCTTCCTTTAAAAAATCTGCAAGGAGCTGACTCCCCACGGTAATACTTCTTACCCCTAAATCGATTAAATGACTAACAAATTGCTTAATCTGTGCAGATTGTAACTCAAAATCATATAGAGAAATAGTTGAGATATTGTTCATTGTATAAACGAACTCGATATTATTCTTTGCTAACTCTTCGATATATGGTTTTAGATCTTCCAACGTCCGGATCTTACAGTTATCTTCTTGGGTATTGATTGAACGGCCATGCTCAAAACCTGATTTTGCGTATGAGGAAGCAGGAAGGCTGTTATATGCCGTCCGGATCTTATATTTTGTATCCAGATTATTGAGCTTCACCAATTCGCTTATATAACCACTATCGTACAATAACGGGACGGAAAAACTCATACTCTTATCAATAATACGGGGAGTAAATTTCTCTTTTTTCTTAAAAATATTTATCACAAACTATACCCCCTTAATCTAACAAAAATTCTTTAAGTTTATCTTCGGCCTTAACCGGGACATTAATTTTACGAATAGATTCATTTAAAATATTTTCAAGCATTTTTGCGCTTCTGAATTGTTGACGGAATAAGTGATTAAGAAAATTAGGATTATAATTCGCCATGTTTTCAAAATCAATCTCGTTTATTGTTTTTATAACATGACTAATCACATGTTTATGAATATAACAGTTATTTGGCTCCGGTTTATTCATTGAAGGATCAAATTGGATATTATCGTTATAACAGCCGGAATGACAAGAGTAAAAATAGTCACATTCTCCGCAATTTTGGAGCATTCTTCTTGTCCCTTCATACCACTTTTTATGGTTTGGATGTTTTATAATATCTGAAACAGATTCAACCTCAAAGATGTTTCCGAAACACAATCCTGTTTCTTCCGACCAATCACGGCCACAATGATAAATATCCCCGTCAGGCTGCACCGAAAACCAGTAATCCTTTCCGGCACAATCTGTAAAACTACACGAACCACCGGCATCTAAGGCCGCAATAAGGTATCTTTCGCAGATATCTGAACTTACCGGGCCTTGAACATCCCGAATCCAATAATCAAAGAATTCACATAGCTTTTCGGCGGCCAATTCACCATCTAAATTATAGGTTTTATTATTTTTATGAGCGGAGAAAATCAAATTCATCTTACAGCTCACTCTGAGCCGCTTAAAGTATTCATATTCCTCAATAAGCTGATTAATATTATCGTTTGTTATAATCATTATCGCCCCGCTGAAAATCCCGTTTTTTTCAGCGACTAATAACGAACGCATAAGATCTCCAGTGTTTTTTCTTGTTAAATGGTTTGTTAAACCATCAAAAGAGAAACCAGGGCGTACTTCCCATTTTTTGAGCATTTTAGCCTTTTCATCATCCAATAACGTCAAATTTGACTGCATATCAATTGATGCTTTTGGAAACTGTTCTTTGACCAACGCATTTGCTTCATCGTAAAAATCGTTGTCAACAAGCAGCGGCTCCCCGCCGTGCCAGATCCATTGTCCAACGTTTATATCCTTAAATACTTTAATAATTTGTTTTACAGTATCAACCGTTAATATATTTCCTTCGTCGGTCAAATTTTTTCTGTACATTACGTCATAACAGTAAGGACAATGTAAATTACAAGCATGCGTAGTTTTGATAATTAAAGTGGTACGCTCCGGATATTTGATATTTTCAACGGCATCCATTTTTTCGAATGAGATTTCTTTATTAAATAATTCAGGATGTCTTTCAAATTGCTTTAATGATGATGACACCATAAGGGACTCGTTATCATTGATTGCGTTTATTATTAACTCCGGATTCATACAGGGATCAATTGATCTGAAATTGGTTTTTCTTAGCTCCCTTTCATATCGGTTATTGTATTTTCTAAATTGGTACATTTCATCTTGAGATATTAAATCCATAGTTGCCTCCTATTTATATACCTTTAATTGTTTGAAAAGCTCAGTGTCTACTTTCCATTTACCATCATCCTGTATAAGTACAACTCTTTCCTGGCATTGAATAGTTGCATATCCTTGCCCCGGCCCTTGTGATAATTTGAAGTCCATTAAAAATTCTAAATATGCACCTGTTTGATTATTAAGTTCGGGGATCTTCTGAAAAAAGAAATCTACTAAATATAGAGATACTACCTGTTTTGTATCCTGTTTTTCAATAACCTCCGATTTATATTTAGTAAACCCATTGTCTAATTCATTTTGAAAACGGTTCGTAGTAAATTTACTCCCAGGCATTGTTGTCACTGACTCTAATTCTTTATAATCAACTGTTCTAAACTCATTTAACCATGCTGCGCAGGTCTTAAATATTTCAATTTCTTCATCTGTTCTTGCTGCATAATTGGCAATATCTACGTTTTCACCAAGACTTTTTAATGTTAAACCACTTGTACTATAAGCCTTTCCGGGGATACCTGAAGAAGAATTCTTTCCCCCTGTTTCCGAAGACTGTCCACACCCTGCCAAAAAAATAGCGAAAATAACAAAGGAAACCAGTAATAACTTTTTATAATTAGCCATTATGTTCCCTCGCTGGCGTATTCAATGGGATATTCTTATCCCCTACCTCAATATAAGTAGTAGATAGCATGTTTTTATTTTCAGGATCTTTCAAGCGATTTTCGTCTCTTATTATTTCCATCTTTTCTAACTGCATCAATACGGCAAACCGGATATAATCGTACTTATCCATCCCAATAGAGACACTGAACCCCTCAAGTCTTTGATTTAAGTTATCCGAAATATCAATTTCTAATTTAACCATATCTATACACTCCTTCTTAATATTTTCCATAACAGTATTATAATATAATACGTACTATATTACAACGCATTTGAATACAAAAATTGTAGTTAAATAACACAGCGTAATCAATATTGCCCCACCACCGGGAAATGATGGATTTTTTACTCCGGACGCAAAGTAATTATTATTTTCGCCTATTGAAAATAATGCAAACGAATCTAATTTTATATCATTGACCGTTTGGAACACTCCTTTGACGCGCACAGCCCGGAAGAAGAAATAAAAGAAAGCAGAAAACATAAAAAGAGCAGCGTTAAAGAAAAAGGCTCCCGGCGATAGAAATAAGCTCAAAGTTAATAGTAATTTGATATCCCCTCCCCTCATAGCCCGTTGGGAATAGACTAGTAAGAAAATTAGGAAAAGGAATAGAAAAAATATAACGTACATCACTGAGTACGTTTTAAAGTACAAAACATAGGCTAATCCAAGAAAAAAGCCGGGAATAGTGACCCAATTATATATTTTTCGTTCTTTCCAATCTGTAATAACGCTAATAATCAATATAACAAAAGGTATCATTTGCGCTATAGAATAAACCATTTATTTCATTCCTTTTATATTAAAATCAAGGCGATATTTTTAACGCCGCGTCTTTTGCTACCCGAATCGTCCAATAAGCTGTAGGGTCTACTAACTGCGATAATCCTCGGCCTACCCGTACTTCAATATAAACAACATAAGACGGTTGAGTAATTGAGTGGCCGTCTATCGGGCTTGTTGTTGGTAAAGAATCGGCATTATAGGTTTTATAGTAAAGAGTAGTTTTATCTACATATTTTACCGGCGATCCCGGAAGTGGATCTAAGTTATTATCTAAGGATAAATTTTTCTTAAGCATTTCCAAAAATGCTGCATCGGCCTGGGTTGGTGCTATAGCAAGAACACCCGTGTTTAATTTAGTTTGATCTATTTGCTGACTAGCTGCCAATGCCGCAAACTTAACGCTGTCAGTTATTCCTCGCTTCATGTTGATTGCGGTGTAATAATCTGTAGCCCACCCAAAAAGAGCAAGGAAGATACCTAAAAAGATCAATAATTCAACCAAACTAACGCCACGTTCATCCCTAATCAACTTTAATATTTTTTCCATAAAATCTCCTAATCCCTTAAGGTAAATATTGACTCATAATGGATTTTGTAACTGTCACCGTTTCTGATTTCGGTACAGGACTCCCGCTTGACCAATCTGTAAAATTACGCGGACCGGTAATTGATATTGTAATATACTGTCCGTATTGAATACGATTTGAATCGCTGCCCGTTCCAATGATGGTAAACAGATTATTTTCTACCCCGGTATGTTTTAATTGATCTAATATCAACGTTTTTACTTCTGTAGTTGTTCCTCCAACGATAGCAGCTCTTTCTAATCCAAGGTTGACAGCATTAACCATCGATCCTTGTAGAATATTCAAAAAGAACATTGAGAAAAAGGTGAAAAATATCATTATCCATAAGCCAAAGACGATGATATATGAGATTAAAGAAGATCCTCGCTCGTTATTCAAATTACTTAATCTATTCTTTAATAATTTCCACATAATATACTGTGCGGATAGTATGGAATAATATCATACTATCCGCGATCTCCTTTCTTCCTCACGGTGAGGAATATGAAACTTAGGGAGTAACAATATTTGTAACGCTGGTATTCATGCTTGTAAGCTTACCCCTGATCGTAACAAACAGGATCGATACGGCTGCTACAGTAGCCAGGACACCACCGAAGATCCAAATAATATTCTGAACAACTTCGCCACCTTCATCTTTGTAAAGGCTTTTCAATGTTTCTCTCATAATAAATAATCCTCCATCTTAATTAAATAATTCATAGGAACTAATCAGGGAGTAACAATACCGGTGACACCGGTATTCATATCTGTCAACTTCCCCTTGATCGTGACAAATAGTAGCGATACGGCTGCTACAGTAGCCAGGACACCACCGAAGATCCAAATAATATTCTGGACAACTTCGCCACCCTCATCTTTGTAAAGGCTTTTTAGTGTTTTTAACACAAGATAATCCTCCATATTAATTTAAGTTATACCCAGGTGCAATCTTTCTGAAAACTATAAACAAACTATCCTGCCCCTGGGCTGCGACAAAAATGATAAAATACAGCTAATAAAATGGCAAAGATACCACCTAAAATCCAAACATAATTTTGGATAATATCGCCGTATACGTCTTTGTAAAGGTTTTTTAATACTCCTATCACAAAAACATTAACCTCCTTCCTAATTTAACTCGCTCATTCCTGTCGAATCGCTTGTTACTTTATCTGTAATTGTTGCGTAGAGAATTGCTGCTATTCCAACGGTTGCTAAAATACCACCAAGCAATAATACAATTTCCCCGGTCAAATCACCCCCTTCATCGTGTAATAAACTAATAAGATGTTTTAAAATAAAGCATCCCCTCCCCTACATGACATTAGATAGACTTTGGTTTGCTTGCATAAGCAGCGGCACAAGAATAATAAGCGGAATCATAATAAACGGTATCGTTGTCAGGGCTTCTAAGACCATCTTTTTATTCTTATATCGTCTTACCTCTTTTAAGCCTTCTATATAGTCGATATCACTAGCACGGCTCGCCATATATGCCACCATGTTCGTGCTATCGATTGTTATTGACTGCATCAGTATATCCGCAAAGTTTTTAAACTCTTCTACATCTGTTTCTTTACTTAATTTAGCCAACGCGATTCTAGGCCCGCTTATAGATATATCCTGCAATAGTTTTTCTAGTTGCGGCTTTAACTTATTTGTGGAAAATATAGCTCCTTTTATTGAATCTGTGATCGTCTGACCGGCTTTACGGAAATCTATAATATAAGTCATAGCCTCGGATAATTCATTTGTTAAATCATCCTTATATTTTCTATATAAATACAAGAGAACGACCTTCGGTATTATTAAGCCAACAAGGAAACCAATAAAAGCAAGCCAGATGATAAGAATAAAATTACGTGATGCTATACCTGAAAAACCCAGAAGAATGGCAAAAATAAAAGGACTTACATCCTTAATTGTTTTGTACTCTTTATATCCAATCGATAAGGGGTTTCCGGGCTGTTTTAGAACTTCAAGTATATTATCTGTTTTATTCGCTCTGGCCTTCGGTTTTTTGTTTTTAACCTTTAATAATAAGACTTTTGCTTTTTTTTGGAATTTATTCCATAATGATTCATGAGTTTCCCTATAGGCGAGTACTGTGCTGCTGATTGTAGCTATTCTCTTCGTTGATTTAATATTGGTTTTAAAAAAAAATGTTAGGAATATAATAATTAAACCCAAGGATATCCCTATAGAATATAAAAATGTTAAATTCATATTACTCCTCCAATAATTAAGGAAATCTTATTAGCTCTTAATCATCCATTGATAAAAATTTTAAAAGTAAAGCAACCTCAATTATTACGGCTACTATAATGGCGTCTACATATAACGGCCCATATGATGATTGTCTTAGGATAGACATTGGCTCCGGCCAGAATAAACAAACAACAATGTAAGTCAAAACCATTATGCCGGTAAATACAATCGCTTTAGTAATGAGCGGGTTCATATCTTCTTTGATTGATTGTGCTCTATTTTTCTTTGATCTGATCTTATCGGTCAATCGGTACATAAGATCTTCGGTACTGCCGCCAGTTAATTTAGCCGATACGACAACATTATAAAAATCCATAAACGCACGAATATTAAGCAGTTTTGCGAAATCATATAATACCCTGTCAAAGCTTTTTCCACTGCTATTCACTTCACTTTGTATTTTCAAAAATAAAGACCGCATCTGAAAAGGCATAGCCTCTATTGAATCCCAAGTGGCCGCTTCAATATTATTACGGACAATATAATTGTTTAGAATTAAATTAAAGGCATTTAAAGCCTGTTTGTTTATTGCTTTACGGGTACTGTAATAAACGAGATTTAATAATATCCAAGGGGTTATAGCCCCAACAATTGTAATAATGATCGTACCTAAAACATTATATCTCACAAGAATCGCGACAGCGTCATTATTAACCACTTGGATCTTTTCTGAAAAACCGAAGAACGAACATATAAAAGCAAGGATAAAAAACAAAAGACACGATTGCATAAAAGTTGCGAATTTGATTTTTAGACCTACAACTTGCTTCCTCTGATTAAAAATGGCTCTAAGCTTACTCATAGAACCGCCATCTTTGTTTATCTTATACTGCAAATAATTAACTCGTTTAGAAATAAATCTCTGTAATTTCTTTTTCTCGGCGCTCCCCAAATACCAAGTAACAACGATAATTAATAAGCCTATACTAACGCCATAGCATAGATATAAACTCACTTTAACCACCTCTCTACTCCCTTGGCGTTCTTCCTGCCCTTGGCAATAAGTTTCTTAGCTAGTTTTCTACTGATAGGGTTAAAGATTGTATCCCCATTACTGTTTCTCGCAAATATATCTTTGATAAGGATATTGCTGTTATTGTCCAAATCCAGTTCGGCAATCTGTGTTAACTCGATTTTGTTATCAACTATTCCTAACTGAATAATAATGTCCACAGCGGTAACAATCTCATTATTGATCACTTTGTCGCTGACGTTTAAGATTGATTGAACCTTTGTCCTCAATTCCTGGCAACATGATTCGGCATCATAGGTGTGAATGGATGCCATTGTGTTTTGATGTCCGGAACGCATAACCCTTAACGTATACATTGCTTCAATCGGAAATCTGATCTCACCGACTAAAATAACATCAGGGTCCATCCTCAATACTTGGGGATATATTTCTTCAACACCGATAGGGTTATATTTTGTATCCCTTTCCAGCATTTCGACCACTTCAAGATCAGGATAGTATTTTTTAAGCTGTAACTCCGGGCCGTTTTCGATTGTGATAATGCGCAGCCCGCTTTCCGGATCACCGGTACCCTCATGTTCCGGAACAAGATCCTGAAGAATCGAAGCTAACGTCCGAATCATTGTTGTTTTACCGGTATGTGTTCCCCCACTTATGATGATCGTTGCCCCTGCTCTCACGACATCCTGAAGAAAATCAAGTTGCCGATAAGAATGTCCTTTATTTATGTTCTCATCGATAAACTCATCTTTTATAACTTCTACATTATCTTGTAAGGCCGTTTTAAAAGTCCCTATCTGTTCCATCTCGTCTAAGGAGAAGTTCTTATCACGGAACCGGCGAATATTCACTGTAATCCCAAGGCTTGGGACAATTGAGCTTTTATTGATTACAACCCTACTTCGATCCGGAAGCCAAGCATTGTCCACCATGGGGCTGCCTTCATTTGCTTCTGAATGACATGTAAGAAGAATCCGCTCAGTTATTTTTTCCAAATGCTTTATGTCCTTGAATTCAATATTCTTGGCCCGATACCGAATACCGTTCTTTTTATATGTTACTTCTTTTGGCCCATTGACACAGATCTCGGTTATGTCCTGATCAAGCAAGAGATCATGAATAACATCATAGCCAATAATATACTTATAAATCTCCCAGGCTATGTCCTCCACACTCATATCGGGAACATTAAGCTTCTGGTGCCGAATAATATCTTTTATAATATCAAGGATCTCATTTTGGCAATCCCCAAGCCCATAAATCGCGTCGTTTAATAATTTCTGGTGTTTTTCTGTTAATATTGACTGTACAATTCTTGTGGCTTCATAAAGGTCTTTTCTGGTATCAATCGTATTATTATTTTTTTCAACGGTTTGTGTAGAATTTATTCTCATTCTTTATTTGCCCCTCCTACTCAACGTAAAAAAACAGAAATAGAGTTATGTGCCAAATCTTTTTATGGGCAGTCTAAATACCTTTTTAGGCTTCCCTACGGGTTCACCATTGTTGAGCTTAGTTAATATTTTTTCTATTGCATAGTTAACATTTCTTATACTTGACAGTGATCCTAAAGTGACCGTTAAATTGTCATACTTATCTTTAGGAATGGCCGGTATCGTGCCAAGTAATGACAGCCCTAAGTTACTTTCTATTTTATTTTTCGAGTAAGCTGCTTTATCGGAGTATTGATTAATTACTAAACTAAACTTCGCGATATCCAATTTTCGTGCATAGAGATTATTGAGCCATTTGGCTGTATTCTCGATAGTGTTTCGGTTTTGGTCAACAACAGTAATCACCTTCGTAGCCATTTTCAGCGAAATATCTGTAGGAACTAAAAGAGTATCGCTTTGAACGTCAATAAAAAGGATATCGACAATTTGGGATAATTCCGAGATAATCGTCTGAGCTTGGATTGTCCCTAATTTATCGATCAATTCCGGGTTTCTAGTCAAGCCTGTCCAGCATAATAAATTCGAAATATCTTTGGATATATAAGCGTTTTCCTCAAGTAATTTCCGGTAAGCAAAGTCATCCTGCCAGGACTTTAAAATGTATTCAATAGAGCTGTTTTTATCTTCTAATTCAAGAAACAGATGAATACATGGCGTTAAAACCGCAAAATCCAGCAGACCAATTTTTAAACCTGACTCCTTCGCCATTTTTTGAGCAAGATTTAAAGAGAGTGTCGTTTTACCAACACTCCCAACACTCCAAAGGGTAATGATTTGCTTGGTTTTATTCATTCTCTTTTACCTCCAATTAAATACCTTTTGTAACATCTGATGTTTCTGATTTTGAACTTTGTATTTCTAAAAGATTCAATACAAATGTGCTTGATACGCTCATGTTAGATTTTTCAATATACTCATTAATGTTATAAAAATTATTTGATTCCTGACTGCGCTTACCCAAAGAAAGCGTTCCCATTGATTCTGCTTGTTTTAATACTAAGAATTGTCTAGGTGTGACCTTCGCAATGATTTCCGAAGGGATACCGGCAACTTGGCCGTTGCCAGTTATACTTGAACCCGAAGATTTATTAATATAGGGCGAATCTACCGAAGAAATAATATTACCAGCCGCATCTGCCGTAGCTTCTATAAAAAGATTAGTAATAACATATCCGGTTAAGGGTGTGCTTGCTTGTTTATTGGCATCAACCGTCAAAACAACATCGACAGTCTGGCCGTATTGCGCTAAACCCGCAATAGAGCCATTGTAATCAACTTTGAAAGAGATTAAACGTGAATTTGAGATAGGTGTTTTTGCATTTTGTTCTACTTTATCAACTCTAACCGGATCACCTTTTTTAAGCGGCCAGTTAAGCGTTTTACCTGCAACCTGTGATATATTTGAGGCCACACCATCTGGAACGCTCTCGCGCGGAACATTTTGGACCGTTAATTGCTGTTGTGAAAGGGCGGTATCCTCCGGTATATTTGTAGCAGCATAAACGACCGGCATTAAATCCTTTGCATTATTCCATTGTAAATACAGACCAATTCCACTCCCTAAAGCAATAATTAAACCAACGATAAATAATACTTTTCTCAAAATAAACACTCCTTAAATAATTGTTTTACTTTTTAAAACGTGAAATAAAACTCTTTTTGGAATTCTTTGTAATCCAAAGTGAATCCAGAATCTTACTTAAAGAATCCTCTACCTCTTTTCCTTCGGAGGACAGTATAATTGGTTTCCCTTTCATATGAGACTCAAAGCCGCCTGGAAACATTGGTGGAATAACTGCTGCCGTATTTATGTTTAATAATGAACTTACCGATTCCGGGGAAATCAATTTTGATGCCGTATAAAAATTTAAAATTACCTCAAATTTACCAAGATTTATTCCTGCTTCAGAAAGTGATTTAAGCTCCTGTGATAAAGCAGCCAACTTCGCAATATTTGGCGTAACCACTACAAAAACCTTACTCGCTTGTCTCATATTATTTATTAGATCATTATTAATGGCCGAAGGGTTATCTAAGAGAATAAAGTCAACCTTATCTCGAAGTTTTTCTTTAAAAAGCCCTACATCTAAGTTTTTTGGTTTTACAATTGAAGGCATAGAAGCAAATACAAATAAATTCTTAATCGGTTTAAAGGCATGATCTAGAATATCCTCATCCATACTATTTTTTAATAATATTTCCAAGCCCTCATGATTTTCTTCTATCTGGAAGAATGAAAACAGTTCAGAATTATTTAGATTACCTTCTATCAGAGCTACCTTAGAACCACTTTTAGCTAACTTCACGGCAAGATTAACAATAAAGAAACTTTTACCTGAAGAGTCCCAACCCCAAGAAAGCATTGTCTCTTTTAAACCATTTTTCATAATTTGGACTATATCATTTTTCATGATTTGAATTACGTTTTGTTCTTGGCTGTCATGATACTCTTTACTCTTAATTTTATTCGTTTTTGATTGGACCTGGCTCTCCGGATTATCATTATCAATAATCCACCTTACAGCTCTTTTGTAAGATGAAGGATCTTTCAAGGAATTTATTAGTAATGGAGCAATAGCAAGGTTATCCTCTATAGATTCATCAGCCGGGGCAAGAATGTCATATATCCCCATAGAAACAAGCGAATGTAATAATTCATTCCCTGGCTCAAAAAAAGGCGCAATAATTATAATTTGAGTCCTATCATTCATAATGCGATAATTTTTTATAGATCTTAAGAATTCTTTCTGGCTCTGTATGGCCGTAATATCTATTATCAAATGCTTAATAGAAATACGGTTTATTTGCTCCATTTCATCCGTAAAGTCAATTTCATCCTGAATTTTACTAAATACAATATGTTCTTCAAGAGAACTAATAACCGAACTGATTTCTTCCCAATACTTAGGTCTACAAATTACTGCATACATTTTTTCACCCCTATTATAAATTTACGAATATAAAACCTTTCACTTAAATAGAAAAACCGCCTGTTAAGGCGGTTGATTTAAGGCTATTATTATTTTTTCAGGTCTAGTAGTTTTTTTATTATTTCTGGAGTTTTCAGATTTGAATTTATAAATTCTTTCCAGGGATCTGAAAAAGATACAAATGTACGTAATTTTGGCAATATAGTAGTATGTGAATCGGTCAGTTTTAAATAAATATCTTGCGGTTTTGATCTTGAGAGTGCTAAATATATATAACCCATACCACCAGGCAAGGGTACTTTTTTTCCTTCCATAATTCTATCTTTCGAAACCTTTTCATAAGATTCAAAAGCTTTTTTTACAGTTGCAATTGTAAGCCCTGAATCCTCTGCTATCTCTGATAATAATTGGGATTGATGGATACTACGAAGCTTATTCATTTTTAACCTCAATCATTAATTATCCTCCACAATTATATATTAAAAGTAAAGCAAAAAAAACCCTCTTTATTAAAAGGGTCAATATATCATCAACCAATGTCGATTTATGTTAAAAAAGCGCGAAAAGGTTTAAAAAAATATCGAATATGTCCGGACACACCGGTATCTTAGCGTGGAGTTTTCAATCCATACTTATGTTGAGTTTCTTTATGTTCTTTAGCAGAAGATTTTTTGTTTTCTTGTGAAAAGACCCATGATAAATTGCAAGCACCCAATCCACTGTTTTTACAAGCTACAGGTGGTAGATCCGGCATTGGAATATCAGGCCGTTCATACAAGTAATCTAATTCCTGTCTAAGTTTTCTTTTCTTTAAGTAATATTGTGCATCTGTTTGTTTTTTATTGGCCTTTTTTTCATCTGCTGATAAGAGCCTCGGGGATGTTTTTATGTTATATTGTTTTGCAAGTTTATAAACAGCTTGAAGAGATAAATTGAATTTATTGGAGATTTCTTCCACTGGTTTACCTTGTTTTAAATCACTTAATATTACTACGGTTAATCCTTTCAAATAACCACCTTCTTTATTAGTTTGAACTTATGTTATAATTATAACACTGGTTTAAACCTGATACAAGGAAAAAACCTCCATTTATAGTTAATCAGTCTTTTTTTATAAGACAATCTAAAAACGCTTTAGGGTCCCCTGTTTTTCGAACCTTTTCTAATTGTGCATAGGTAAGCGTACGCATCATATCGGATAAACTCAATCCTCCATATAATTTAGATGCAATTTGCTGTAGTTCTATATAATCATCTTCGGGTAGTTTAAAATTACATGTTGCTTCTTTTTTTTTATCCTTTCTATCATCCATTAAACCAAAATCCTCCCTTTATCCTATATAAATTAATGTACATTCATTTAATGTCTATTTGATACTATTTATAATACTCACTTTTATTTCACCATTTTCTTTATCAACCTGAATATCAACCGGCTTGTTATCTTTAATAGAAAATTCGAAGGTGGTTGTATTATTCACTTGCTTTATACTATCCGGAACCAATTCGCAATCGAGTATGCTTTTATCAATATATGTATGGATATAATATTGAACTTTCTGTTTTATAGTCTCTACTTCAGCAAATTTAAAATATGAATATAAAGGTTCTATATTTTGGAAATACATTTGTTCTTTATCATAAACTTCTGTCTCTCTTATATCATTTGGAACCTCAGATTCAATAATTGTATTATTATTTGAACCTACTTCATTATTGAATTGAGCTATCTTAGCCTCGTTTCTTTTATTTTCTTCTTTTGATACGATACCAGGAAGAAATAGAGCAATACTACCAGCAAGTATTATCAAAACAATTAGAATTATATTTTTTCTCATTTAATCCTCCTATGGTCTAAATATCCAAAAAGGACTACCATTTACCCCACCATTTGTACTACTTTCATTCATAATTATTGCCAGATCCCAAGCTTGATTTGTTCTCTTTACACTTACAGGATCATTTATTAATACTTTACCGTCCTCAGTTAAACCCCGTAATACCATAAAATGTCCTCCACTGGTAAAATGTCCTCTCCCCATAGCAACAATTACGGGATAACCCTTACTTAGTGCTTGTACAATCGCTTCAGGATTCATCCTACTCACAGCCTCAACACTAAGCCCATAGTTTGCACCACCGGCAGTCATTAAGGCCCAAGCTGAACCTGCCCCTTCGATCCTGTAACCATTTACAACGGACCAATCAGCGACACTTTTAGGATTAATATCACTTCGGCCCGTAAGACCGGCAACCACCATAGCTAAAGATGTAGGTCCACACCCTGAACTGGCGATCGTGCCAACTTTACCATAACTGTATGCACCCCAACGCTTGTCCGTCTGGTTAAAATATGGGATATTAGCATTACCTGGGGGATACTCCTGGAGTTGGCTTAAATCTATATCATCATAAAGATTCAAATGTCCTTCAATATCTGCTGCAATAATCGTGTTATAAATATTTTGTGCCATTTTGGTTTGAAAATCATCAAACCCTAATTCTTTTATTACTGTATTAAATGGTTTTGTTGTAATAGATATTTTCGCTCGATGTTTCGTAACTTCTACAGTGTAGGTATATTCTTGCTCATTGCCATCTTTATCTGTATAAGAACCTGTACGTAATTCCTGTACAGTATAGGTTTCTACAGTTACATTTCGAATTGGGAATTTACTAGCCATTTTTAGAATATCTGCTTGATTGGCTTTTTTAAAATCCTGTTGAAGTAATACAGAATCCAGAGCTATTAAATGCTGCCATGATAGATCAAATGAATAGGATACAACGATATCATCACACCATGAGTATTCCTTTTTTGCTTGGTCAATCCAATCTAAATTTTCCTTATTAAGGGTATCAGGGGCAGCCTGATAAGTTAATACAAGCTCATATTGTACTTTATCTATCTCTCCGTTTTTACCGCTATCTAACAATATAGTAGGAACGCTAACGGCCAAAACAATAGGAGTTGCAAAAAACAATATAACTACCATTAAGGGCACAAGAACTATCAGCAATATATTTCTAAAACCTTTTTCCGGATCAGTAAACAGGTTTAATATAATCTTTTGTATAAGTTTTTTCGCTGCAATTCCTATTATTGGAGCTGCCATAAAATCACCTCACCGCCAATTATTTAAAATTCTTTAATTTCCTCCTCCTTTACCAAATAACTCAAATTCAAAATCAGCAATTTCTACTTTTGCATGGACACGTTTTGAACCAGCAATAAGAATACCGGCACCCCTTCTCTTTTTTAATAAAACATCTTGCTCTGCATCTGTTAAGTCCATGAGTTTTGTAAGTTCCTCAAGATTCTTACCGTCTGTGCCCATAAAGAATTTAAAACAAGGATTATCTAGCAATGCTTGTCCATGTCTTCTAACTGCGGGATCTAAGAAGTCAACAACCGAATGTGAAATTACTCCCAAACCACCTTCATATTTACGAATACGTTTACTTACATTTCTTAAAAATTGAAGGGCTTGGGGCACTTCAGGATCAACAAGAAGATAAGCTTCGTCAACAATTAACAAAACTCTTTCCTCTCTATTCTTAGACAACTGATTCCAGGCCCAAGTCAGGATATTAAAATATTGTGTTGTTTTTATTTGCTCATCTGCTTCTTGTAAATCGTGAGTATCAAGAACAATAAAATCATTTTTAGCCTCAATTGTTGTATGCCCGTTCCATAAACTTGCATCTGCTCCTATAGCAGCTCGGCGTAACAACAATGAAAGCTTTTCATATTTATCTCTTTTGCGGTCTGAAATATCTGATAGATTAAGTTTTTCTGACATAAGGTTATATAAATTCTCCATGATCGGATACTGTTCATTTGGAATCTGTGAAGTATCTGTATCCCAAGTTATCCCATGTTTTAGATAAAGTTCCTCTAATGATTCTTCAAGAATAGCTTGGTCCATATCATCTAAATTCTTAAGATATAATTTAAAAAATGTCCGGTCAATCTGGAAATGAAGGGCTAAATTACCCATCCCTTTTCCTTCATCTTTAAATAAACTATTTTCCTTCTCTTCTCCCTCATCATCTTTAGGTACTTCTTTTACTTGCAAAGGATTGATTCTGCCACCAACACCACCGCCACAATTAATCCATTGGCCAGCAAGATTATTACATAAGTCCCTGTATTCTCTTTCAGGATCGATAATAATAATCTTAGTCCCTAAAGCATATTCATTTGCAATAATATGCTTTGCTGTAGCAGATTTACCTACCCCCGGAACTCCTAATAAAGTCCAATTACTATTTGTCCTATCACCGCCACGCATCCAGGTATCGAGAAGTATAATTCCTCCCTGGTTGTCCTTTCCAAAAATCCATCCCGTACCATCATTGATTCCTGATGAATTAAAAGGATAAGCCCCTGCTATCGTGCTTAATGGCATATTTCTACTTGCCATGTCTTTTATACTTTGAGGGCATATACCATAAGGGGAAACAGCAAGCAAAGCATCCTCCTGCTTAAACATTGCAACCCTACCCCTCATTTTTGAACCAGCTAAAGCACTTTCAATTTTTCTGCTCTTTCTGTCTAATTCTTCTGTATCACCAGCAGATATCATAATTACTATAGTCACATAAAAAACATTCTCTTGTTCCTGGTCAATTTTACGAAGTAATGTATTAGCATCCCTGTATTGTTGTTCTGCACGTTGCATCATTAAAGCAGATCCACCATTATTTATTCGACCAGCAATTTCACCGATGCTCTTTGATATATTTTCAGTAAGCTTTGATGAATTTGTAGGAGTAAGATGAATAGAACAAGTAACCCCTTCCATATTTGCAATTCTAGATAACCAACCGATTCTTACCTTTGATGGGTAATTCCTAATAACAATTACTCTACTAAGGTTTTCCCCATAGTAAAAATCTTTTGCCCGGAATTCTATTGCCATAGGAGTAATGATATCTAGAATATGATTATTTACTGGGACCTTAATATCTTTTTTCGTTTCTTTTTGTTTTTCTTTTCTTATCGCCATGATAAACCCTCCTATTACACATCTAATAATGGAGCTAGGGACAATTCCAACTCATTACGCTCAAAACTTGCTTGTACAGGATTAGCGAATAAAGCCAGAACAGCAAGTAATTCATCGTCATTGCAAACATCTACCGAAAGACCAGCTCTACCTAGCTTATCTCTTAATTCAGTAGTACGATTGCCAAGTTCTATTTCAGCATTCTTATCCACTGTGCTGGCAAGTATTAAATAGAATCTTCTTTCCATTGTTTCACCGCTACTTGCCGTTAAGGAAGCCTGTTTAATAAATTTCTTTAGCAGTTTTCGTCTAGTGAAGTCCTGTTCGATCCTTGCTTTATCCTGTAACCAATCAAGATAATTATTTAAATCGACCGGCCGGCCGATACAAAAGAATTGCATTGCTTTATTTTCTCCGTTAAGTTGTTCGGCCAGAGCTTCGACCTTATTCTTTTGTTCTGTATCGGATAATAATTCAAGGTTTTGAGGCCAAATACGGATCATCGAAACTAATATTGTATCTTTTCGGTAAATTATCGATCTATTTATATCCGCAACAGGTATCCAATCTTGAGCTGTTTTTTCACGTTTTTGACGTGTTATTTCCTCCTGAGAAATAGCTTGTTTATTTTTCTTTAGTGAAGGAACATTCATACTTAATCCTCCGTTCCGGGAACAATTTTATAAAGATACCTTTTTTGCTTTTCCTTGAATAATTTAGCACTTTTCAATGTATCTAAGAGATTCATACCACTCGTTGGATCTCTTTTTACAATAAAGAAGGCTGCCACCGTGGGGATAACAATTATAAACATTCTCACACCTATAGAAATAAATGGTAATAATCCTAACAGAAACGATAAAATAACACCTACAATACAGGCCAATACAATTGATCCTAATTCGAACCACCCCAAACCGGGAAAAAATTCAAATCTTGTCGTAACATTGGCCGGAATTAAATATTCTGTAAAAGAATTCTCTTGATCAAGGCTGCTCATTTATCATACTCCCCTACATGTAGAAATTCTTAATAATTGTAATTAGGCCACTCAAACATAATCCTACAATAGCCCCTTTTATTGTTTGTTTTATTCTTAAATTTCGTGATGCGGTTTCATCCTCATCTGTAGTAAATGTTTTCATAATAGCCTGATAAGTGATCATAAACCCTGCACCAACGATAATAACTGCATATAACCATGTAATCCAATTTGAGAGATAACTTATTGCTTCCATTTCTATTCTCCTTTAACGGGCCAGCATTCTCCTCATCATGTACATAGATCCAGCCTGTTTCACTCCACCGCCAACGGCCCCGGTAAAACCTGAAGAATAAGCAAATTGCTTAAGGAAAGCAGGAGATTTTAAAGCGATCCAGAGCCACCCCAAAACTAAGAGCAGCCCATTTGCAGATATTTCATTAGTCATAAGAGAAAAGGCACCCTTAACCATAAATATTTGTACCGCTTGAGAAACGCAAATAATAATTACCTGTTTAAACCAACTACTCCATAGATCCTGATTATTCGATGTAATATTTAAGGCCAATATAGGGCCTATCACCGCCATAAGAGCTAATTCAGCCCCCCTAATCATTGTTTGGATACCGATTAGTAACAATATTATCGCCATACCAAGGCCCATCAAAATAATTACCATGCTCATCGTTCCAGGACTCTTTAGGAATATACCCCAATCTTCTAAACCCATTTTACCTGTACTTAAATTTGCTACATCTGTAGCTACTTTAGTTCCAAAAATGAACAATTGGGGTAATATCCACGGTAATGTAGCTACTATTGCAACAGCCTGGCCGGTTCTAATTAACAATCCCCCTGGATCTGCTTCAGGATCACCATTTTGATGTAATATATAGGTCTGGAAAGCTTCGTTCATTGTCTTTAAGACTAAAACTACAAAAGCTAATCCTTGAGCATAATGTATGCCATTTTGAACAAAAGGCAACTGAAGAACATCCGTAGATGTACTCATGATATTTACTAAAGTGGTTGCAAAAAAGTTAATAATTTGGTTGAATAAATTTTCAAAAAAGCTTTGGACCGCACCACCTAATAAACTAGAAAAATCAAACATTCAACCATCCCTTTTCTTGAAGTTAAGACGCTTTTTTAAGCATCTTTTACATAATCAGCTATAGAAACCTAGAATTATCCTGGCTAATCCGCTTGCGGTTGTAGCGATAGCAGCCCCAATAAGTACATTTTTCATAAGACGATTTTTTTCCGCAATGATAGCCTGATCCTCAGACATCGATTTAAGCCATGCTTGATATCCAAGGAATAATCCCGAACCCACAGGGATTAAACCTGTAAGCCATGACGTTGCTGCTGTAAATAAAGCCAATGTACCAGAAACTAATTTAGGTTCATCCGCATAAACCGGCAAGGCGAATGACGAGATAACAAGCCCAAGAATCAATATAGATTTAATACGAGATACCAATACTCTTTTTTTAGACATCTTAATTCCTCCTAAAATTATAAAAAGTCTTTTTCATATTCATCCGATTCGTTCATTTCATTGTCTAGACTTAACTGTGTACCATCATCATTACTTTGAATAAATTCCCCCCCTTCAGAATCCGAAGATTCGCCCATATCAGGCAGCCATATCTTAACATCTTCAAGAATTCTCCTTGGTGTTTGGTCCCATCTTTTTTCTAGAATCTGTCTCGCATTCTCCATATCCACATCCTTATCTCCGGTACTCGAAAAACCAAGTTCACTATTCGCACTCCACAAGGATAAATCGGGTAATGGATATCTTGCAGGAAATTCACTTATAGGCAATATTAAACTCTCATTAATATTCCATCTGAGAACTTCATCCGGAAGTAGTAATGCCCTTTGAGCTAACCCGACCCCGTGACTCATACTGTGTCCCTTTGATTGGATAGAGCTACTTGCATTTTCAGTTTCCACCGTATATTTGCCTGTTTTTTCACTTATAAGTTTCGCTGTATCTACATCGGCAGTTTTTAAATATATCCAATCATGGCAGTTACCCGTGATTGTTTGGGCATTTTCCTTATAAAGCTTCTTAATTTGAGTAATATCCTGAATGGCTAGAGTGAATCTAATCCCACGGCCACCGGCAACGGTAAGCTTTTTATCAAAGTCTGGTATTGGAGGCAAATTACCAAATTCATTCAAAATTATATTTACACGTCTTGGAATTCTTCCCCCACGTTGGTTAGCAAGCTCTACTAAAGATTGATATACCTGGTCAATATATAGAGTTGCAAGAACGTCTCTTGTACTGATTTCGTCTGGTATAATTAAGAATACAGCCGTTTTTTCGATCCCAATATCTGCAAATTCATGGTCTTGCTTTGCTGTCATATCAGCAATATTAGGATCTGTGAAAAGTCTTAAACTCGATAATACTGTAGTAAAAAAACTCGCCCTCATTTTATAAGGAGCAATAGAAGCCACCGCGAAGGCTGCCTTTGCCGGATGTTTTATTGGTAATCGATTCATATATTCCAATAATGGAACGAATTCAAAACCGTTAGGAGTTATAACCGGTTGTCCATATAAAGCCAATAAATGATATACCGTTGCCATATGCCTCTGAAATTTAAACTCACTATTAAAAGCCGTTAAAAGAATTAATGCTGCCAGGGCACTTTCTTGACCATTTTGCCAGATAGGCTGATCCCCTTTGCCGAAGTTTTGTTTGCCAATAATATTTGAAATATTCCAAGCCAGTTCTGAAGCCTTGGCAATATCATTATTATCAACTGCTTTATTTACTTGATTTAACATATTCCACTGATTTCCTAAAGCTGGATCTCGAAGATTGAGAGCAATGACTTTATAACCTTTACTTTGTAAATAATCTCTTGTGGTTATGTAGCTTTCACCTTTTGGATCACCTATTATCATGCTTTCCCCGGCTTTTGCAAGTTCCCAAATAGTAGGCATCAGGATTTTCCTATCTTTTCCGGATCGAGTTGCCCCTAGAATCAGCGTATGACGATCCTCTTTATTCAACCATACCTTTTCTTTCCCACCTTTTGATTTTTCCATACCGAAAACTATTCCACCCTTATTATTTAAAGGCATTTCGGTGTACCAAACATTTACAGTCTCATCCATTTCATTTTTGTTTTGCCACCGGCTTGTACCATGTTGCCCGGTCCCGGCAGGTTCCGGCCCCCCGATCCCGTCTTTTATCCTGTTTTTCTTTTTTAAACGATCCACATTCCAGGTTATCCAAATTATAAAAGCAGAAACAGGAAGTTGCAGAAACAAAAATAGTTTTAAATAATCAGGCTGAGAAAAGAGATCTTTAATAGCTCTTACCAATCCGTAATTAAACCATAGTGTTGGGGCATTAACGAAATCCTTAACAAAAAAAGAAGGAAATTTAATAATCCAAGGTAAAAGTAAAACGTCCAATATAATAACAACGATAACTGATATTGTTCGTATTCTAATTGATTTATCAATTTCTTTATTAGATAGAGTAGCCAAAATTTACCTCCTTGAAATAGAAATAGCGTTGCCAATAGCAACGCCTGAAAATAAAATAACCCTCTAGGCGACTCGGCTATCATAGTGTTTCCACCTTAGACCCGAAGTTTTGCGTCCCTGGCTTTCGCCAAGTTTGCTATTAACTGAAAGGCTTGTATTCTGTTAGGTTGATTACAAAACGTAATCAAAATAATATAAAACTTATTATCATTATTTACCAAATTGCTACAAATTTACAAACGCAGATTTGGCCTTATACTCAAGATATTAGCGTTCTAACTCATCTTCTCTAAATAATGCGCTTCTATCCTTACTTTTCCTAATTTTTTCTATTTCGGCTTCTTTATTTCTAAGCCCTAATTGCTTACTCATCCGATCCTTCATAAATTCAGCTTGAGCTTCTTGCTGCATTCTTTGTTTTTCTAACTCTCTCCATACACTTTTCCATAAATCATTTGCCATCGTAGCTGCTCCGATGCCATGCTGGTTAAATGTTTCCCAATTCTCCCCTTTATACATCCACTTAGGAATATCTTTATCCTGTACTCCAAGTGCCAAAAAAGTTTCCTTCCATTCCTTAGTAGAAATAACTGTTGATTTGCCCCACTGTTTATTTTCTAAGTATTTCTCATATGCTTCATCTGAGATATCATTAATTAGCTCCGTGTTTATATTAGAATTCGATCTAATATTCCAACTATGAAGCATTTCTTTAACCTGCTCAAACCCAATTCCGGATACCAATAAGATTGTAGCCAGATTCTTAATTGGTTTATCTACAATATCCTGAACATTACAGAAAGACCTAATACTTTGATAATTAGTCTCTACTTCAGCATACGCATTGTTGAGATACTTCCCCGTTAACATTCTGTTGTTATTACGTTCAATCTTTCCTACATCCAATTTATTTTGTGTCCGATCAATAAGTTTAACAATGTCATTCGGAAGATTACTCGTTCTCACTGTCTTATCTTTTTTACTTATTGCAACGTCTTTCATATATTTATAGTAACGTTCGGTCACCTGATAACTCATGCCTGTTTGCGTTATTAAGCCAAGCTGCTTTAAATATGTGAGACTTTTCCGTAAGAGATTTCTTTGAGGAATTAATAAATCTTGTCTTTTTTCTATACCGGTAGCATTTAATTTATATTCTCCCTTTGCGCCGGTCAAATAATTACCCTTTTTAAGGTTATCTAATCTCCTGATTAAATATTTAAAAGTTCTTTGTGCTTCCAGATTGAACATATTTTTATGTAGAATACCTTTTAATGCTGCCTTATTCAAACTCCCACCTTCTTTATAAACCTGATAAAGTAAGTCCTTTATATCCCGATAGACAGGATTGATTATCAAACTTCCGGATTCATCCCGAATAATATAGCCTTTCTCATATTGCTCCTTAAAATTACCCATCAAGGGAACTGCTTCCTCATCGGATAACCCTTTAAGAGACTCTAATAATTCGCTTCCTGTCTCACTCTTAATAAATTTATCAAATCTATTAAGACTTTTTCCAAGAAATTGCCCTTCTTCGGTACAAGATAAATTCCCGGTTGAATCCTCGACAATGAAGTGCTTTACTATTTTTTCCAAGGATTCATCTTTAGATTCCAATAAATACTTAAGTCTTTCATATACTTTGTCGGCCTCTTGGTTGACAATCTCCTTCTGAATAGTTTCCTTTAGAGAATCAAGTGTCAAAAGGCCCTCTGGAGCTTTATCTATATAACCTAAAGTCACGTTTGCATCATAACGGGTAAATTCCATTTGCACGGGAATATGAAGTTCATCTATTGCTTGATCTGTAAATAGATAAACACCCTTTTCCTTGTCGTACTCAAAATATTTTTCCATTTCATCAGTAAAAGAATATATGCCGGTTGCTTTATCATATTCAACGAAGCCATTGAGCACTAGCTTTTCAATTCTTTTTTTAAGATTCTCAAGCTCATCTTCAGCCTTACTTTCATTTACCTCAGAATTTTCATCTGTATATTTTTTATAGATATTATCCTCAAGTTCATTAAATGTAATTCTGTTATGTTCTCCAAATTCTTTTCGAACAATAGTATCATATTTCCCGATCTTAAACTCATCCGGATCTTTATCATACAGACCACCAAAAATATCTTGATTATCTAATAATTCATGAAATGTAAATGAAGGGGGTCCTTCACCTTCCTTCTCGTTTTTTCCCAGCATTTTCAGGA
The DNA here is from genome assembly GCF_001707455.1 of Dehalobacter sp. TeCB1. Taxonomy (NCBI): domain Bacteria; kingdom Bacillati; phylum Bacillota; class Clostridia; order Eubacteriales; family Desulfitobacteriaceae; genus Dehalobacter; species Dehalobacter sp. TeCB1. Next base: position 3,991 of record NZ_MCHF01000035.1, on the reverse strand, counting down.
TTTCTTTTTCAGCTTTATCAAGACTCTTCACTGAAAGTATTTCTTCAATACCTTTATTTGTCAGACAATAATATTCACTGCTGCCGTCCTCAAAATCGATTTCTTTTTTTATGAAACCGGAATCCTGTAAGCTTAATAACCTTTTTTCCAATTCTAAACTGTCTAATCCAATAAGCTTTTTACCTTGTTGAAAAGCGTCCAACTCTGATAGTTCATTCATTTTTGCAACCGAAAGATAAAAGTCTATTTTCTTTTGGGACGATAATTCATTCAGATTAATTCCATTACCACGAATTTCATTTATTAAAGCTCCTAATGATTGTTCCGGATAATGAATATCTTCTTTCTGAAGGTAAGATTTTAATACATTTAAAATATCATCATCTGTGTAATCGGATCTCATCATCGTTGATATCGCCAAAGCTAATACCTTTGTTCTTTCAGGCATAAGATCAATCGCATAATACATATTTTGAATAAAATCTACAGCCTTTAAAGAAAGTTCTAGGTCAGCATATAAGAAACTATCTTTTTGCCACTCTACAGCTCCTTTTAAGATCATCTGACATATCCTATCTCGGATATCATTATAAGCATTCTCCCTGGCCTTCTGGATTGCGTCCTCCTGGCCAGTATACATCTTAGTTAGTTCTTCTGTAGACTTCAAATTTTTTTCTAATGAAGCATTAAATTCAGGCTGCCTTAATAGGTAATCAGCTATTGCCCGGACTTCTTCTTTAATGTCCTCGGGCATAAATTTTAAAGCTACTCTTCCTTTTCCTGGCATCTTATCAGATAAGTCTTTAACCATAAGGATAAGTTTTTGTTCTTGCTCATTATATAACTTTGGAGAGACACCTTCCAAATTCATATCTCGAATAAATGTTTTTAACTCATGCCCGGATGTACGGACATCCTTCATAATTCTAGAAATATGACTTATATCATCCTGGGCAAGATCCCGAATTAAATCTCTCATAATATTTTTTTCATTCATAAGCTGGAATCTTTCTTCTTCAAAAATCTCATCAGTTAAAAGCTTACGTATTGTGGTTAATTTATTTCCTGATATTATCCCAATAGTTTTTTGAGGCTCTTTTTCCCACATCATTATATGAGCATGGGGATGGCCCTTCTCCATATGTACAGCTCCGACCCATCTTAGATTAGTTATTGGTATCCCCATCTGGTTAGCCATATCGGGAATTTTCTTACGTAACATATCTTGCCATTGATCTTTTTTAAGATATCCAAGGCTAATTGCATCTTCTTCTCTCAAAGAAACAATTCCACGCCAAACGAAACTTTCCACTTTGGATATTTCATCTTGAATTGCACCAGGTTCTTCTATTCCATCCGGGCCAAATAAACCATGTGATCTTGGTCGCTCATCAATATAACGAACATAGCTCTCATCACTGGACCCTTCAGGCGCAATATCCTCAATTCCTTTTTCAAGCTCTCTCTTTAAATCAGATTCCGTTATAGTTTTATCAACCCCGGATCTAGTAGCAATATATTGAACATGACTAACATTTTTACTAACAGTATCTTTCAAATTTGGATGTTTGAAGGACATTTTAAAAATAACTCTGCTCATATTATCATCCCTCGTATTTAAAGGGCAGAACCATATTCCACCCTTCGTTTATATTACAACCATTACTTTATCAACTTAAAATTTCTCCATAAACAATTCCCTTTAAAATGCACTCTGCAATATCCAACCTTTTTAAATAAATTACTTCTTTCTAGTGCGTTAATTACAGCATGGTTTCTGTCTAAGGGATGCTTTTGTTTTAATTCTGCTCTGGCAGCACACTCCCCAAGTAATTGAACATCCCCAAAATTTATTATATTATCAGTTAATTCATTTTTTATTAAAATATCTTTCATGTGCGCTGCAATGGTCTTTTTCATATAAACTCCATTAGAAATAATTACTCTATTTCTAAATCAATTTTACTTTTCATGTTTTGGCCTTGGCTAAGTTCTCTACTACTATCAAGATTAAGATCATTTATCTGTAAGGTTCTTACTTCTTGCATAATATCAGACACTAACTTGAAACGGCCATTATATTCTGTAATCACTTCTGAGTTAGGACCTTCTGAATCAATAAGCTTTCCATATTTTTCATAGATCCTTTTAATTTCTATAACCGGAATAAATTCTTTTTTAAAGGTTTTAAATTCAGGTTGTATTAACCTCAACTTGTTCAGATTTTCAAGTAATGTCATAGAAGCTTTTTTTATACCGGGAAATTCATCTAAGTAACACTGTTTAATAGAATCCACTATATGATCTCTGTAAACTTTTTTAAGACCATTATAGTCATTATAAAATGACCTAATATAAGCCTCAAAAAGTTCTTCTTTATTCACTTGACCATAATTTATACTGTACCCGGCTTGATCGGCAAGACATCTAACAAACTCTCTTGTTGATCTACCGTTTCCCTCCCTAAATGGATGAATAATATTGATCTGTCCAGAATAATATGCAAGTCTATTACAGAAGAAATTAATATCTAATCCTTTGAGAAAGTTTTCATTTTTAAGCTTATCAAAGATGTCCTTCGCCAATGGCTCAATATCTTTAATGAGTGTAAATTCAGAGCTTCCCTTACCCATATCTACCTTGCGAAGATCACCAGCCCAATCATAGACATCTTGAAAAATATACTTATGAATATTCTTTAAATGCTCTAAATCAAATTGCCCCTCGATCGGATTTGCTTCCAGCTTTGATAATCGAGCAAAGGTTAATCTTCTTTCGTAGAAATATAAGATTTCATTTTCTCTTATATCCAGTTTATTAATTAATACATCTGAACCAGGATAAAAATAATCACTCCACTTCATTTGGCATACCAGCTTTCAATCTATTAAACAATTCTTCTTCCGTAATTTCTCCCGAAAGATGTTTCCTCACTAACTCCTCCTCTTCTTCAGTTACCTTAAACCCTTCGATAGCCATTGAAGCTTTAGAGTTCATAATAATCTTATTGATTTCCTTAGAAGTCAAATTCACAAGTATACCCTCCTTTAGTAAAATAACTATATACCTATCTATGTATATATCTAGGTATATAATATCAATATAATTAATTAGATTCTATTTCCTTTTCTAATAATGAATAATCCCATTCCTCTGTAGTAACTTTCATATATTCTGCTGCTTTTTTTCTAGCACTTTCATACATAGGCCGTACATCTTTCCTTTTCTCTGTAGGAACAATATCCATCAATGCCTGCACATTTAAAAAAGCCGCTGTCGCACTCATATGGCCTGACTTTGCAGATAATTTTGCAAGACGTTCTACATGAGGCTTAACTACTATTTCCATTTGTTGTCTAACAACTCTAGAAATAAGATCAGTGTTTTCATCTACCCAATCTGAAGCCAAACCCTTTTTTATTAAATTTCTTGATACTTCTGCCAAACTGGAATCTGTATTTTTTACTATATCAGTAAGGATATTATAAGTTTCATCATCGACACAAACACTAAAACGCTTAAAAGCCACTTTTCCCTACTCCTTTATAATTTACTGTTAGTTTCACCACGAATAATCCTTATATATCAGTATTATATAGAATATTATACCAATCAATTCACCATATATCAACGTATTTTTTGCAGTATTCACCACTATATAAAGTATTGATGTTTCCGGCTTTGCCGGAAATCTGTGTTAGGCGGTTCACCGCCCTTATCCTGCCTTTTCTCCAAAGCCGTTCTTTCGGGTTCCCTTTCCCCAGGTCATACTAATCCTGCCTTTTCTCCAAAGCCGTTCTTTCGGGTTCCCTTTCCCCAGGTCATACTAATCCTGCCTTTTCTCCAAAGCCGTTCTTTCGGGTTCCCTTTCCCCAGGTCATACTAATCCTGCCTTTTCTCCAAAGCCGTTCTTTCGGGTTCCCTTTCCCCAGGTCATACTAATCCTGCCTTTTCTCCAAAGCCGTTCTTTCGGGTTCCCTTTCCCCAGGTC
>NZ_MCHF01000034.1:0-44701 GCF_001707455.1 Dehalobacter sp. TeCB1 | reverse complement strand
ATTATAACACATTACCACAAATTGCTCAATACTAAATAGCAATAATTTGACGATTTTCTAACAAAAAAAGCCCTGTTTTCAAGGCTTTCAAAGATTTTAATATTTATGCAAGTGTCAAAGACCCGGAAAAACCGTCAGATTAGGACTGAGTTGTGTTTTGATATGCCAAAAAAGCAGGCTCCTTCCAGCTTGACGTGTCCATATTCATCCTTTATAATTATTTCGTATCATTTACCAGTGGAGGGAGGGATAAAAAATGAGTGAAGTCAGAGTCGGTAAAAATGAATCCCTGGATTCCGCACTCCGCCGGTTCAAGCGAAATTGTCAACGTTCGGGGGTATTATCGGAAGCTCGCAAACACGAGCATTACGAGAAGCCAAGCGTTAAGAGAAAAAAGAAATCTGAGGCTGCGCGGAAACGTAAATTCAAATAAGGGAGTTGGCTCCAATTGTCCCTGAAGGATCGTCTGATTGAGGATATGAAGACAGCTATGAAGGCCAAAGAGGAGGGGAAGGTTAGACTTTCTGTTATCCGAATGGTACGGGCTGCCATCAAATACGCTGAGATAGACAAGAAAATGGAGTTCAACGATGATAATCAGGTTATCGAGGTTCTTGCCCGCGAGTTAAAAATGCGGCGGGATGCGATGGAACAGTTTGCCAACGCGAACAGGCCCGACAAAGTTCAGGAGCTCGAAGAGGAAGTCGCCATCCTAATGGAATACTTACCTCAGCAGCTCACTGAAGGGGAAATCCGCGAAATAGCTAAAGAAATCATCGCTGAAACCGGTGCCCAAGGCCCCAAAGATCTGGGGAAAGTCATGGGAATTATTACGCCGAAGATAAAAGGAAGAGCCGAAGGGAAGCTTGTGAATCAAGTCGTGAGAGGACTCCTGGGTTCCTAAAAAAGAGTAGTGAAAAACTGCCGCTAAAACATAAGCGGCAGTTTTTTTGTTTTAATTGGCGTTAAATTTTGCGTCCATTAAGCTATCATATTAAAAGTGAGCGAGCATCTGCTCTTTTATTTTCCTTTGCTCTCCTTTGTTCCTCTGGTTCTCCCGCTAACTGCTTGGACTATTCTCTGCTCCTGATGCATAGACATGCTATGAAGGGAGTGGTAAGCGTGCTGAAAAGGCTTCAAAAACATGCTGGTGAGATCCTGGAATTTCCGACGGATGTCCTGAATAACGGACCTAAAATAACCATTATCGGACGCAGTGAGATCATCATAGAATATTTTGATGAAGTGGTCGGATTTTCGGATCAGGAGATTACTTTGCAGACTTCCGAGGGTAAACTCTGTCTTAACGGAGATAAATTTATCCTTACCACTGTGCAGGATCATGAGATCAATATCCGCGGCCGGTTAACCGGACTAAGCTTTGGGGAGGGCTGAAGGTGTTCGGAAAATTTGGCAGGTACCTGCACGGAAGGGTAACCATTCAAGCGCAGGGTAAGAATTTAGCCGGATTTATTAATGAGGCGCTTAAAGACAGGATTGAATTTTATAATGGAAAAAAATTGACGGATAGCTTTTTGGCCGAAATCAATGCTGCAGATTTCAGGCGTTTGCGTAAGGCAGCCAAAAAAGCAGGAATCAAAATCAATATCCGGAACAGGTACGGATTTCCGTTTGTAGCGCTACGCTGGCAAAAACGCAAGGGCCTGATTTTTGGTGTTTTTATCATCATTGCAGCACTCACGGTTCTTTCTCAGTATGTGCTTTCCATTAGTGTGGAAGGAAACAGCAGGGTGTCAGCGGATCAGATTATTGCCGAAGCCGGGAAAGCCGGCTTAAATAAATGGGTGCTGAAAAGTTCTCTTGACCTTGATCAGATGAGCAAACAAGTTCAGGAGAGCATGCCTGACCTGGTCTGGATGACGATGGAAGAGCGCGGAACGAATATTAAAATCAGAGTCGTCGAAAAAACCCTGCCGCAAACCGTTTTATTCCGGGGAGATCTCCTGGCAGCCAAAACAGGTTATGTGGAAGATGTGATCGTCATTCAGGGGCAGGCGCTAATCGCTGAAGGACAGCTGGTTACCGCCGGACAGGTTTTGATCAAGGCTGCAGGAGGAATGACGGAATACAGCTTTGACGTATCTGGTCAGAACAGAACCAAACAAAACGCGACCGATGCGCCGGCGGCCAAAGGGTTTGTCCGGGCAAAGGTCTGGTACAGCGCGGATAAGATTATTCCCATGGAAGAGGATAGGACGGAAAAGACGGCAAATAGGACCAATGGCTGGGGAATAAAAATAAATAATCGTGTAATAATGATAATGAATCAGGATAGCCCCTATTCCGATTCGATCCAAGAAACCTGCACATATGCATTGCCCAGTTGGAGGAATTGGCGTTTTCCTGTCGAATTGTTAAAAGTACATTATGAAGAAACTCAAAAAGTACATGTAAGCCGTGCGGCAGCAGAAGCAAGGAAGCTTGCCGAGACCCTGGCCAGGGAGGAATTGAAACAAAAACTGCCTTCAGGGGTCAAAGTACTGCATGATAAGGTCCGGATCCTTTCATCCCAAAAAGGAACGGAACATGTCAGGGTTGAAGTTGAGACCTTTGAAGATATAGCGGTATATAAAAAATAAGCAAATATCTTTGCATTTGGAGGAACTCACATTTGCGTAATGAATCAAAACTCAACCTGAAAGATAAAGAAGAAGCATTAAACCTGTTTGGTCTCGAGGACGTCAACTTAAGATTTCTGGAAGAACGTCTCGGCTGTCAGATTGTTTTTCGCAGTGAAGAGATGACGATTTCAGGCGAAGAACAGCAGGTCAAGCTTGCCGAAGCAGTCCTCAAACAGCTTCTGGACTTAATTCGGAAAGGCAATACACTGACCCTGGCAGATGTAACTTATGTTGTTTCCCAGGTGGAAGAGGGCAGCGCGAAGGATATGGCTCAAAACCTCACCCATATCATCGCGACGACGCAAAGGGGGCGTCCGATCAAACCCAAGACGCTCGGACAGGCCAAGTATGTTAAAGCCATTGCTAAGGATTCACTCGTCTTTGGCATCGGACCCGCCGGCACAGGAAAGACCTATCTGGCGGTGGTCATGGCGGTCAAGGCGCTGAGGGCCAAAGAAGTGAACAGGATTGTTCTCACCCGGCCTGCGGTGGAAGCCGGAGAAAAACTCGGTTTTTTGCCCGGGGATTTGCAGGAGAAGGTCAATCCGTACCTCAGGCCGCTCTATGATGCGCTCTATGATCTTCTTGGACCGGAAACGACCGCGCGGTATATTGAGAAAGGTACGATTGAGATTGCTCCGCTGGCCTATATGCGCGGGCGTACGCTAGACGATTCCTTTATTATTCTGGATGAGGCCCAAAATACATCCCCGGAGCAAATGAAAATGTTTTTGACCAGACTCGGGTTTGCCTCGAAAGCAGTGGTTACCGGCGACATTACCCAGGTTGACCTTCCCCGCGGTAATTATTCAGGGCTGATTGAAGTACAACATATCCTGAAAGGTATCGGAGATATTTCCTTCCATTACTTTACTTTGGACGATATTGTACGTAACCCGCTTGTACAAAGCATTATTCACGCTTACGATGCGCAAGATATAAAAGAGGACAAGCAGTCCGGTAAGGATTGATGGGACTTGAATAAAAAATTGAAAACAATGCTTTTGCCTAAAGAGACCAAGAATGCTATGACAAAATACCAGATAGCATTATTTCTGCTGTTCTTTATTCTTTTAACCGCGATATTGGCCTCGGATCTTTTTCAGTCTAAATTAAATATTGAATCCGGTGAACCCAGTCCGGAATTGATTACGGCACCTTATGAAAAGAAAGTGACGGATCTTGCCAAGTTCCAGGAGGAACAGAAAGCAGCAGCGAATGCGGTCGAACCTGTTTATATGGCCGATGACGGTCAAATCTCCAACTTGTCAAAAGATTTGGATCGGACATTCGAGATTCTGGCGGATCAGAAAGATTCTAAGGACAGTCTTACTGAAAAAATGGACGAGCTCCGCAAGAGAGTCCCTTTCAGCGAATTATTGGACAGCACGCTTGGAGCGCTGCTGAATTTGTCTGATCACGAGATTGTAACTGCCTCTGGAACTGGTTCAGTTGTCATCCTTGGGATAGCAAGCAATGCCGAAAGCGGAGCGAGATCTCAGGCAGAAGTATCACTCTTGCAGGACCGAATGATTGAACAGATCAATAAATCTAGCATGACTGAACCTGTGAAAGAACTTATAAATGAATTTATCGAGCAGTGTGTGATCAAACCGACACTGACCATTGATAAAGAAGCGACAAAGAAAATGCAGGATATTGCCATTTCCGACGTTAAACCATCCATCCGGACCTATCGAGAAAATGAAAAAATTATCGGACCGGGGGAAATTGTTGATGATCAGGTTTATCAGGCCTTGCAGGCGTATGGATTGATCAAAGTAAAATCTCCGTGGAAGCCGGCTTCCGGAATTGCAATTATTGTCTTGGTTTCAATGATCATTTTGATTTTGTTCGCCTACCAGTTCAGTCCAGACACGTTTACCCACTGGCAAAGGATGGTGCTGATCGGACTCCTCATGATTGTTGCATTGGCCATGGGTAAAGCCTTTATGGCGATCAGTCTTGGGGACAATGAATTAAATACTTTGACGGCTATCCTGATACCTGCGGCCTGGGTTACGATGACGGTGACACTCCTGCTTGGCGTTAAGATTGCAGTTCTGGTAGGCGTCATTCTGGCTATTTTCACCGGAATGATGGCAGATCCAGGGAATATGGGAGCAGCAGGTTCGCTGGCAGCCTTATTTTCTTTGCTTAGCGGTATTGTCGGTATACAGGGTGTTGCCAAACTGGACCGCCGTTCTGAGCTGGCCAGGGCAGGATTGTTTGTGGCTTTGGTAAACATTGCCCTTGTAAGCGGTGTTGCCTTGATCCTTCAGATCAGCCCAACCGATTGGCTGATCGGCTGCATACTGAGTGTTGCCAACGGATTTTTGTCGTCTGTTCTTACCATGGGTATTTTGCCCTGGCTGGAACAGGGCTTCAACATTACATCGGCTGTAAGACTGTTGGAATTATCCAACCCGAATGCGCCACTATTGAAAAGCTTATTGATCGAAGCGCCAGGGACCTACCATCACAGCGTCCTGGTCGGGAATCTAGCCGAAACTGCCGCTGAGGAAATTAAAGCCGACCCTGTGCTGGTCAGAGTCGGCGCACTCTATCATGATATCGGCAAGCTGAAAAGACCGTACTTCTTTATAGAAAACCAGTTTTCCAAGGATAATCCCCACGAGAAGATTGCCCCGACGCTTAGTTCGCTGATTATCATTTCCCATATCAAAGACGGGCTAGAAATGGCCAAAGCGCATAAGCTTCCATCCAATATTCAGGATATTATTGCGCAGCACCACGGGGACAGCACGGCATCGTTCTTTTACCATAAAGCACTCGAAGAGAATCCGGATATTTCGGAAGAAGCTTTCAGGTATGACGGGCAGCGTCCCCAGTCTAAAGAGGCGGCGTTGGTTCTTCTGGCGGATAATGTTGAAGCAGCCGTTCGTTCCCAGAAGGACAGTTCGCCGGGAAAAATTGAAGGATTGGTGCGTAAGATTATTAAGGAGAAATTTGATGAGGGCCTGCTTGATCAATGTGACTTAACCTTTAAGGATCTGGATAAGATATCTATAGCTTTTGTTAAGGTTCTAAGCGGAATATTCCATTCCAGGATCGAGTACCCTGAATTGCCGTCCGCCAAGACCAAAGTGGCAGAGGAAGCGGGCACTGATCAGAAACAGGAGGAACCCAAAACGCAAAAAGAGAATGAGTCTCCGGCTAAGCAGGACAGCGAGCCTGGTTCGCCGTCTGAAAAAAATAATTCTCACGAATAGGGGGAGAAAATGGAACTAGATATCAGTTGGGAAGAGGATTCTGTTGCAGAAGATGAACAAAATAAAATAGCAAAACTGCTTCGTACGGGCATTCAGAAAGCGCTTCTTGAGGGAGGCGGCCAGGATGACGCTGAGATCGGACTTGTCCTGACCAATGATGAATCCATTCATCTCCTGAATAAGACGTACCGCGGAATTGACAGCCCCACGGACGTCCTGTCTTTTGCCCTTCGGGAAAAGGGGGAAGGAGAGCCGGAGATTTATTTTAGTCCTCAGTCGGACAAAGATAAGAAAGAACGGGTTGAGTATTCTCTCGAAGAAATTATCGACGAAGAAGATCAAGACCTCGACGAATACGAAGCAGATAATTTTGAGGAGTACGAAGAGGATGACGATGATTTGAGCTACTGCGATACAACTCTCGGTGATATCGTGATTTCTGTCGAAAGAGCCCGTTCTCAGGCCATTGCGTATGGGCATTCCTTTGCCAGAGAGATTGTTTACCTGGCAGTGCACGGAACACTGCACCTTCTGGGGTACGATCATGGCAGTGAGGAGGATTCCAGTGTCATGAGGCGTCTGGAGGAACAGGTTATGGATCAGCTGAGCCTGCTGCGCTGACAAGGGGGAAGAATAATGCCGGATATCCATAAGCCTGCTGGTTTTATTGGCAGCTGCAGACGGTCTTTGCAAGGGATTGCTTACTCGCTGAGAACAGAAAAACACCTCAGATTTCATTTTTTTGTCGCTGCGGTTGTTGTTTTGGCCAGCGCTTACTTTCGTCTTTCAGGCGTTCACTGGCTATTTATTATTTATGCCATTGGCAGCGTTCTGGTGGCGGAATTGTTCAATACCGCGTTGGAAAGCGCGATTGATTTGGCTGAACCCGGGTACCATCCCCTTGCCGGCCTCGGCAAGGATGTTGCTTCCGGTGCCGTACTGGTTGCCGCCATACAGGCCGTGATTATCGGAATCATTATATTCGGATCTTATATTTTTTAGAGTAGACCTGTGGGACAAATACCGCTTTTCGGCTGTTGCGCCATCCTTGACTTGTCGCTCCTTGCCCTCCATGGCACCGCGACATTAGGCCATCCGTGGCCGTCAAAAGGCCGCGCTTTGCACTCTATGCTCCGCTCACAGCGGAACTGTAGCCCTCAGACTGATCTTAAGATTGTTTAAGGAAGTCTGCAAGTCGTAGCGTTGTTATTATCTAAGACGGGGGCGGAATGAGATGAAGAACGAACAGGTTTTGGACATCAACCAGGCTGCGGAGCTGATTCGCCAGGCGCATCAGGCTTGTGAAGATGCTTATGCCCCTTACTCCTGCTACAAGGTTGGAGCCGCCGTTCTCTGGGAATCCGGAAGAATTACTTCCGGTGTCAATGTCGAGAATGCTTCCTATGGCCTGACTGTCTGTGCGGAACGTAATGCTGTGTTCCATGGGATCGGTTTGGGGGAAAGGCGGATCAAAGCGGTTGCTGTCGCAGTTCCGCTCGAGGAAATACCGTCCCCATGCGGTGCCTGCCGACAGGTGATCCGGGAATTCGCATCGGATTGCCTTGTTTTGCTCAGCAATGGCAGCGGAGAAATCAGGAAAACCCGTTTGAAGGATCTTCTTCCTGATTCGTTTGGCCCGGAGTTTTTAAAAAGCATTTAGGTTAAGAGACCACATGTTATACAGCTATAGGATATATAACGATAGGATACACAATTTTATGATACGAGACTTTATGATACAAGGAAGGTAAAGCATTTGAACAAGCAGGATAAAAAAGGTTTTCGATCGGGTTTTGTTGCGGTGATCGGACGGCCCAATGCGGGGAAATCGACCTTGCTGAATACGCTTTTGGGTCAGAAAGTGCTGATTATATCTGATAAGCCGCAGGCAACCAGAAACAGAATCCGGTGTATCCTTACCGAAGAACGCGGGCAGATCATCTTTTTTGACACGCCCGGTATCCATAAACCGAAGCACCGTCTGGGTGAATACATGGTCGCGGCCGCCAAAAGCACTTTGCAGGGCGTCGATTTTGCGATATGCGTCGTCGATGCCTCTGTACCGTTTGGATCGGGGGATGAATACGTGCTTCAGGTCATTAAGGACAGCGGAGTCCCGTGCATTTTGGCCTTAAATAAAATTGACCTGATCTCCAAGGATCAGCTGCTGGAGAAAATAGCCGGCTTTGCCAAAATAGCAGATTTTAAAGAAATTGTTCCAATTTCAGCTTTACAGTCCGAGAATACCATAAAGTTAATGGATCTGATTTTTGAAGCGCTTCTGCCTGGCCCAATGTATTTTCCGGATGATGTCGTCATTGACCAGCCGGAAAAGTTTGTCGTTGCAGAACTAATCAGAGAAAAGCTGATGAACCTGACCAGAGAAGAAGTCCCGCACTCCGTCGCGGTCGTGGTCGATAAGATGGAAGAGAAAAAATCCCTGATTAAGATAGAGGCTGTGATCCTCGTCGAGCGTGATTCCCAGAAAGGAATTGTGATTGGCAAGGAAGGAAATGTCTTAAAAGAAGTCGGAAGGCTCGCCCGGGAAGAAATTGAAACGCTGCTTGGCAGCAAGGTATTCCTTGAACTTTGGGTCAAAGTCAAGAAGGACTGGCGCAACCAGAATAACCAGCTCAGGGATCTGGGATATAATCTGAAGGACCTGAAAGAATAAATGTCGCGGGGTACATTAGGTTTACAAAAAATAGGGTATCTTAGCATATTAGCGATACGGGAAAGTATAAAAGAACGCTGAAGGGAAGGTAGATTTATGAATATCGCCGGAAGAATTGACCATACGCTTCTGAAACCTGAAGCGACGGAGAAGGATATCGTTGATCTTTGCCATGAGGCTGTCAAACACGGTTTTGCTTCCGTTTGTGTAAATCCCGTGTATATTTGTACCGCCGCACGCCTGCTGCACGGAACCAGTGTCATACCGTGCACGGTCATAGGTTTTCCACTTGGAGCTGCGTTTATCGAAATAAAGATGCAGGAGATTCTGGCAGCAAAAGCCCATGGTGCGCGGGAAGTTGATGCCGTGATGTGCATCGGCAAAGCCAAATCCGGCGATTGGAAGGCCGTACAGCGTGATGTGAATTTGATGGTTCAGACGGCACAGGGCTGCGGTCTAAAAATAAAAATAATTATTGAAACCGGGCTTTTAAACGAGGACGAAAAACAAAAAGCAGCTGAGATTGTCCGGGAAGCCGGAGCAGACTATATCAAAACATCGACCGGTTATTTTGGTGGCGCAACAGTTGAAGACGTCAAGAACCTGAAAAACTGGGCAGGCCCTGGTGTTAAAGTCAAAGCATCCGGCGGAATCAAGACGAAAGAGTTTGCCTTGGAACTGATCAAAGCAGGTGCCGACAGACTCGGAACCAGTTCCGGGATCGTAATAATCCAGTAGTATTTAGTTCTTAGATGTATTAACTGTTTAGTCAATAGAAATTACATAAATAGGAATGCTACCCAAATAGATAGCATCTATTGAAGATATAATAGGGAATAAAGACACGACCGGGGATGATGTTGGGAGATGGCAGTCTATCAGGCGGATGCGATTGTGATCCGCAGCAGGGAGTATGGTGAGTCGGACAGGCTTATCACGCTTTTTTCAAGGGAAAAAGGAAAACTGGAGGCTGTGGCCAAGGGGGTTCGGAAACCCAAAAGCACCCAGAGGGGCGGGACGCAGCTTTTCACGTATGCCGATTTTTTGCTGTACAGGGGGAAAACACTGGATACGGTGAATCAGGCTCAGCCCCGAGAAAACTTCATCCATCTCTGGGACGATTTTGATCGGACGATCACTGCGTCGGCAATGGTCGAACTGCTGGATATTTCTACTGTCAGGGAACAGCCTGATCCGGAACTGTTCACCCTTACCTTAAGCTTTCTTTTTTTGCTCAAACATCTTGACCCGTATATGGCTCAGGCCGCTTATGCGCTCAGGCTCATGCACCTACAGGGGTATCTGCCGTCAATGGAGGGTTGTACCGAATGCGGCGGAGACCTTTCCGGCGAGCAGGTCTATTTAAGTGCGGAGGCCGGAGGTTTTCTTTGTGCGGCCTGTAAAAACAACCGGATCGTCATAGCGCTGAACCCGGGAAGCCTGGCCCTGATGCGCCAGCTGTACCAGGCCGATTTCGTGAAGATTGATCGACTGCGCTGGAACAAAAAAATGCGGCAGGAAATCCTCGAAAGCCTTTGCCATTACTGTGAACAGAAATTTGAACGCAAACTCCTAGCCTGGAGACAAGGCAGTGAGTTCTGGAACAAGTGAGTTCTGGAAGAATTGACAGTGAAGCTTTATTGGCATATAATATCTCAGATAAAGGTTATACTGCATATAAGTAGCTTCCTTTTTATGAAAATATTTTGTCCGCATAGATGGAAAAGATGCCTGCAATAGCCGCTAAGAGAGTCCGGGAGGGTGAGAGCCGGACAGGTGAAAACAGGTTGGGCAGTCTGGAGCGGATCAGGTTCAAAGAGGATTCCAAGTTATCTGACAAAGTTACGTAAGTATATTGGAATCAAGCAGGGTGGAACCGCGGGAAATACTCTCGTCCCTGCAGCAATTATTTGCTGTATGGATGGGGGTTTTTATTTTTGAACGGAGGAAATCATATGAAATTTCAAGATCTTATTCTGGCCCTTAACCAGTTTTGGGGGGAGCAGGGATGTATTATTGCTCAGCCCTATGATATTGAAAAAGGTGCAGGAACGATGAACCCGGCCACTTTTTTACGGGCGCTGGGACCGGAACCCTGGAATGTGGCTTATGTGGAGCCGTCCAGACGTCCGACCGACGGCAGATACGGTGAAAACCCGAATCGTCTACAGCACTATTTTCAGTACCAGGTCATTCTGAAGCCTTCGCCGGATAATGTTCAGGAGCTTTATTTGGAAAGCCTGGAGCGGCTCGGAATTAATCCGGCCGACCATGATATCCGGTTTGTGGAAGACAACTGGGAATCCCCTACACTGGGGGCCTGGGGCCTTGGTTGGGAAGTTTGGCTGGACGGCATGGAAGTCACGCAGTTCACCTACTTTCAGCAGTGCGGCGGCATTGACTGCAAACCCGTCTGCGCAGAAATTACGTATGGGATAGAAAGACTGGCGACCTTTATTCAGGGCAAGGACAGCGTCTTTGATATTGAGTGGGTCGGAGACATTAGCTACGGTGATATTTATCTGCAGAATGAAATTGATTTTTCACGCTACAACTTTGAAGTGGCTGACATCGATGCGCTGCGGCAGTGGTTTGATATGTACGAGAAGGAATCAGAGCGGACCGTCCAGGCAGGCCTGGTCGTGCCGGCCTACGATTATGTACTGAAATGCTCTCACGCGTTTAACCTTCTGGAAGCCCGGGGGGCGATCAGTGTGACGGAAAGAACCGGGTACATTGCCAGAGTAAGACACCTGGCCCGTCTGTGTGCCCAGGCCTATGTCACCCAGAGGGAAACACTTGGGTTTCCTTTACTGAAAAAAAGGGGGGAATAAAAATGAGCAAGGACTTTTTACTGGAAATCGGCATGGAAGAAATGCCCGCCAAATTTGCACCAGGTGCAGTGGCCCAGCTGGAGAACAATGCCCGAAAAATGCTGGCGGAACTGCGTTTAGCGTATAAGAATCTGCAGTGCTATGTGACACCGAGGCGCCTGGCGCTCTATGTAGAAGCTCTGGCTGAGAAACAGCAGGATATCAGTGAGGAAGTCAAAGGACCTGCCCAGAAGGCAGCGTTTGATGCTGAAGGCAAACCGACCAAAGCTGCTGAAGGATTTGCGCGCGGACAGGGCGTCAAGACCGAAGACTTTTTTTTGAAAGAAATCAATGGCGTGCCCTATGTGTATGTTGTAAAATACCAAAAAGGCGAAGAAACCGAAAAGCTGCTGTCACAGGTCTCGCTGAATCTTGTTACGAGCCTCAACTTCCCGAAACCGATGCGCTGGGGAGATTATGAGATCCGTTTTGCACGCCCGATCCGCTGGCTTATCTCCTTGTTTGGCGACGAGGTAATCCCTTTCAGCTATGCCGGAATTCAGGCCGGAAGAACCTCACGTGGACACCGTACGCTTGGCAGCTATATCCGGATTGTTCAGCCGGCTGAATATCTGAATGCGCTGGAATCGGTTTTTGTGCTGGCTGACCAGGAGAAAAGAAAACAGAATATCTGGAGCCAGATCCAACTGTTGGCCGCTAAGGTCGGCGGCAAAGTCGACCAGGACGAGAACCTGCTGACTGAGATCTGCCATCTGGTGGAATATCCGACCGCTCTTCTGGGCGAAGTCGATGTCAAATATATGGTCCTGCCGGGAGAAGTCATCACCACGCCGATGAAGGAACATCAGCGTTATTTTCCGGTCAAGGCGGAAGACGGCAAGCTGCTGCCGTACTTTATTACGGTACGGAACGGCGACAGAACCTCACTCGATATCGTGAAAGAAGGTAATAAGAAAGTGCTCAAAGCCCGTTTGGAAGATGCCGCTTTCTATTACCGGGAAGATCTGAAAAGTCCGCTGCATACCCTGATTCCGAAACTGGACAGGGTTGTGTATCACGAGAAACTTGGTACTGTCGGACAAAGGGTCGCCCGTCTTCAGAAACTGGCTGTTGCGATTGCGAACGAAATGGGTCTCGATACAAAAGAAACAGAACTGGTTGACCGGACGGCCTATCTGGCTAAAGCAGATCTTGTGTCGCACATGGTTTACGATTTTCCTGAACTTCAGGGAATCATGGGTGCGTACTATGCCGGAAGCAATGGCGAAGCCCCGGCCGTTTGTGCTGGAATCCTTGAACATTACCGGCCGCGTCATGCCGGAGACGCGTTCCCTTCCTCTGTAACCGGGAAAGTGGTCAGTCTCGCTGATAAACTTGATGCGATCGTCGGTTCTTTCGGGATCGGCATCCAGCCGACCGGTTCGCAGGACCCCTATGCGCTAAGGCGTCAGGCGCTTGGAATTGTCGGACTGATGGTTCAAGACGAACTGGACCTGTCTCTTCTGCGGCTAATCGAAGAGTCCTACAGTATATTCACCGTGCAGGGAATCACGCTGGAACCGCTGGAGAAGATCAGACCGGCCCTTCTGGACTTCTTCGTCCAAAGGGTCCGCTACCTGCTCCAGGAATCCGGACTGCGCTATGATACGATTGACGCTGTCATGGCCCACGAAACAGAAAAGCCTGCTCATCTGATGAAAAAGGCCGTAGTACTCGCCCAAGTCAGGGATGAAGCTGACTTTGTCTCCTACAGCAACGCCTATGTCCGTTGCGTGAACCTCTGCAAGAAAGCAGCTGCCGCTGCATGGCAGGTTTCCGATTTACAAGTAAGCTCGGAGCTGGCGCTCGCCGAATGTTTGCACGAAAAAGCTCCACTGATTCGGACGGCTGTGAACGATGCGGATTTCAGGAAAGCCTACGCGTTTGCTACTGAGATCGTACCATTGATCGAAAAACTGTTTGAAGATGTCATGATCATGGTCGAAGATGAAGAGCTCAGAAATGCTCGTCTGGGATTGTTGAAGAGCTGTGTGGAAGCCCTGGGCTGTCTCGGAGACCTGACACTTCTTGCGTAGGTTCACCCTCGTTTTCAGAGGGATGACATTGATCGTCTGTATGTCTCTGTATGTCTGATTCTTCTGAGGGTTGATTTAGATTATTTCTGGAGGTATTTTGGATATTTTTCTAAAATGTATTTTTAATGTATTTTTTGTTTTTCTTTTTTAATGATAAGGCTTTCCTTTTTTTGAATATGTTATATAATATAGAAATATGACATACTATATCATTGGATTACCATCAATGTGCTACGATATTTGAGCTTTAGTTTCTATTTTCCGGAGGGTGAGAAAAATGCAGCTTTCCGAGCGCCAGGAGAAGATCCTCGAACTTGTGAAAAAATCCAGCCCGATGACGGGAGAACAAATAGCCAGTCAGCTGAATTTGAACAGGGCGACGTTAAGACCTGATCTGACAATTCTGACCATGGCGGGTGTATTGGAGGCGCGTCCCCGAGTCGGCTATTTTTATAATGGAAATGCGGGACCTTCACCTATCGCCCAAAGGTTCAGGCAGCTCAGAGTCGGTGATTTCAAATCAATTGCAGCTGCGGTCAAGGAGAGCGTCTCGATTTACGATGCAGTCGTATCCATGTTTACCAACAATGTCGGCAGCCTGATCGTGATTAATGATGAACGTGAGCTTAAGGGGATGGTTTCCCGCAAGGATATCCTGAAGGCTTCACTTGGCAATATGGATCTGCACGGGATGCCGATCAGTGTCATCATGACCAGGATGCCGAATATTATCATGGCTGCATCCGATGAATCCGTACTCGAGGCCGCCAGAAAGCTGGTACAGCACCAAATTGATACGCTTCCGGTCGTCGAAAGCTATATCAATGAGGGAGGTCGCGAAAGTTTTGAGGTAGTTGGCAGATTTACAAAGACCAATGTAACCAGCCTGTTTGTAGAACTGGGCCAGGATAAATTTCCAAATACCGCAAAGTGGTTTTAGAGGAGAAAGCGAGGGGGTGTTTTGGTGACCGATCAAATCCCGGTAATTTATGTAATTTCCGATGCGCTGGGAGAGACGGCAGAGTTTGTCAGCAGAGCGGCAGCAGCACAGTTTAACGGAATAAAGACAAAAATTCGCCGGGTGCCTTATGTTCTGGACGAAACGCATATTGATGACATCCTGGAAGAAGCGGTAGAGGAACAGGCAATTCTCGTTTACACGCTGGTCCTGACAAATTTGAGGCTCTACATAGAACGACGGGCCAAGGAAAAAAATCTGATCACCATCGATATTTTGAGTCCGCTGATTTCGGCATTGGCTGATAAAACCGGACTTGATCCCAAAAATATACCCAATGTTACGCACCGACTGGATGAACAGTACTTTCGGAAGGTAGAGGCTGTGGAGTTTGCAGTTAAATATGACGATGGCAAGGACCCGCGAGGACTGCTGTATGCTGATGTCGTCCTAATAGGCGTGTCCCGGACCTCAAAAACACCGCTAAGCATGTACCTTGCCCATAAAGGGATTAAGGCTGCGAATATCCCGCTGGTGCCGGAAGTGACACCGCCCCGGGAACTGTATGAAGTTCCCCGGAATAAAGTCTTCGGGTTGATCTTAAGCCCGGAAAAACTGAACCAAATACGCAGTGAACGGCTGAAAACGCTGGGACTTGGAGCATCTGCCGATTATGCCAATCTGAACAGGATTATGGAAGAGCTCGACTATGCCAAACAGATCATGAAAAAGATTGGCTGTGTAATCATAGATACCACCAATAAAGCGGTCGAAGAAACCGCAAGTGTGATTCTGCAGAAAGTAACAATAAACGGGGAGTTGAGAAAAGATGGTTGACAAAAAATATGTGTACTTGTTTCGTGAAGGCAGTGCCGACATGAAAAACCTTCTTGGAGGCAAGGGAGCAAACCTGGCTGAAATGACCAACATCGGACTGAATGTCCCGCAAGGCTTTACGATTACCACGGAAGCCTGCCTCGAATACTATGACTGCGGCGAGCAGCTGCCCGGAGGATTATGGGAACAGATCCTTCCCGCGATCCAGGATGTCGAGAGGGCAAGCGGCAAGAGATTTGGCGATCCCGAAAATCCGCTTCTGGTTTCGGTCCGTTCCGGTGCGAGGGTTTCCATGCCTGGGATGATGGATACAATCCTGAACCTCGGTTTGAACGAAGGAACAGCCAGCGGCGTCAGCAAGGCAACAGGCAATGAGAGATTTGCTTTTGACTGCTACAGACGCTTTATCCAGATGTTTGGCGATGTCGTACTTGGAATTGCCAGCCACAAATTTGAGAATATCTTGGAAGAAGTCAAAGAAAAGCAGGGTGTGACGTTCGATTCCGAGCTTTCTCCGGAAAGCCTGAAAGGACTTGTGGTCAAGTTTAAAGCGCTTGTTAAGCAGGAGACCGGTGTACCATTCCCTGATGATCCGTATGAACAGCTTAAGGAAGCGATCACCGCCGTTTTCAAATCCTGGAACAACCACCGGGCGATCGTGTACCGGAAAGCCAATGGTATTCCGGACAGCTACGGCACCGCCGTCAACGTCCAGTCGATGGTATTTGGCAACATGGGTAATGACTCCGGTACGGGCGTGGCCTTTACCCGGAACCCGTCAACCGGTGAAAAACACTTGTATGGGGAATATTTGATGAATGCCCAGGGTGAAGATGTCGTTGCAGGCATCCGTACACCACTTTCGATTGACAGCCTGCAAAATGACAATCCGGAAATTTACCGCCAATTCAGCGAGATCGCCAAGAATCTGGAAAACCATTATAAAAACATGCAGGATATCGAGTTCACGATTGAGAAAGGCAGACTCTACATACTCCAGACCCGTAACGGAAAATGTACGATTTCTGCTGCAATCCGCATTGCTGTTGAACTTTGTCAGGAAGGCCTCATCACCAAGGAAGAAGCAGTTGAGAGAATTGATCCGCATCAGCTGGAAAAACTGCTGCACCGCAGAATCGATGATGCCGCGAAGCTCGATGTTGTAGCGACAGGACTGCCTGCCTCACCGGGAGCAGCTTCCGGCAAGATTATCTTCAGTGCGGATGAAGCCGAAAAGCTTGGTCAGGCCGGAGAAAAAGTCATCCTCGTTGGTACGGAAACCACCCCGGACGATATTCACGGCATGCTTGCAGCCCAAGGGATTCTGACCAGCAGGGGAGGCATGACCAGCCACGCTGCTGTTGTAGCCAGACATATGGGCAAACCTGCAGTCTGCGGTTGTGATGCATTGAAAATTAACCTTGCCGACAAGATCTTTATGATTGGCGATGATGCTTATCCCGAAGGTACCGAGATTACGATCGACGGCGCAACAGGCAGGGTCATCAGAGGAACTGTTCCGATGAAGGATCCTGACTTAAGCGGTGAATTCCAAAAAATTCTGGAGTGGTCTGATGGAATCAGAAAGCTTCAGGTTATGGCCAATGCAGATAATCCGCCTGATGCTGCCAAAGCAAGAGAATTCGGCGCCCAGGGCATCGGACTTTGCCGGACGGAACACATGTTTATGGATCCTGCCCGTATCCCGATTGTCCAGAAGATGATTCTGGCTCAGACGCTTCCCGAAAGAGAAGCTGCCTTGGCTGAACTTCTGCCGATGCAGGAAGGCGATTTCTACGGCATTTTGAAGGCCATGCACGGACTGCCGGTGACGATCCGTCTGCTGGATCCGCCTCTCCATGAATTCCTGCCAAATGGCGAAGAACTTGCTCTCGAGATTCAGGAATTAAAACTCACGGCCAACCTGCAGGATGAAAAAGTCCAAAAGGAAATCAAGGATAAAGAGGTTCTGCTGAAGAAAGTCCGCGGTCTCCAGGAGATGAATCCGATGCTCGGGCATCGCGGCTGCCGTCTTGGAATCTCGTATCCGGAAATCTACGCGATGCAGTCCAGAGCTATTTTTAAAGCTGCAGCTAGACTCGTGAAAGAAGGAGTTGACGTGCGTCCGCATGTCAAGATCCCGCTTGTCATTCATCATAAAGAACTTGAAATTCTGCGCAAGCAAACCGAGGAAATCGCTCAGGAAATCATCAAAACCGAAGGCGTCAAGATCAACTACCAAATCGGAACGATGATCGAAGTGCCGAGAGCGGCGCTTACCGCAGACGAAATTGCACCGTTTGCCGAGTTCTTCTCGTTTGGAACCAATGACCTTACCCAGACTGTTTTAGGCTTCTCCCGTGACGACGCTGAAG
This sequence comes from Dehalobacter sp. TeCB1, assembly GCF_001707455.1. Taxonomy (NCBI): domain Bacteria; kingdom Bacillati; phylum Bacillota; class Clostridia; order Eubacteriales; family Desulfitobacteriaceae; genus Dehalobacter; species Dehalobacter sp. TeCB1. Next base: position 27,073 of record NZ_MCHF01000034.1, on the reverse strand, counting down.
GCAAATTCCTGCCCGACTATTTGAACCAGAATATCTTGGCCAATAACCCATTTGCAGTCTTAGACCGGGACGGCGTTGGCAGGATCATGAAGATCTGCGTCGATCTCGGACGTAAAGCAAATCCGGGCATCAAAATCGGAATCTGCGGTGAACACGGCGGAGATCCTTCCTCAATCGAATTTTGCCAGGAAATCAACCTGGACTATGTCTCCTGTTCACCCTTCCGCGTACCAATTGCCCGCCTAGGCGCTGCTCAGGCTGCCTTAAAGAATCGGGCTTAAGCGGCACTGCACGATATCAAAACCTAGACCAATGGGAATGACGTCATCAATAACATTGAGGCGTCATTTTTTTTTGTTTGGGTGGTTGTAGTTGTAGGCTGTATTGTGGTACCCAGACCTACCTACCCGAATATTGAGAGGTCTTGTCACTATAATGTCTTTACGTAATGTGGTAAGCAATCAGCCCCAGAGCGCAGTTAACTGACAATTTAACGTGAAAGATGACTTTTGCAGTATTTTGTAAATATTTTATTTTATGATACAATTTAATACTTTAAGCAGGATTTTTAAACTTAATGTTGAATTAAACAGTTAAAGAATTGAAAGAACGTCTGAAGGTTTTTTGTGAAAAATAAAAGACGAAGTACAAAGTCTTAGCTTATTCCGCCAGAAAGTGGCGGAATTGTGGCCTCAGGTGCTATTTCTTTTGTTTTCGCGTCTGATCCCTTTTGATTCTTGTGAAGAAGGTGGTTGTAGATGTCCCAGTCGATCAGGTTAAGAACGGAGGAACATGAATTTCAGCGGCTCTCGCCTCTGGCAGCGAAAAGTGCCGAAGCAAGGAGAACGAGAGAAGAAGTCGAATGCAGCGTTCGAACCAGGTTTCAACGAGACAGGGACAGGATTTTGCACAGCAAGCCTTTTCGCCGTCTGAAACACAAAACGCAGGTCTATATTGCTCCTGTCGGAGATCACTATCGAACCAGGATGACGCACAGCCTGGAAGTCGCACAGATCTGCCGGACTATCGGCCGGGCGCTGAGCTTAAACGAAGATCTGATTGAGGCAATTTCCCTGGGTCACGATGTCGGTCATACACCTTTTGGACACGTCGGAGAAGAAACGCTGGCCTCCCTGATCGGCCATTTTGAACACAATGAACAGTCGGTCAGAATCTACACTGTCCTTACCGGAAACGGCGAGGGCCTAAACCTCACGGAGCAGGTTCTGGACGGAATTCTACACCATACCGGTCCTGGGATGCCCAATACATTGGAGGGGCAGATTGTAAGGATTGGAGACAGGATTGCCTATCTCTGCCACGATTTTGACGATGCTTTGCGCGCTGAGATTCTGTCCGTGAACGACCTTCCGGCCACGATCAGAAAAGAGATCGGCTCCAGCACCAGCGAAATGATCACGACCATGGTCCTCGATATGATTCAGGCTTCCGAAGGCAAGGACACGATTTGTCAGTCCGCAGAAATCTCCGCAATCATGAAAGAATTCCGCGACTTCATGTTTGAGAGAGTATACTACAGCAGCTCACTGCAGGAGGAACGAAGCAAAAGCCGATTGATTTTGGGAATTCTTTTCGATTACTACCTGCATCACCCGGAAATTCTGCCTGAAGATTATCTGAGATGGACAGGGGGAGATCTGAAACAAGCCATCACTGACTATGTTGCGGGTCTGACAGACAACTATGCCATCAGCATCTTCAAACATCTTTTTATTCCTAAAGAGTAGCAGGGAGATAAAGTACTAAACAAAAAGTGCAAAAAATTGTCTCAAAATAAGAAGGAAAAATAAAAAGTTTATCGAAAAAGATAAAGACTTGTCAGAAAAACGTAAATCCATGAAGGGCGTGCTGGTATGGATTATAAAATATCTGAGGATTTTATCGAAGAAGTACGCCGCCAAGCTGACATTGTTGAAATTATCTCTGAACATGTGGTGCTGAAACGTACGGGCAAAAACTATCAAGGGCTTTGTCCGTTTCATTCTGAAAAGACACCGAGTTTCAATGTAAATCCCGATCGTCAGATGTTCTACTGTTTTGGCTGCCACACCGGCGGAAATGTTTTTTCTTTCCTGATGAAGAAAGAAGGCTTAGCCTTCATCGAAGCTTTGAAGAAGGTAGCCGGGAAGTATGGGATGGCGCTGCCGGAAAGAGAGCTTTCTTCGGAGGAAAGGAAGAACGAAGCCCAGCGCAGCCGCTGGCGGGAGATTCATGAGTGGGCTGCCTGCTACTACCACGACGTGCTTCTGCATCGTCCCGAAGGACAGGATGGACTGGCTTACTTTGAACACAGAGGGATTGGCCCCGAAGTCATCCGGGATTTCCGTCTTGGGTTTGCGCCGGACAGGTGGGATGGCTTGATCAGGGAGCTTGCAGACAAAGGAGTCGCACCGGAAGAACTGGCTGAATTCGGGCTCGCTGTCCGTAGGGAAACCAGTGAGCAGGAAATCAGTTATTACGACAGGTTCCGCAACAGGGTGATTTATACTATCCTCGATGTCAAAGGGGCTCCGATTGCTTTTGGCGGAAGGGTGCTCGATGATTCTACACCTAAATATCTGAATTCACCGGAAACAAAATTTTTTCATAAAGGACGCAATCTTTACGGCATTCATCTGGCTTCCCGGGGAATCAGGGAGGCAGGGTATTCTTTACTCCTTGAAGGGTATATGGATACAATCGCAGCGCAGAGAGCAGGCTTCACAAATGCTGTCGCCTCACTCGGAACCGCCCTGACTAAGGATCAGTCCAGGCTGCTTAAAAAATATTCAGGCAAGATCGTAATCGGCTATGACTCGGATAAGGCAGGGATTCAGGCAGCCCTGCGCGCCGGTGAGATCCTTCTTGATGAAGGCCTGAACATTCAGGTGCTGCTGCTCGAGGATGCCAAGGATCCTGATGAATTCCTGAAAAAGCACACCGTCGCTGAATTCCGCAAGAAACTCGAAAATACCATTACTTTCATCGAGTTTAAATATAAAATGCTGATCCGGGACACCCCCCTGCGGACCATACCGGATAAAGCAGAGCTGATCAGAAAGCTTGCTCCCGATATCCTTAAAGTTTCAAGCGTAGTTGAGAAAGAAGGATATGAAAGATATCTAAGTCTGGAGCTCGGTCTCACGCTCGAAGCAGTTCAGCACGAGATCGACAGCTTGACGAAGAAAACCAGAGGAAACAGGGGTAATTCCGAAATTTTTTCGCAACAACAGGATATTTCTGTAAAAAAAAGAAATACTATAGAAGGGACGGACATTGACAGTTCTAACGAATCTTATGTCCATTTAGGAGTTTTCCGGGCCGAACAGACCATTCTCAGAATCATCCTGGAGAATCCCAATTATAAAAATCAAGTAGCCGACAACCTGGATAAGGAATTTTGGAGGCTGCAGGAACATAGATATATCTTCGAGAATTTCCCGGAAAACAGTTTGAATCTTATCAATGATGACAGCTGGTATGAGAAGGTTCAAAGGCGTCTTGCCGAAATATATGAATTGTCCATCGATTTCGATAAAGCCGATATGCTCCTTAAGGACTGCATTGCTTTGATTAAGGAGACAAAGAAGAAAGAGACGATCGAAGATTTGCAGGCCAAAATGATTTTGCTGGAAAAAACTGGAGATATGACTGGGGCGCTTGTCCTGCTCCAGGAGATAGGAGAGCGGTTGAAACGTGGCGAGAAATAATAAGAAACAATTTGTTGCGAATTATCCGCTGGAAGGGGAGAATTCCGTGACCGTAGATGAAATGAAAAAGGAAAATGTCTCGACTTTAATTGAGCTGGGCAAAACCAAGGGTAATCTTACCTATGATGAGATTGCCAATGCTTTGCAGAAGGTCGACCTTTCTGAGGACCAGATTGAGGAGATCTATGACCAGCTGAGCGGGCTCGGTATTGATGTTGTTGACGACAGCGTCGAAGTGGTTATCGACAAAGAAACAAAAGATCTTGCCGACGAGATCGCTAATGAAACAGACATTGACCTTTCCATTCCTGAAGGTGTGGGGATCGACGATCCCGTCAGGATGTACCTGAAGGAGATCGGCCGGGTTCCTTTGCTGACAGCGGAAGATGAGATTGAACTGGCTCTCAAGATGGAGGCCGGGGATGAAATGGCCAAGCGCCGTCTGGCGGAAGCAAACCTGCGTCTGGTGGTCAGTATTGCCAAGCGCTATGTGGGCCGCGGCATGCTTTTCCTGGACCTGATCCAAGAGGGCAATCTTGGTCTGATTAAAGCTGTGGAAAAATTTGATTACCGCAAAGGCTTTAAATTCAGTACGTATGCAACCTGGTGGATCAGACAGGCCATCACGCGCGCGATCGCCGACCAGGCCAGAACGATCCGCATACCGGTTCATATGGTCGAAACGATTAATAAACTGATCCGGGTCAACAGACAGCTCCTGCAGGAACTGGGCCGCGATCCAACCCCGGATGAAACAGCCAAGGTCATGGAGATACCGGAAGAACGTGTGCGGGAGATCTTAAAGATCGCTCAGGAACCTGTTTCTTTGGAAACACCGATCGGGGAAGAGGAAGATTCCCACCTCGGAGATTTTATTCCCGACGAGGATGCTCCGGCTCCCTCTGAAGCCGCGTCATTCATCCTGCTCAAGGAACAGCTTGAAGAGGTCCTTGAGACGCTCACCCCAAGAGAAGAGAAAGTCCTCAGACTGCGTTTCGGACTCGATGACGGACGCACCAGGACTTTGGAGGAAGTCGGCCAGGAATTCGGCGTAACCAGAGAAAGAATCAGGCAGATCGAGGCCAAGGCGCTGCGCAAGCTCCGCCATCCAAGCCGCAGCAAAAAATTGAAGGATTATTTAGACTAAAAATCAGGATTTTCTTAAAAAATTCTTGTTATGCTAAAGACAATAAATAAGACTAAAAAGGATTAAGAAAAGTTGAGATGAATCCAGATAACGCAAGATAAAATTGATAAAACATGCTTGACCATCGCGCAATAATTCCGTATAATAAACGTCGCAGGCTTTCCTCGATAGCTCAACGGTAGAGCAATCGGCTGTTAACCGATAGGTTGCTGGTTCGAATCCAGCTCGGGGAGCCATATTTTTTGGGCCTATAGCTCAGCGGTAGAGCGGCCGGCTCATAACCGGTTGGTCCCTGGTTCGATCCCAGGTGGGCCCACCACCAAAAATAATGAATTTGAAATCAAAAACAAAACTCTGGTGCAAGCCGGAGTTTATTGTTATAGGGATGATAACATTGAGGAATACAATGGTTTCAGAACAGCAAGATAATAAACTGGAAAATAAAACGGCCATAAAGCTTGGCTCCCGCCTGGAGACAATTGCGTCACTGGTGCCCGCCGGCGCCAGAATCGGGGATATCGGTACGGACCACGCCTATCTGCCTGTCTATCTGGTACAGGCCGGAGTGATTTGCCAGGCTGTCGGGGTAGATGTCCACAGAGGGCCTTATGAATCTGCTGTCGAAAATGTTAAAGCCTATGGATTACAGGACAACATCCAGATCCGGCACGGAGACGGACTGATTCCGCTGGAGTCGGGAGAAGTCGATACATTGGTCATTGCCGGTATGGGCGGCGTGACGATCCTCGAAATACTCGCCACGAAGCCGGACGTACTGCAGAGTGTTCAGACATTGATCCTTCAGCCGCAGGGCGCAGAAAACAGGGTCAGATTCGAACTGCTTTCTGAGGGTTGGAGGCTGAGCGAAGAATGTCTGACAGAAGAAGACGGCAGGCTGTATACCGTCATTTGCCTGTCCCGCTCAGAAGGTCTGGATAGAGAGGAAGTCGAACAGCGGATGAAGCAGGTCATTCAGGATATTGCCGCGGACTGTACCGGAGTGCCTGCGTTGGAAGCAGCAAAGGATCTGGAACAGACGCTGCGTAATTTCATCTGGCAGCTCGGACCGCTGATCATCGAACGCAAAGAACCCCGGTTAAACGACATCATTGCCGACACCACGAGCAATCTCAGAAGAGTCGTTCTGGAAATGATGCGCACAAACAGGGCTGCAGTTTCCCAGAGAGCAGAACAGATGAGGCAGGAAATCGCCATGATGGAGGTAATAAAAAGATGGCTGTATCAGTAGGCCAGGTTGAACAACTCATCGAAAAGATAGCGCCGCGTTCCTGGGCAGAAGACTGGGACAATCCCGGACTCCTGGTCGGCAGCAGCGCCCAGCGCGTCAATAAGATTTTACTGACGCTGGACGGAACCATGGAAGCCGTCGAAGAAGCTGTTTCGGAAAAAGCTGAACTGATTGTTTCCCACCACCCGCTGCTGTTTAAACCGCTGAAGAATCTCCGTATGGACAACCAGGCGGCCTTGGCCCCCCTATCGCTTTTCCGCAATGGGATCTCATATTATGCTGCCCACACGAATCTGGATCAGTCGTATTTGTCATCGAGCCTGACGTTTGCGGAAATGCTCGGACTGCAGAAAAAAGAGTTCCTGGAAACCACCTCTGCTGAGAAACTGATTAAGATCGTCACTTTTGTTCCGGAAGAACACGTCGAGACCATCCGGAAGGCTCTGACCGCCGAAGGCGTCGGCAGTGGAATTACCGATGGCGAGCACAGTGATGCCTACAGCGAATGTTTCTTCCAGACAAACGGTGAAGGCATGTTCCGGGCGCTGGACGGAGCCGAGCCAACTATAGGAAAAGTTGGAGAGCTGACCAGAGTACCCGAGATCCGGCTCGAGAGCATTGTCGAAGAGCGCAGCCTTGGCAGGGCGATTAAGGCTTTGCATAAGGCACATCCGTATGAAGAACCCGCTTACGACCTGATACCACTCCGAAATACCGGGAAACCCAGAGGATACGGGGTGATCGGAACATTACTGAAACCTGTCAGACTAGCCGATTTGTGGGAAGGATTTCTGAAGCAGCTTACGGAGAAGTATGGCCATGACTGTTCTTCAGTGCGATTGGCAGGAGATCCTGACAGAAAGATCAAAAAAATTGCCATTTTAAATGGCAGCGGAAGCAGTTTTGTGGCGAAGGCTGCCTTTAAGGGTGCTGATTTATATATCACAGGAGAGATCGGCTACCATAACGTGCTGGATTGTCTCGAATCAGGTATGGCCGTCGGTGAGCTCGGGCATTTTCTTAGCGAAATCCCAATGATCCATGCACTTTACGATTATATTAGAGCCGATCGAACAATGGATGACGTAGAAGTGGTTATCAGCGCGGCGAGCAAAATACCGTGGTTGAAGCGTTGATAAAGTTATCAACATGACTGAATTGTCTGAAAGATAAATCTATAGTTGGTTCCAATAGCGTCCTGGTTATTTTTGGGCGGATGATCATAAGAACTCAAAAGTTATGCACAATTTGTTCACAACTTGTGCATAACTAAGAATTAAAATAATTACAAAATTATAGGGAAAATTTGATTATAGTGTTATAAATTGTAGCTTGAATTTTGTTTTTGGAATGATATACTGTGATTACGCCGTAATTTGTCGAAGCAACTAATGTCGAAACAAATCATTGAATTCCTGATATACGCTATATGAAATAGGCAACAAATTGATTACGGCGATTTACTTTAGATACGCTTAAGAATTATTTGACCAAACACAAATAATCTAGTAAGATTGGATAGCGAAGTCAACCGGATGGTCGCGGGGACAAGTGCCGAAAGGTCGTCTCTGAGGAAAGTCCGAGCTCCACAGGGCAGGGTGCCGGGTAACGCCCGGCGGGGGGAGAATCCCTTTGAGGAAAGTGCAACAGAGATATACCGCCGCTGCCAAGCGGTAAGGGTGGAAAGGTGAGGTAAGAGCTCACCGGCAGTCAGGTAACTGGCTGGCCCTGCAAACCCCACCTGGAGCAAGACCAAATAGAGGAACGATGGAGCTGCCCGCTCTGTTCCCGGGTAAGGTCGCTTGAGACTGTCGGTAACGGCAGTCCTAGATAGATGATCATCACCTCGCAAGAGGTACAGAACTCGGCTTACAGGTTGACTTCCGCTATATTTCCGGGTAACATCTTTCAATTAAACGAATTTTGGGCTGGTTGCCCTGTCTTATAACTTGGTCTGGGACCAAGTTTTTTTATTTGTCAAAAAGGCTATAAGGATATAGAAATTTTCAGCTGCAATTTAGTATTTTTCCTTGTTCCTTTCTGTGGACCTTCGGAATACGCCGAAAAAGATGTGGCAACCATCGCCTTGGACAATATGCCCGCCGCTTATCACAAAGGAAGAAAGATTGCCATACATCGGATATCGTACCAAAAGAAAGATCCGATCATCAACGCCCACCAATACCGATTGATATTATTTACCAATAGACATAAATTTACATCGGTGTTGACAGGTGATATCTTTTTTTTAACTCATGTCTCCATTATAACTTAGTTTTTTAAAATTTGTGTTTGACTCATTGGGGTCATTATACACAGCCCCGTCCACTGGAACTTGCAACGGTGTTTCCGTTTAAATACATATTAGTATTAATTTGACAGTTATATAGCAAATATTATATAGTATTTACGATATCATAAAAATAACGTCATAAAAATAAAGGAAAAGGAGTATAAGCATTTATGAAAAGTGAATAAAATTATATAATATAAAAAGACTCGCATCAGTAAATATGAAATTAGTTAGTTTAGTTTTAAAAAACAGAAAGGGGAGTATGGTATCGCGTTTTTCAATATATGGATATCATACAAAGTATTTCTATGATACAAAAAAGGAAAATATTTACGTCGGTTGCGGTTGGTCTTGGAGTATTGTCTTTGGCTGTACTATTATTTGTAAATGTTAATAGAGCTTATTCAGACAGCGTTAATTCTCAAGAAGAATCTGCATTTGAAAATTTAGCAGTAGAAACTTTAAAAATAGACACAAATAAGGCTAAGCCTGTATATATGAGAGAAATATATGACGATAATGTTTCTGAATTGAATTCTGATTTAAGAAATAAATGTCAAGATGCTCTTAAATCTTTAACGAAAGATGGGACTCACAAAATAGGTGACTTCATGCCAGTATTTTTCATCGAAGGAAATGATAAAGTATCAATAGCAATTAAACATGATGACGGAACCTTAACTCTTGATGAATTTGATATATCAAAACATGACCCAATTAAATTAAATCATATAGCCAGAGAGGTGAAATAATGAATGGAAAAAAATTAAAAATTACCGTATTAATATTGGCATTTTGCCTTTTATGTTCCAATGCTGCATTTGCTTGGAATATGGCCTGTGATTCTGAACTCAGTAGCGGTATAATAAATATTGGAGGTTATTCTGTCACTAGTACTGACATAGTATGCGATGAAGTTGAAGCATATAGTGAACTTTATCGTAACTATACTCTTGTAGATTATGATTTTGTATTGAATTACGACGTTACTTGGGCACAAACCGAGGTTTCTGTCGGTAACCCGCTTGGAATACAGCATTTTGCGATTTATGGAGATCATCGATCCAAGGATGGTCAAGTGGAATATAATGATAGTAGTTATAGTATGAGAGACATTTAACTCTTAAAGGTAGAACAGACCGGGGATGATTGTGAATTAAAGAATTAATTATAAATATAATAATTTACAATTGGGCATACAAATAATTTTTTTACTCCCGCGCAGGATAGGGCAACGCTGGGGAGCGACCTCAGCGGCGCGTGAGGTTTTGCAGGGCGGTGTATTCATTCATGAAGCACCGCTTTTTTACGGCCCTGGAAAACCAAGCGATAAACCCAGGGGGTTCGGGGGCAGCAATGTCGTCAACTTAAGAACTTATATTACACTTTTTCCCCTAAATTTAGGATGCCTTATGCAAGGCAAGCTGGAAGGCTGAGGTTAAAAACAGAAGATGATATTGCCGATCTAGTGAAACAAGTCAGAAAAGAAATGTGGTAAACCACTTATTTCAATAACCGTAGAATTTGCAAGCGCTTGCAAATTCTACAAATTGAGAAATTTTGCCGCATCGAAGGTATAATTTTTTCGCAACAAAGGTTTACAGCAAAAGGATTGACAAATAGGTAACATGTTACATATACTAAAAAAGTAACATGTTACCTATTTATATGGAGGCAGTCAAGAACGATCTGGAGGTGTATCAGATGGACGAAATGAAAAAGCAGGCCAATATCTTCGGAATGATCTTTGTTTTAGCTAACAGGCTACAAGTACTTGGGGATGCTTTTGATCAGAATATTACCATTAAGCAGTGGCTTTTTTTAGTCAGTGTAGCCCGTTTTGAAGAACCGCCGACTGTTAGCGAAGCAGCTGATTATATCGGTTATTCCAGGCAGAATGCCAAACGTCTGGCAGCGACGCTCGAAGAAAGCGGATTTATAACCATCTCCAAAGACAAAAATGATGCCAGAGCTTTGAGAATTGCACTCACCCCCAAATTTAACACCTATTTTGGCGAACGGAGACACAGGGAATTAGCATTCATGCAGAAGCTTTTTAACGGATTTGACCCTGAATCAACAGATGGATTTTACCAAGGGCTAGTCAAGATCGGTCGCAATATCGAAATGATGGAGAATGAAAATGAAAAGATTAAGGAGTAAAAAAATGATAACGTTAGGTGTTGTTACAGGTATTCTTGCAGCGATTATTTTGCTGGCCGTCGTTTACTTTATCCAACCTTATTCGTCTTTAAAATCAGACTTTAATAAGACGGCTGCCCAGCTTATTTCCGAGACCCGACCGGAAACAGAAATGTTTTCGCAGCAGGATATCGCCCATCTGCCTGAGCCTGTACAAAAATATTTTAATCACTGCGGCTATATCGGTACTTCCAAAATGTCCTGGATGAAAACCGAATTTAAAGATGTACCTTTCTCCACCGGCGTGGATAAGGCAACGCTTACCATTGACTATACGCAGTACAACTTTGTTGAAACGCCGAACCGCTTGGCTTTCATTGACAGTGCGATGTACGGAATACCTTTTCAGGGCTTCGACAGCTACAATCAGGGCGTGGGCTCCATGAAAGGCGTGATCGCCAAAGCCTTTACGCTGTTTGACCAAAAAGGTGTCGAAATGGATAAGGCCTGTCTGGTAACGGTTCTCGCAGAGAGTTTGTATGTACCGAACATTGCCTTACAAGACTACATCACTTGGGAAGCGATTGACGATACGCATGCCAAAGCGTCGATTACTTCCTTCGGTATAAGTGCGAGCGGCATCTTTACCTTCAATGAAGTGGGAAAAATGTTTGAATTTACCACCAATGACCGAATGGCTGTAGGTTTTGACGGCAGTAAGCAAAGCATCCCCTGGTCGGCGGTATATGAAGGTTATGAGAGGAATGAGAACGGCATTTTCAAACCGACCATTTTAAAGGCAGTCTGGCATTATCCGGAAGGTGACCTGACATATTTCAACGGAAAAATTTCTTCTTAATCAAGGTAAATTAAACGGTTATAAAAAGAAAAGCCCTCATATAAAATTAAGAAAATAAATAAATTTAGAGAAAATATTTATCGTTTAGCTTCAAGCCGTTCTAGTCTTTCAGAAACACGTTGATTGGTTTCGATCTGACTCTCGCGGAAATCGAATAAAGCATTGACTTTTCCAGAAAGATCATGCTCCACACGCGCTTGGCTTTGGCGCATATGGATGATGTCCCCCTTAATCGTTTGTATGTCCTGCTGCATCAGCTCTTGGCTAACAGCAATTGTATCTATACTCGTCCAGATTTGCTGCTGGCCTGCCTTGAGCTCTTGCTGATTAGAGTGAAGTTTCTGCTGGCCTGCCTTGAGCTCTTGCTGATTAGAGTGAAGTTTCTGCTGGCGCCTGCCTTGAGCTCTTGCTGATTAGAGTGAAGTTTCTGCTGACTTGCCTTGAGCTCTTGCTGATTAGAGTGAAGTTTCTGCTGACTTGCCTTGAGCTCTTGTTGATCAGAGTGAAGCTGCTGCTGACCGGTCTTGAGCTGTTGCTGATCAAAGTGAAGTTGCTGCAGCCCTTCTTCAAACCGATCCTGCCGGTTATCAAGTCGTTCCATTCTTTTCCCAAGAGAACCCAATTGATCCAGTACCAGTTCCTGAAATTGATCGTTATCCATCTGGTTTACCCCCTTTCAGTTGAGGTTACTTCCTACTGTCCTTATTATACCATATAATGGATGATATGAGAACGTATGTTTGCTTGAAGTATTTTTGTTTTTGCCTTTGGACAAAGATATAAGTATATTTTATAGTGTTTCTAGTGTAATGGAAATGGTCTGGATGACCAATTTATGTTGGCAACAGCATTGTCTAGGACAAATTTTATAATCGAGTACCTTCAGGCTGGCTTTTTAGATTACCTGACTGAAGATCAAAAACTTTTTATTTTGAAAATGGCACAAAAAAAACCGCCGATGAGCGGTTTTGTTTCTCCCAAAAGTTATACCTGAGGTCTATAGATCTCTTGTTTAACTGTTGAAATTTAAATTATCTAGATCAAACGTACATTCATATTCACGGTTGGATGATCTTCAACGGAATCTTGGATGAGATTATTACTATAGGATTTTTGGGATTTTTGGTGTTTTAGATACTGAGCATAGTGTTGCAGCCATAAGGCATGAAATTCCTTATCAATCTTAAAGTCTATGAGCTTATCTAATAAATCTGAATTCAGGTTTTCTTCTACTAAGTCAGCGTATATTTCCAACATCTGATTTTCTAAGGCAAACCCAATCTTACAGATATTTTCCTGCCCGGCTAATTCAATCGCCTCCCCGATAATGCTCCCGGCAATGTCAGCAATACTTGCTGTGATTAGCGGGATGTCTATGTTATGTTCACGAAAAAGCTCAGTAAAAAATTCAGCATGCTTTTTATCAGCTTCGACGATTTTGAATAGAGCTTTGTTAAATATCGGATCGTCGCTTTCAGACAATTGGGACTGATAATAATGGATCTGAAGGTTCTCCAGCTCGTAGATCCTTTTTAATTTTGCTGTTCGTTTTTCATCCATTTTAAATCTCCTATAGAAGAGTAAGTATTCATTAGTTTTCTCTGGTTTTGTAAAAATTATTTGCCAACGATCTCTCAAATTGCATGCCGAGAATAATGGTACTATCTCAAAGATCAGATCAAATCGATTTCACTAAGCAAGAAATGTTGGATACTGCGATAAAATTTATTGCTTGGTTGGCAGAATAACAAAAAATTGGTATTGATACATGCGGTAATAAGTGGTATGTTTTTTATGGCACAAAATCAAAATGGGGTGAATGTATTGGTTGAAAAAAAGAGAAAGAAGAAAAAACTGAAAAAAGTTTTTATGATCATAGCACTGGTAATCGCAGGCATTGTTGCCGGGACGGCAGCATTTGCCTTCTATTTCGCTAAAGGAGGCAATCTGCCCGGCGACAGTGTGAATTTGAACAATCGGGTCAGTATTCTTTTGATCGGGACGGATAAAAGGCCAGGGGCAAGTTCTTACAATTCGGACTCGATCATTGTAGCCAGCTTTGACCCGAAGACGAAACTTATTTCCTTACTGTCCATTCCGAGAGACACCCGGGTAACACTCCCCGGATCAAAAAGCTATTGTAAGATCAATGCCGTTCCCATGTTAAAAGGGATTCCGGAGCTGGAAAAACAGGTTACCGAACTGACCGGTATTGAGCTGGATGGGTATGTCCTGACGAATTTTAATGGGTTCAAGGATATGATCGATACGCTGGACGGGATCACCATTGACGTGGAAAAAGACATGAAATATGAGACCGGGGATAAAGAGGACGGCTATATCAACCTAAAAGCCGGGGTACAGGAATTAGACGGGACAAAAGCGCTCCAATATGCCCGTTTCCGTCATGACGCAACCGCCGATATCGGGAGAACCGCCAGGCAGCAGAAAGTACTGACCGCTGTGGGTAAAAAAATGCTTCAGCCTGCCACCCTATTAAAATTGCCCGAGCTGATTCCGGAATTAATGAAGGCTGTGGAAACAGACTTGTCTCTGAAAGATCTCCTAAAACTCGCCGGGGCGGCCAAGTCCTTTGAAGATGCAACGATCGTGACCCAAACACTGCCCGGCGATGCAATTAATCTTGATGGGTTAAGCTACTGGGAGGTAAACAGAGACGCAGCCAAAGAAGTCGCTCAGAACCTTCTTTTAGGTAAAACCACTGATAAAGTCTGGGACAGCACGGTCCTTGCCTCCTTGGATCCGGAAGTTAAAGCCCACCTTGCGGCCCCGTCTACGGCAGCTGCGATCGATATACCGGAAATATCCGGCGTAACTGCACCTGAACCGGGGGCGATACCCGTGACAACGATCCAAACGGAGCAGTATTCAGGAACAATCACCTGGTCGCCTGCTGACAGTACCTTTGTTGACGGCCAGGAATACACGGCGACGATTACGCTTGTTCCTAAAGCAGGGTATACCTTAAAAGGCGTCGGTGCGAACTTCTTCACCGTACCGGGAGCAGCAGCGCATAATGCTGCAGGATCCGGGGTCATTACGGCAGTGTTCAAGGCGTTACCACCTATAACGTCAGCAGCCACCATCGACATTTCGGAAATAGCCGGGGTTACACCGCCTGCACCGGGAGCGGCACCTGTGACAGCGACCACCGAAACGGAGCAGTATACCGGGTCGGTCACCTGGACGCCGGCCGACGCCCCCTTTGTGGAAGGCCAGCAATACACAGCGACCATCACGCTGGTTCCGAAAGAAGGATATACATTGGAAGGCATTAGCGCAAACTATTTCACAGTGCCGGGTGCAACAGCGACAAACGCGGCCGGATCGGGGGTCATAACAGCGGTATTTCTACTATGATGCCGTATACCAATACCGTATTAACCAGCCGGGGTTGTCCAACAAAACTGCCTTTGAAGTCAGGCTGAAGAGATCCTGATTTCAAAGGCAGAATACTGCGTACGGCGGAACGGTTTTGGTCAAGTTTTGTTTATAATGGCAATTCGGGGGAACGCAGCCTTTTGTCCGCTGCTGTTCTGAGTTACCGGGAAAATGGAGGTTATATTCATTTTTATATTAGCAGTAAATTTTCGCAAAACAAAATATTCGTAGTTGCATCAACATTTTCCTTCTGGTATAATTGCGTTATCGTAAATCAAAGGGGAGTAGCTGGATAATAAAGTCGTCAAGACGGATTTCGATCCCGGCTTTATTGCAATTGACTGATTGTAAGCGAGACCTTTGCCCTTGGGGGTGAAGGTTTTTTTATTTATATTTAAATATGATATGAATGAAGTCAGGTGAAAAATATGTTCGGTTATGTCGTCGCCAATATCGATAAGCTAACTGCCGAAGAAAAACTACACTATCGGTCGTGCTACTGCGGTTTATGCCAGACGCTGGGAGACCGTCACGGCACCCTTAGCCGTATCACACTAAACTATGACATGACTTTCCTCGTACTGTTCCTTTCCGCGCTTTATCAGAAAGATACCACCATTCAAACCGGGCGATGCATCATGCATCCCCGCAAACCTCACTGCTATTGGCATAACGAGATCTCAGATTATACCGCCGATATGAGTATTGTCCTGACTTATTTCAAATTTCTCGATGATTGGAAGGACGAACGGAAGATCCTGTCGCTGGGTGAAGCCAAGCTGTTCGAAAAGAAATACAGGCAGGCTGCCATCCGCCATCCCAGGCAATGTGCTGTCATCAGTGAGTGCTTGAACACCCTTTCCGACATAGAAAAATCAGGGGAACTGAAACCGGATATTCCTGCAGGTTGTTTCGGCAGACTCATGGGCGAAGTCTTCGTTTTCCAAGAAGATGACGATGCCCAAGATTTACGTAACTTTGGAGAATCGCTTGGCAAATTCATTTACATTATGGATGCCTGTCTTGATCTCAAAATGGACATCCAAAAGGAATGCTATAATCCGCTGACTGCGTTGTCAACAGATCATTTTCCGCAAATATTAAATCTGCTTATGGCCGACTGTATGGAAAAATACCGGCAACTGCCAATCAAACGCGATCAAAACCTTATTGAAAACATTCTCTATTCAGGCGTTTGGACAAGGTATGAAGCAGCGAAAAGAAAGTAAAGGGGAGATAAGAAAGAATGATATCCGATCCTTATCAAGTACTTGGTGTTCCTCAGACGGCTGCGGATGATGAAATAAAAAAGGCCTATCGCAAACTGGCCAAAAAATACCACCCGGACCTGAACCCCGGCAATGCGGAAGCGGCTAAAAAAATGAGTGAAATCAATGCCGCTTACGAACAGATCAAAAGCGGAAACCCCTACCCAAACACCTATTACAACGGGAGCAACGCTTCCCGAGAATATGCTTCCTCAGCGTATGATTCGGTAAAACACTATATCAATTTGGGCTATTTTCGCGAGGCGTTGAATATTCTGGCCAGGATGAGTGACCGAAGTGCCGAATGGTACTATTGCAGTGCTGTTGCCAATGCCGGTATCGGCAACATCATCACTGCGCTGAACCACGCCGAAACAGCCGTACGCATGAATCCCGGCAATCCGGAATACCAACGCATCTTGAATATGCTGCAACGCGGCGGACACGTTTATCAGCAACAAAGACGCGGCTTCGGCATGCCGAATGACACGCTGGACAAACTCTGTTTTGGCTTATGTATCGCGGACCTTTGCTGTCCGTTCTGTTGATGAAAATAGCGTAAGGAGTGTGGGCAATGGGTAATTTGAAAAATAAGCTGACACGTTTGATGATTGGCCGGTACGGCATTGATCAGTTGTATTATGCTTTACTTGGGGTCTGGTTTGTATTACTGATCGCCAATACGTTTATCCGTTCAGGAATCATCAGTATTTTGATGGGGGCTGTTCTGGCTGGAATGATCTTCAGAACCTTATCCCGGAACATCTATAAAAGACGCCAGGAAAACGATAAATTCATGAAAATGTGGAATAGGATTAAGGCTGAAGGTTCTTTGACGATGCGCCGAATCAAAGAAATTAAAACCCACCGTTTCCGCAAATGCCCGCACTGTAAAAGAGTACTTCGGCTGCCGCGGCGAAAAGGCAAACATACAGTAAAGTGCCCTTGCTGCCATCATGAATTCGAGCTCTGTATCCGCTTATAACTAAGAACAAATAAATTTGATCATCGTAGTACTTCATAAACAGTAAGAACTAAAAAGAATAACCTTGGAACTTTCAAGTCATTCCAAGGTTATTTTTTTTGGTTAATATTTTGCTTTGATGATCTGTTTAATATTTTTTTCCATAGAAGAACGAGTAAATCAAACTGCAAGTGGGTTACAAAGCTGCATTTTGTTTTCGTTACAAAGACCGCGTTTTGATTTACAAAATGGCATCTCGCCTTTCAATTAAGTTTTCAATTTAGTCGTTTGAGTTTATCTATAAACAACATAAATATATTGATAAATGATAAATTAATATTGACTTACAATAATATACCATTTACAATAGAACCAAAATAGATAGAAAGGGTATGATACAATGTGGAATCCAAGTAAGTCCGTAAGACTATCTTCCATTTGTACCAAGATCGCCATTGTCCTGGTCATATGTGCAGCTTTTGCTATGCCGAATTTAATCCCTACATATGTAAACTATACAGGAAAAGATCCTGAAATCATTCATTCCTTGCTCCTAACGGTCTATGCCTGTGTTCTGCCGGGGATGTTATCGTTGATCTGTCTTGGCAGGCTTCTTTCCAACATCAGGCGGGAAGAAGTGTTTATAGAAAAAAATGTCAAACTCCTGCGGGTGTTGTCATGGTGCAGTTTTGTCGTCTCCGCCATTTTGTTCATCTCAGGATTTTATTATATTCTTTTTGTGATTATAGCCGTTTGTGCCGCTTTTTTAGGGCTGATCCTGAGAGTGATCAAAAATGTTTTTGAACAGGCGATTGTTATCAAAAGAGAAAATGATTTTACGATTTAGGGGAGGGATTCTCATTGATTGTCGTTAATCTCGACGTTATGATGGCAAAAAGAAAAATTTCTGCCGGTGAGCTGGCGGATAAAATCGGAATCACTCCGGCTAATCTTTCAATTCTAAAAAACAATAAGGCAAAGGCTATCCGCTTTTCGACCCTGGAACAAGTTTGCAAGGTTCTGAATTGCCAGCCCGGAGATTTATTAGAGTATCGGAAAGGAGAACAGGAAGATGAATAACAGGGAGATGAATAACAGTACGGATACGGCAACCTATACAAGGAGTGATATTGTTTTCGCATTGGCAATGCTGGTCTGCGGCTTCTTATATTGGAATCTGATCCTGGCTGCCGGTCTTGGTGCGGGTGTTACCTTATTTGCAGCAGTATTCTGTCTGTCTACCGTCCTATATCTGAAATCAGGTAAGTTCCGTCAAACAAGAACGAGCTGGTTATGTTTCATTGTCATTATCCTGTCGTCCCTGGTTTTTTTGCTTTTTGATAATATCCTGATCAAAGGACTGAATTTTATCTTTCTTACAGCCGCTGTCATCTATTGGATCAGCCTGTTTACGGGCAGAAACCTGGAGAAAAGGATCTCCGCCTATATCCTGGGCGATCTTTTTAATCAGGTTTTGGTCATCCCATTCCGCAATTTTGCCTGCTGCTTTGGCGCGGTCAAGAGACTGTTTGGCAGAAATCAAAAGGGGAAATCCCTTCTGGCCGGCGCGGTTGGTATTCTTGTGATGATTCCGATCCTGGCCGCAGTCATCAACCTATTGACACGAGCCGATGCTGTTTTCGCAGGGATGATCGCCAATCTGCAGTTTTCGGTATCGATGAATATTATCGTCCAGATATTGATGGGAATTCCCGTCGCCTGTTATCTGTACGGATTGATTTACGGCGACCGGCATGGGAGGAATACGGGATATGTCACCATCGAGACTGTTGACAAAACGGCCGCTGCTTTCCGTTTTTCCCCGGGAGTGACCGTATACACCGCCTTGACAGCGTTGAATCTTGTCTTTGTGGTTTTTTTTCTTTCTCAGATCACCTATCTTTTCTCGGCATTCAATGACCGTCTCCCGGAACTCATGACGCATGCGGAGTATGCCCGCAGAGGTTTTTTTGAACTTTGTGCGGTAGCCGGGATCAATATGGTCGTGATTACGGTGGCCCATCTTATTGTGAAAAGGGACAAGGTGAGGATTCTGCAAATAGAAACAGCCATTTTATGCCTTTTCACCCTGATGTTGATCATTACGGCCATTAGCAAGATGGTGATGTACATCCATTATTTTGGTTTGACCCCGCTGCGTGTCTATACGACTTGGTTTATGCTTGTGCTGCTCTTTCTGTTTGCGGTGATTGCCGTCAGACAGTTTAAAAAATTTAACGCAGCCAGGATCATGCTGGTCGGATTTGTAGTGTTTTTCATGATCCTGAGCTACGGGAACATCGACGGCCGAATCGCTGCCTATAATATTGACAGGTACAGTAACGGAACCCTGGAGAATCTCGATGTGCAGGCTTTGTCCGGCTTGTCTGATGCAGCGGTCCCGTACATCTACACCTTATACCAGGAAACAACGGATCAGAGCCTGAAGGCGGATCTTAAAGCAGCCATTGATCAATCAGCTGGATCTGCGCTTGGAGCGTCGCGTCAAGAAACATTCCGGGATTTCAATTTTCAGCGGCATACGGCGGAAAGCATCAGAAATATGCTCTGATAGCTCCGGCAGCCAATACAAAAGGGCTGTAACACCACTTAGCCCCAAATGAAGGATAGGTTATTTTAAATCGCTATCCAACGGCGTTACTTACAGTCCCAGTCATCAATAAGGAGCGGACGCTGTCAATGATCGGCGTCATGGTTTCGGTTGGCGCAAGTGCGGAGCTTGTAAATATCATGACGATACAAAATAAGAGGAAAGACCAGAGACTTAAAGGTATCCCTTTAAGTCTCTGGGTCCTGCAAGAACTTCCCGGCCTATATACAAGGTACCGTTATCCTTGGTTTTGATATTCCATTTAACCAGTGTAATATTGCCTTCCGCGATCTCTATGCCTGTGATCGAACGCGGATGAACACAACTGCCGTCATTAAAATATAGCGGTTTCCCCGCATCAGGGAACATGGGCCTATGGGTGTGACCGGCAATCAGCATGTGCTTTTCCTGATTGACCCATTCAGTAAGGTTTTGTTCTATAGAATCCTTCTTATGATAATTTTTGGCTGTACTGGTGGGGTCTTTAAAACCGAACAACTCAAGTTTCTTCCATACATATCTGACCAGAAATCTTCTTAACCCCCAAAACGTATAGTCCAACATACTGCCTTGGTGCCCATGGATCAAAAGAATTTTTCGGTCTGAATCCTTATACCGTAAAACGAGCCCCTCGTGAAATTTAACATTCTCAAATAAAGGAACGTGACGGTTTTCCTCGGCATCATAGTACCGGTTAAAGCATTTCTGTACAAAATGATCATTGCTTTTGACCATGTCATGGTTTCCGTAAATGAAATAAAGGCGGCCTTCATTATAATATTTTTGCAGGAGTGAAAATGTATCCTTATGAACAGGCACGATGTCCGACATGTTTTTATACTTCCACAGTTCGTCACCGTCACCAAGCTCGATATACGTGTACTGTTCCTTATAATAATGCGTTAACGCTGCAAAATACAGATTCTCATTCCCGGAAAAATCGTCAGCCCAGCTGCCGTCCCCCCTATGGACATCACTCATTAAAATCATCTTCGAGGAATCGTCAACAGGGATTTCTTCAGCAGATTGAAAAGCTTTGGATATACGATCCACAGCATTCATAGGATACCACCCGCCCAAAAGCATCTTCGTTTAATGTCAATATATTCAGGGGGCAGTATCAAGAGTGCCGGTCTTTTTTGACTATATGATCTATAACAAAAACTGCCAGTGTAGAAAAGGTAAATATGTTAATAATAAGTGTACATTCCAAAAAGGAAAGGAGGGAAAAAGTAATGGCAAAATATAGACTTCCTATAGACAAGAGTCAGGCAGCTAGTTCAATGGGTGTAAACTTAGGCCCTGATACATCTGCTAGACAAAATGGTTCCGTAGGTGGATACATGGTGAAGAAGACTTTTGAAAGCCTCGGCATGCGTTAAGACTGATTTTCGAGAGCAAATGATTATAAGCCGGAAGGGAACCGTGAGAGAATACGGTTCCCTTTTCTTTAACCTTAAATAGGATACCTCAGAATTTCAATCATTATACCGGTAAAAAATTCCTAAAAGTATTTGGAAGAAGTCATGGAAATCCTCATGGGATTTATTGAATAAGAATCTCTTTCGGTAAGTCAAATGTACCTTCGGGGATGGAACCTGCACCGACTTTAATGTCTGTATATTCTGAGGTATTGGTCTGCCCGTCCTGAACCAGTTCAAACTTAATGACGATTCCGTATTTTGTGCTTAACCAATCTTTATAATTCCCTTGGCCGCTGGTTACAGAAATTATTTTGCATTCCAATCCGTTAAGCGTTTGTGTTCCGATGATTTGGTAACTTACATCAGCATTTTCATCTGTATCTAATGCCAGTGAATAGTCCATGGGGGTAATATTGTCATTCCCTTTATATTCGTTAATATTTACCTTGGCAGCCACAATTTGTCCTGGCCGGTAGGAAACGATTTCTCCCTTTTCTAAATCGAAGATGGAGACCGTTCTTTGCCCATTCGTAATCGTATCCGTTTTCATTTTGGTATCTTTAAACCAAACGTTGCTTTCGGAAGATACTCCCGCATTCGTTGTTACAAGATGATAAGAGATCTCTCTGAGACCTGTACCTTTCATAATTAAGTTTGAAACCACTTCCTGATCACTGGTGTTATTGGTTCCAGCGGAGGAAACTGCAGCCGAAGGAGCAGAAGAATTGTTTTTAAAGCTGCAAGCGGAAAGGATCAAGGTACTTATGAGCAATAGGACGGTAATCGTAAGAAGCTTCTTGTCAGTGATTTTCATGATTTACCTTCTCCAAGCGTAAGAGTTTATTGTCGGTTAAGAAGATATTCGTCATGGACAGGAAAATACCCTTTGAAACCTTGGTGCAATTGTTAGAGAAAGAAGCTACAATAAAAGCAATAAAAGACGACGCCTATAAAATATTCTGTTGTACATAAAATAACGAAAAATAACGAAAAGAGGTTAGATCATGAGTGACCAAATGAGGAACGACCATGAGAACGACCATAATGATTTTTATCAATCTCTAAGGAAAAAGATCAAGGATTACTTCACAAGTGAGGAAGGTAAAACGAATAAGTATGCAGAGTATATCCTGATTGCCCCCGACTTATTTCATCTTCTGTGCAAATTGACTATAGACAAGGAAGTCAACGTAGACGATAAAGCAAAACTGGCGATTGCGATTGCTTATTTTGTCTCACCGATTGATTTAATCCCTGAGCTTTTTGTAGGACCGGTAGGATTTGTTGACGATATATCCGTGGCTGCTTATGTCCTGAACACCATTATTAATAACACGAACCCGGAAGTTGTCCGCAGGCACTGGGCCGGTGAGGGTGATATCCTGATTAAAGTCCAGGAAATCATAAAAGTTGCCGATAATATGGTTGGCACCGGACTGTGGAAGAAAATTAAAGAGATGCTTAGTAAATAACGCAATAGGGTATAACAAAGAATGAAGATAAAATGGAGTGTAATATCATGCAATATACGCTACTAGGAAAAACGGGACTCCAAGTTTCAAGGCTGGGGCTTGGCTGTATGCGATTCCCGAAAAGTGAAAAAGAAGCGATAGAAATGGTGCGGTATGCGGTAGATCACGGAGTCAATTACCTGGACACCGCTTACATCTATCCAAACAGTGAAATGATTACCGGGAAAGCGCTTCAAGGGGGCTATCGGAATAAGGCGTTGATCGCCACCAAAAGCCCCATATGGAAAATCGGCAAACACGGAGACTTCGAGAAATACTTGGATGAAGAGCTGAAACGCTTGGGAACCGATCATATTGACATGTATCTTCTCCACAACATGAACCATGACAACTGGGAGAAAGTCAATCATTTTGATGGTCTTACTTTCCTTGATAAAATGGTCCAAAAGGGTAAAATACTGCACAAGAGTTTTTCTTTTCATGGGACACTGCCGGCATTCAAACAGGTCGTGGATGCCTTTGACTGGGAGATGGCACAAATTCAGCTGAATATTCTGGATGAAAATCAGCAGGCCGGGATTGAGGGGTTGAGATATGCGGCAGGAAAGGGTCTGGCGGTTGTTATCATGGAACCGTTAAGGGGCGGCTACATGCTGGCTAACGTTCCCGAAGCAGTCGCTGATTTGGTTCATCAATATCCGGAGAAGAGATCCTTGGTCGCGTGGTGTTTCCGCTGGCTTTACAATATGCCTGAGGTTTCCGTGATTCTTAGTGGCGCCAGTACGCTGGAGCAGTTGAAGGACAATTTGCGGATCTTTGATGAATCTGCAGTCAACGTAATGTCCGAGGCCGACCAAAATCTGATCAAAAAAATCCGGGAAGCTTTCGAGTCCAATAACAGCATCGGCTGTACAAGCTGCAGCTATTGTATGCCTTGTCCCCAAGGCGTAAGCATTCCTGAAATATTCAGACTCTACAACAGCCACCAGCTCATGAAAACGCATTGGGTAGACAAAGGGATGTACAGGGAAAGTCTGCTCCCCTCCGGTTCCGGAGCTGATCAGTGTATTTCTTGCGGAATCTGTGAGGAACATTGCCCACAGGCGCTGAGTATCCCGGTCTTGCTGAAGAAAGTACATGAGGAATTTACAGCGAAAACAATCGGTGGGTGGAGTTGATTTTGTAGAAAGACTATGTATCTATAGGATATTGGCGCATGGTTTTCTTAATAATTCTTCGATTTCCTCAGCAGGCATTGGTCGGTAGAAATAATAACCCTGAACCTCGTCGCACATGTTCTGACTTAAGAATTGTACTTGTTTCTCGGTTTCCACCCCTTCGGCAATAACCTCCAGGTCTAGATTTTTAGCAAGATTTATGATGACTTTGGTGATTGCTCTGTCTTTTTCATCTTTTTCAATACCGTGAACAAAATGCATATCCATTTTCAATCGATCGATCGGCAAATTTTTCAGCCTGTTTAAAGAGGAGTATTCTGTGCCAAAGTCGTCGATAGAGATGGTAATCCCTAACTTCTTAAAATCGTTTAAAACCTGAATAATATTTGCTTCATTTATCGCAGAACCTTCTGTAATTTCCAATTCCAGATACTTGGGTTGAAGTCCGGTTTCTTGAAGGACATTTGCGATCTGACCAACAATATTCGGGTTGCGAAGTTGATTTACCGAAATATTAACAGACATCCGCACCGGAGGATATCCTTTTTCCTGCCAGATCTTATTTTGCCGGCAAGCTGTTTTAAGTACCCATTCTCCGATCGTGTTAATGATCCCACTTTGCTCGGCAATCGGGATGAATACTGCCGGGGATACCATTCCCAACTCCGGATGCTTCCATCTTAACAAAGCTTCCATTCCGATGATTTTTGCTTCCGGAAGATGGACCTGGGGCTGGTAATACACCAACAATTCTTCGCGTTCTAAAGCTCGGAACAGACTGTTTTTCAGTATCATTTTATTCCGAATGTCCTCTTTCATCTCGGAAGAACAGAGGGCATACTGGTTTTTCCCTTTCTCTTTGGCCTTATACATTGCAATATCCGAGTTTATAATCAACGTTTCTGTATCTTGTCCATCAATAGGATATAGCGCAATCCCTGCACTTGCTGTAACAAAGAATTCCTTACCTCTTAGTACCGCCGGTTCTTTGAATAAACCCATTATTTTATCGGCAATGGCCATAACATCTTGATAGTCGGAAATATTATTCAGCAAAATCAGAAATTCATCGCCGCCAAAACGGGATACTGTGTCGGTTTTGCGGGTACATTCCAATAATTCCTGCCCGACTTTAGTGATCAGTTCGTCCCCGCCTTCATGGCCCAAAGTATCATTAACCGTTTTGAAAGAATCAAGATCCAGGAAAATCACCGCGAGCATCTTTTGAATCCGGCCGGCTTGGTGGATCGCTTGCGTAACCCTGTCCTGGAACAATACCCGGTTGGGTAGCTTCGTTAAATGATCATAGTAGGCTAATTGTTTAATTTCTCTTTCCGCCTGGACTTTCGTCAGAGCGTCTCCCAAAATATTTGCAATGACCTTGAGTAAATCAATCTGGTCTTCACGCCATTTTTTAGGGATTCTGCGGGAATCAATCCCAAATGAGCCTAATATCTGACCGTTTCCAGCAATGGGTAGGCAAATTTCTGATTTTGTATGAATAATTTTACCCTCTGATATCTGATTCATGAGGATCGAGTCTTCCGCTCCCGGGCATTCTATCGCTTCGCTGACAATAAGACCATGCCGGTACCAAGCAAACGGAAGGGTAACGCGATGTTGCTCCCTGTCCAGTAAATAAATCCATGCCCTGTCCATCTCAAAAAACCGTCCGCATTCCTCAAGCGCCTGATTGATTTTCTGCTCTAAATTCATTTGATTTGCTGTGATGAAATCCGAAGAAATCTTCGAGATTAATTTCTGCAGTTTTATCTGCTCAGCGTTTTCTCTCAGTCTGCGAATATACAGTTTATTGACATAGAAAGCCAACCAAAGAACGACAAGGAAAAATAAGATTCTTGCCAAATAGTCTTGAGCATTTATCTCAACGTTAACCTTTGGCGTGATGAACCAGCCCAGAATCTGGGTAGATATGATGGAGACTCCCAATGAAGCTAAGATAATGCGTTGATTGAACACCAGGGCAATAATTACAAAAATAATAGGAAACGCCCAAACCGTAATACTCCCGGTTTCAATAAACCTTAAAGTAAAAATTGGAATGGCCAGAACATTCACCACAAAATAAATAATATCTTTTTTATTTTCCGCGATAGGCATCCACTTCACGAACAAAATGACAAGTCCTAGAAAAAGGACAGCAATACTTGTCAATATGACAGGCGTTAAATCGTTCGTCATGTTAAAAAGAAAAAACGAAACAAAATTAATAACGCCGCAGGCAAACATAGCAAAGGCCATATAGCTGATAATATTGCCGCGGGTGGATTCATTTAAGATGGTTTCCTCAGCATTGATGATCTTCTCAGGCTTCATCAGTCCGTATTTTTTAATAGCGTAGTAAATGACGATGAGCGACATCGAGATAATAAAAGGAGCCAATTGGGGAAGCGGCATTTTCCAAAAAGTGCTGGCGACAATATCCGTAAAGGATGCAAAGATTAAGGTTGCAATAATCCAAGATAGGATGAGCCTTGCCTTTTTCTTACTACTCCGGGCAGAAGCTCTTCTCCCCCATAACCAAATCATTCCTGCGGAAACAATGCAGAAAATAATATAATAATAATTGAAGAAAGAATTAAAGCCACTATTCGGAACATTAATCCAGCCATTGACCGTATGAATTAATTTATACTTAGATTCCGCAGAACCGGAGATCCCATAAATATACATTGTCAGGACGGAGGGGAAATAAAGCAGCAGGTATAGCCACCATTTGTTTAACAAATTTTTTTTCTCGGTTAGAATTAAACTGAAATGAAGCAGGATACTGAAAAACGAACCCCAACCAACGACTGAGATCCTACGCCAGATTAAGCTAAGTTCTTGATTCTGGGCAGAAACGCAAATGGAAAACCCGAAAGCCCATAGACTCAAGGAAATACACAGTACAAAAAAAGCTTTGTTCAATCCGGCTTTCGGGTCAAGATAAAGTGTATAGGCCCCAAGAGAGCTGCTCATTACACAAGAAAAGAAAAATAAAACTGAAAAAAAATGTGATGATTCCATATTTCCCTTCTCTGATGGAAATACTGCTAAGATCAGATTTACATCATTTTTGATAAAGTAATCAACGGCTGTTAAACAAATTATTCTACTTTTAACTACATTTTCCTTCATCATTTTCAGAAAGCATCAACTATTTTACAGAACTGCCTTATAATGCAAATGAAGATTCAACTTTATGTCAAAAAACGTGTCAAAAAAAGGCGGTGTTGCAAAACTACAAATGTAGTGGGGCAATACCGCCTTCTCCAATAGTTAAATAAGTAGCCAGCAAAATCGTTATAGGTTTTAGCTGGCTTTTTTCATAACTGGATAGTCATAGGTATG